>NZ_LMME01000033.1:0-304681 GCF_001422125.1 Methylobacterium sp. Leaf85 | reverse complement strand
CCCCCTCCCCCCTCTGCGGGGGAGGGTGCCTGCGGAGCAGGCGGGAGAGGGGGCGACCTCTCCGGATACGGCGCGGCCCTCTCCCGACCCTCGCTGACGCGAGGGCCACCCTCCCCCGCAAGGGGGGGAGGGAAGGGGCGTTGGTGCCTGCCCCTCCTTGCCCTCGCGACAACCCTCTCCGGCTGCATGGTCGGGCCCGATTACTCGCGCCCGTCCGTGGAGACGCCGCTGGCGTTCAAGCAGGGGGGGATGCGCGAGGACAGCGTGGCCCATGTCGCCACGCGGAAGGGGTGGCGCGCGGCGCAGCCCAATGACGGGGCCGAGCGCGGCGATTGGTGGCGCGTGTTCCGCGATCCCGCCCTCGACCGGCTGATCCGGCTCGTCGACGTGGACAACCAGAACCTGCGCGTCTCCCTGGCCTCCTACGACCAGGCGCGCGGCCTCGTCGCCCAGGCGCGCTCGGCGCTCTACCCCACGGTCATCGGCGCGCCGACGATCACGCGCTCGCGCACGCTCGGCACCGAGCGCACCTCGGTCTCGCTCCAGGCCCAGGCCTCGTGGGAGCTCGACCTGTTCGGCCGCATCCGGCGCAACATCGAGAGCGAGGTCGCCAATGCTCAGGCGAGCGCGGCGGATCTGGCGGCCGTGCGCCTGGCGATCCAGTCCGAGGTCGCCACCAACTATTTCAGCCTGCGCTACCAGGATTCCCTGCAGCGCCTGCTCGACGAGACGGTGGAGGCCTACAAGAAGAGCCTCGCCATCACCGAGAACCAGTACAATGCCGGCGTGGCGGCCCGTTCCGACGTGATCACGGCGCAGACGCAGGTGCAGTCGACCCAGGCCCAGGCCATCGCGGTGGGGCTGCAGCGTGCGACCTTCGAACACGCCATCGCGACGCTGATCGGACGGCCGCCCTCTGAATTGTCCCTGCCGAAGGGAAGTCTGCCGAAGGCACCGCCCGCGGTTCCGGTGGGCATTCCCTCCACCCTGCTGGAGCGGCGCCCGGACATCGCGCAGGCCGAGCGCAGCGTGCAGTCCCAGAGCGAGCAGATCGGCGTCGCCGTGGCGGCCTTCTACCCGACCCTGGTCCTCTCAGGTTCGGGCGGCGTCTCGGGGCTGACCAGCAACGGCGTCTTCTCGGCCGCGAACCAGGTCTGGTCGGTGGCCGCGGCCGGCAGCGAGACCCTGCTCGATGGCGGCGCCCGCACCGCCGCCGTGCAGATCGCGAGAGCCGCCTACGACGCCACGGTGGCGACCTACCGCCAGACCGTGCTCACCGCCTTCGCCGAGGTGGAGAACGGGCTCGCCGGCGTGCGCATCCTCGCCCGCCAGCAGGCGGCGCAGGAGGAGGCCGTGGCCTCGGCCCGCCGCGCGGTGGAGATCACCCTCAACGAGTACCGGGCGGGTACCCAGAACTTCACCACCGTCATCACCGCCCAGGCGTTGGAACTGAACAACGAAGTGACCGCCCTGCAGGTGCGGCTCAACCGCTTCACCACGGCGGTGAGCCTCATCCGGGCGCTGGGCGGCGGCTGGGACGTGCGCAGCCTTCCGACACCCGACGAACTCAAGGGCGACCGCCTGCCGATCGACCGGGGACAGGCGGTCCGCACGGACGAGTGATCGCTGCCTTGCACCATCGGTCGGAACGGCGCAGGGCATCGGCGGTTTGACCGGCGTCGCCGCCGTCGATGCCCGGAGTGTCCCGTCCCATGATCCATCCCGATGCCACAGTGAACGACGGCAAGCAGCCCCGCGCCAACGACGAGGTCAGGACGGCGCCGGCATGTACCCTCGTCATCTTCGGGGCGGCCGGCGACCTGACGAAGCGCCTGCTGATGCCGGCCCTCTACAACCTCGCCTCGGACGGCCTGCTGGCGGACGGGCTCAAGATCGTCGGGGTCGACCATAACGACCGCACGAGCGAGCAATGGCGCGACGACCTCTCGCAGGCTATGCAGTCCTTCACCGAGGACCACACCTCCGAATTCCATCCGGACTCCATCGATCCCGCCCATTGGGGCTTCATCCGTGAGCGCCTGACCTTCACCAAGGGGGATTTCGAGGCGGCGGAGACGTACCAGCGGCTCGCCCGGGACATCGGCGGCAATGCGATCTTCTACCTCGCCGTCTCCGCCCGCTTCTTCGGCCCGGTGGTGGACCATCTCGGCGCCGCCGGCCTGCTGAAGGAAGGCGAGGGCGCCTTCCGCCGCGTGGTGATCGAGAAGCCGTTCGGCACCGATCTCGCCTCGGCGCGCGCCCTCAACGCCCGCATCCTGAACCAGGCCGACGAGAGTCAGGTGTTCCGCATCGACCACTTCCTCGGCAAGGAGACGGTGCAGAGCATCCTGGCGCTGCGCTTCGCCAACGCCATGCTGGAGCCGATCTGGAACGCCCGCCACATCGACCACGTGCAGATCACCGCCGCCGAGACCATCGGCGTGGAGCAGCGCGGCGGCTTCTACGAGCCCACCGGTGCGCTGCGCGACATGGTGCCGAACCACCTGTTCCAGCTCCTGTCCATGGTGGCGATGGAGCCGCCCGGCAGTTTCGATGCGGAGGACATCCGCAACGAGAAGGCGCGGATTCTGGAGGCCGTGCGGCCGGCGACGCCGGACCGGGCGGTGCGCGGCCAGTATGCGCCCGGCGAAGAGCAGGGGCATGCCGTGCGGGGCTACCGCGAGGAGGCCGACGTCTCGGCCGATTCCCGCACCGAGACCTACGCGGCCCTGACGCTCACCATCGACAACCCGCGCTGGGCCGGCGTGCCGTTCTACCTGCGCACCGGCAAGCGCCTGACGGGGCGCCTCACCGAGATCGCCGTGCATTTCAAGCCGCCGAGTCACGGCCTGTTCGCGGGCACCGCTCTCGCGCCGAACGTCATGCACCTCCACATCGACCCGGACCAGGGGCTGAGCACCCAGTGGAACGCCAAGCGGCCGGGGCCGGACATGCGCCTCGGCGCGGTCACCTCCTCCGTGCGGTTCGGCGATTTCTTCGCCGAGGCGCCGAGCGTCGGCTACGAGACCCTGATCTACGATTGCATGGTCGGCGACCCGACCTTGTTTCAGCGGGCCGACGCCATCGAGGCGGGCTGGGCCGCCGTCGATCCCCTCATCCAGGCCTGGAGGGATGCTCCGGTAGAGACCTATGCGGCGGGCAGCGACGGACCCGCGGGGGCGGAGGCCCTGCTCGCCCGCGACGGGCGGGCCTGGCTACCCCTCGCGGAGGTGTGAGGCTCGCGCGTCAGGACCTGTTTGAGATGTTCTTCCGAGGCTTCCCCTCAGGATGAGTGCGGCGGGGCCTCGTCCTCGGTTTCGTCCTCGTCGGTGGGGATCGCATAGCGGTCGGTGAGCCAGCGGCCGAGGTCGATATCGGCGCAGCGGGTCGAGCAGAAGGGCTGGAACTCCGCCTGCGCGGGCTTGGCGCAGACCGGGCACGGCTCCGGCTTGCGTTTGGGGGGAACGGTCCCGCTCATGCCATCGCCCCCCAGGCTTGCCGCACGGGAAAGCCCTCGCCGTCGAGGAGGCTGATCGTCTCGTAGAGCGGCAGGCCGACCACGGCGCTATACGAGCCGACGAGCTTGACCACGAAGGAACCGGCAAGGCCCTGGATGGCGTACCCGCCGGCCTTGCCCCGCCACTCGTCCGAGGCGATGTAGCTTTCGATGTCGCGGCCGGAGAGGCGCTTGAACCGCACCCGCGTCTCCACCACGCGCTCGCGGCGGTTGCCCTTGGGGGAGAGCACGCACACGGCCGTATAGACGCGATGCTGGCGCCCGGAGAGCAGGCGCAGGCAATCCGTGGCCTCGTCGGCCAGTTCCGCCTTCGGCAGGACGCGCCGGCCCACGGCCACCACCGTATCGGCCGAGACGATGTAGCTGTCGCGCATGTCGTCGCGACGTCGGGCGGCGTCCCCCGCCACGTCGAGCTTGGTCCGGGCGAGGCGCCGGGCGAGTTCGCGCGGTGCTTCGGACGTGTTGGGGGTTTCGTCGATATCGGCGGGCAGCAGGGCGTCGGGTTCGAGGCCCGCCTGCTGCAGCAGCGCCAGCCGGCGCGGCGAGGCCGAGGCGAGAACGAGACGAGGGCCGAGGCGGGGCGACCCGCCGGAGGCGTCGTTCATCGTGGCGTGCGTGCCGCCCTGCGCGGAGGAGATATCCATCGGTGCTTTTTGACAATCCGCATGCTGGGGATGGGCGCCGTGCCGAAGGGGCGAGCCGACCCGGTCGCGCGATGGGCCGGATCAATGGGCCGGACCGGCCTATACGCTATCGGAAAGCCCGCCCCTTGGGAACGTGAACCCGCGCGGCACGCCGCGACGAGACCGTGGACAAAGCGGGCCGCTCTGATATGGTCCGCCCCGCTGAAGGGCCGGAACTCGCCTGTCGAGACCGTTTCCGTCTGTCGGCACGCGGGCGTAGTTCAGTGGTAGAACGTCAGCTTCCCAAGCTGAATGTCGTCGGTTCGATCCCGATCGCCCGCTCCAAAAATTCTAGTGATTCCAATCGCTTAGGCTGGGCCGAGAATTCCTGGAATTTCGTTGATAGCACATCGATACCACTCCGATACCACTTTAATGGTAGGCGTTGTGGTATCAGCCTCCCCGAGCTTATGATCTCGGCCTCGCAGGCATCGGGGGCCCGGAGCTCCGCGATTGCCTTCCTATGGGCACGATCCAACCGTGCGGAAATTGCATCGTCCAGCTTTTTGGGGCGCGTCCATGTATGCCCCGCTGGCCGGTTACTAAGTGCTAGGAGAGTTCGAGCCTCAGATGCGGTTGATGCGCGCAGCATTTGATCGGGTCCGGCCACTCTCCAAGCGCACCGCCGCGAAACATTGACCCTAGGCTGGTACTCCCAAGGCCTGTATTGCCATCGTCCGGAAGTCGGCGACCATGGCCTCGACGGATGCCCGATCCGGCAGGGTCGCGAGATCGACTCGGCGCCGCACGACGCGGAACGGACCTTCCGGGTGCGGAACCGTCGTTCCGTCGACATCCGGCCGAGGGCCGCGCTGCCAGACCCAATTGAACCAGTTCTTCGATACCCCCTGGTCGCAGAGCCACATGTAGAGCCACAGCGATGAGGTGCAGGCCTCCGCCGGCTCGAAGCGTGTGGGATCGACCTCGCCTTCCTCGTCGTAGCCATCATGCCCACTGTCGACGCAAACGCGAAGCTCCACCATCCATTCACCGGTCTTTGGGGCATTCCGGTCGGCGCCCCCGGGCAGGAACAGGAAGCAGGCCTCGGCCAGCGGTAGGAAGTCCCAGGCCCAGCGCTTCATCGGATCGCCGGTCAGTTGCGGCGGCGGATCGCCGACCCTTGGACGCCACGCATAGAATTCGTGCTCGGGGAAGGCGGCAAGCACAATCTGCGCGAGGTCTAAGACGCGACGCTGGTAAGACCAGACGAGCCTGTACGCCTTGCGTACGTCGGTCAGGGCCTCGGCGAGCGCGGGATCCACCTCGGGCATGCGTCACATCCTTCGTAGGGAGTCGTGGGATGCCGGCCCCGAGCGCATGGTCTCAACGCGCGCAGGCCAGCCGGCGAGTGGATCTGGATGAGCCCCACGGTCCTGCCGCGGTTCATCCGGTACCCGAAGAGAGCGGGTTGCCAACGCCTCCTGCGACCGCTCGAAGGCTGCCTGCTCCCGTGCGAGACTCTTCATCTGACGAACGTGGAGGTGGCCATGCAGGGCGAGCGCGTCGAGAATATCCTCGACGATGCGACGGTCTCGATCGTGGAGCACCAGCTGCGCCAGCGTGTCCGTCAGGTCGCGCCAGTCCATCGCGACCGCGCGGAAATCTTCGGGCATTGGATCTTGATGTGTGCCCAGGATCGAGGCGACCTCCATGGGCGGCGCCCTGCCCCACCTGCCAACGGCGAGGAGTACGACGTCCCTGTCGGGATCTTCGTCGGGGTATGTCTCCGCATGGGCGCGCCATTCCCGCCCCCATTGCCAGCGGTCATGTCCATCCCCGCGTTTGCATTCGACGACGAGATCGATGCGTCGCGGTGGATCGCCGATGTCGAATCGCATGAAGATGTCGGGCTCGACGCTCCGGACGCCGGCGACCGTGGTCAGTGACCATCCGGGCCAGAACTGTGCCTCCGTCAACCGGATTGGCGGGGTGCCGACAGGCAACTCGGCGCGCGTCGCGCATCTCAGGATGGCCCAGAGGAGGACCGGATCGAGGTACGCAAGACGCGAGAAAACCGCAGCCGTCAGCGGATCCTCAGTGCTACGGAAGATGCTTCTGAACGAGTCCCCTGGCCGCGCCGTATCCGGCAGCCGACGCCCCTTTCCCCCAAGGATGGCCCTCAACATGTAGCCCCCATACGTTGTAATGCTTGGCCATCATCAAGAGCAACGCCCGTCTTTGCTCTTGAGCTATCCAACTACGGACGACGGCTATGTCTTGGCAATGCTCAAAGGAGTTTGGTCGACGTTATGGCGTGAGCTGTTCGTGCGGCCTTCATCTCCATCGCCGAAGGCGCTCAGACCTCCATTCGAACGGATATCCGACCCACCCTCTTTCGTTCCGTCGCCTAAACCACCGCAACAGAGCGGCGACGTCCGCCGTAGAGAAATCCCGACAATGATTCCGCCGGATCGTTGTGAAAGCTCCGAGGTTAACGGGCAATGTGGGTGCCTGCTCTCCCCAATATAAAAATTCTTCGGACAGCAGGACGCGGTCAGTTATACCGGTATCGTTCTTCAGAAATTCCTGGTTCACAACACCCCCAACCTTGCTGTGCCGGGAATCCGCCTGGATCCAGGGGCCATCAGCCGAGGAGCGATGATAGATGTTATCGCCGAACCTCTGCATGAAGCTACCGTTGACGATGGGTTTTTTCGGGGCGAAACGAGGATCGCGCCAGTAGGCGTCGTAATTTGTGATCTCCGTCACGCGCATAATGAAAACCGCGCGCCCGCGGTAGCGATACCCCGATGCCCCCATGCCGAGCACCCAGTCACCAACCTGAGCGTTCTTGCGAATGAGCGGCTTGCAGGTGGCGAGGGTCAAGACGCCGTAGAACGGGTTTGGCGCGAAGCCGTGGTCCTGCGCGACGGTGTAGCACCAGACGGTCATGTCAACCTCAGCACTTCTTCTTTCGCGGCAATTGCTGGGGTGGCCTAGGGCTTCCGTCGGGCTCCTCCCACACCGGCTCCTTGCCGAAGACGGCCTTCCGGATCTTTTCGCCATTGTTCTCAACGGCCCCGCTGCCGACCCGGTCGAGCGATGGCGGGACAGACAGGCCCTCGCACCCGGTCAGCCATACGCCAACGACCCGTTTTCCCGCCTGGGCTGCAGCATCGACCAACGCCGCGACCTGGGGATCAGCAATGCTCTCAGGGCAGAGCGGGATGACAACGACGTCCGCAGCCGCCAGGCATGCCTCGAAATCACCCAGCTTGATGCGATCCGCGCAGACAAGCGTCCCGCCGAGGGCTTCGATAAGATCTCGCAGCGCGCCGACCTCCGCTTCTCGGCCCGGAACCGGGCAGACGAAAACGCGGTCGCCTTTCACGTCGATTGGCATTGCTAACCCTCTGCGTGTGGATATTTCTACCTTAAGTAGATATGGCCCTGGTCGGAGACTCTTCAATGTTGGTGAGATCGCGAAACGTGAGCTTTGCGACCGTGGAGGGCATTGGCGCCGTGATGGAGGCGGGTGATGAGGTCACGGTCGGTGAACATAGGACGAAGGAACTTATCCATCAGGTCACGGTCCTGGAGCGGCCGCTTGAACGGTTTCTCTTTGTGCCCGAGCGTCGCAACGATGTCTTCGCGCAGATCGCCGAGGCGCTCTGGGTCGTCGCGGGGCGCGACGATGTCGAATGGCTATCCCGCTACCTAACCCGTGCCAGTGAGTTCTCGGACGATGGGGGACAGACCTGGCGAGGGGCATACGGCCCCCGGCTTCGGCGGTGGCGTCCGCCGGCCGGCATAGACCAGTTAGCTCACGTCAAGCGCATCCTGAGCGAGGACCCTGCAAGCCGCAGGGCCGTCATGAGCCTTTTCGACCCCGAAATAGACCTCACCGCGACCACCGATATCCCATGCAACAATTGGCTGAGCTGGATCATCCGTGACGGACGGCTCCACCTCGCCGTGGCTGTCCGGAGCAACGACGCAGTATGGGGTTTCTCGGGGGCAAATGCATTCGAGTGGAGCGTGCTACACGAGATGCTGGCGCATTGGCTTGGCGTGGCCGTTGGACGGCAGACATGGATCGCTTCCTCCTTCCATGTCTACGAGCGGCACTGGTCCCGTGCGGAGCGCATCGCGGAAAGCTTCCACGGTCTGACTCCATATGATTTCGGCATCACCCGCGCGGAGTTCCGAACCCCGTGGGACGCTTTCGTCCCGACCCTCTTAGCGTGGTTCGAGGCTGAGGCGGCGATGGCCGACGATCCGGATGCGCCGATACCTGAAGGGACTGCCGTGGCGGACCCGTTCCTGCGGGCTTGCCTCCAGGCGCTGAGGGTCCGGTGTGGGTCCGTTTCTTGGGGTGAAGAGAGGCTTCGAGCCGAACTTTCAGCACTGCCCACCACGGATGTTGCCGCGGCGGTTTGGGAGCACTTCTCGCGAAATGCGCCCGACCGGCTGTCCGCCCTGAGATCTGGAGGGCTGGCCGACTATTTCGCCGCCACCACCATGCAGGGCGCCACGGACCAGCGCTTCAAGCAAAGCATCAAACGATTGCATGCGCGCAAGGACCGCCTCTACGGGGCAGCCTGGAAACGGCGTGGCGAACTCGTTAGCGTGCTTCCGAATGTAGCGCGGAAGATAGACCGGTTGGAGGTGTTCCTGCGGGACGGCTACCGGGCCGGCGACGAGGCTGTTCTCGATACCGCCATCGACCTTTACGTCTACGCGACGAAGTACAGGCTTCTCCTGGAGGAGCGAGACGATCCCTCTGGCCTGCTGCCCCCCGACGCGGCGGTCCCGTTTAGCGACCACGATGCGAACTTCGAGGGATTGATCGACCGCGACGGCTTTGAGGCCGGGGATGCCGATCCTGAGCCCGCGATACGGAATGCAGTGGAAATCTTCGAGAGGCTCTGGCACTCGGCAACCGATGGTGCGAGCTTGACGGTCATTCGAGACCTTTCGGATCAATTACGTGATGCGGCGCGCCGTATCGTAGCGGATTCGGCGTGCGTAAAGCCGGCGGCCGTACGTGCGTTCGTGGCCGCAGAAGCGGTTTCCCGGGAAGGGGGTGAACAGTCTTGACGCCCGTGGATCTCTCCAAGTTGCTGGACGAGCTGGCGGAAGCGCTGGCGCTTCGGCCGGGCGCGCGGGTCGGGCTCGTTGGCCGGTCGGCCGCGACGGCGAAGGTCATCGGCTTCCTCTCGTCGCTCGGTTCCTTCAACAGGCTGACTGGAATGTATGCCCCAGACGGCGATTACGACGCTGGTCCCGCCGAGGGGGGCTACGCCCCCATCGAACGCCTCGCGTCGGACCGCCCGGACATGGTGGTGGTGGCCGAAGACGCCGGAAAGGAAGCGCTCCTCGTCGCGATGGAGCCGCATCTCGAACCCGGCACCCGCATATTCCTGGGCGGATATGGCCACCTTGGGTTTCGCGACGCCGTATTCGCGCAGGTCGTTCGCGACGCGTTGGTCCCCTCGCTTGCGAACGGTTACCCGAACTGCCAGATCCATATCTACCAATGCATGCGCTCGGCCGCCCGACTTGGCCTGAAGGGGGTTGTCGCCGAATTTGGAATGTTCCGGGGCGGGACCACGATGTTGCTGTCACGCTTCGTCGAGGCATTCGGCATGGATTGGAAGGTGATCGGCTTCGACACGTTTAACGGATTTCCTTCCTCCCGCAGCATCCTCGACCTCTACCGGCACCCCGACTGCGTCTTCTTGGACGAATCGGCAGCGCGCAGATACCTTGAGGGCCGTAACGTCGAGATCGTGGCTGGCGACGTCGTGGAAACCGTGGGGCGGCTGGCGGCGGAAGCGGTGGTCCTGGCCTTCGTCGACACGGACAATCACGCTTCTGCTTCTGCGATCCTTGACGTGATCGCGGACCGGGTGGCGGTTGGGGGGGCAATCGTGTTCGACCACTGGGCCGGACGTGACCGCTTCCTCTACACGGTGGGCGAACGCATCGCCGCGGCCCGCCTTATCGACGACAGCCGATACTTCAACCTTCACGACACCGGCGTCTTCCTCAGGGTAGCGTAACTAAGGCCAGCAACATGCATACGCACGCCCGCCTTGCGCCCCCAGTCCCACGTCCGGGGGTATACGATATTTACTGGACGTTCGCCGCCCGACGCCATGAAGCCTTTGAGCGACGCGTGTCCGGCAAGCCGGGGCCATGGACCTCCGACCCGATCCTGAACACGTACAAATTCTGCAACGTCTTCCGGGCGGCGGACCGCGTGTCGCAGTACATGATCCGCAGCGTCGCCTATGCCGACGATGCTGGCTCGTACGCCGACCGCGTTTTCCAGATCGTTGCCTTCCGGACTTTCAGTAACATAGCAACCTGGGAGGGCGTTCGTTCCGCGCTCGGCCGCGCGCCCCACCTCGAAGACCTAATGTCGGGGCGGTTCGAGCAGGCCTTGGATCAGGTGAAGGCTTCAAACGGAGGTCTCTACACCGGCGCCTTCATCCTCTGCGCCAACAAGGCATACGGTTTCGACGAGAAGCACCGAAACCACGTCGGCCTGTTCAAGCACATGTTTGGAGAAGGTCACCTTCACGAATCCGTGCGGGGCTCCAACTCTCTTGAAGGCGTGGTGCGCGCCCTCGAAGGTTTCCCCCTTATGGGGCCGTTCATGGCTTATCAGACGGCAGTGGATCTAAACTACTCCGATCTGCTTGGCTTTTCGGAGGACGATTACACGCAGGCTGGCCCGGGGGCACTGCGCGGGTTGCGCAAAGCTTTCCATACGCTCGGCGATTTCACTCCTACCGACGCGATCCATTGGATGGTGGAACGGCAAGACGCCGAGTTCGAGCGGCTGGGGTTAAGATTCACGGGCCTTTTCGGACGAAAGCTGCATGCGATCGATTGCCAGGGGCTGTTTTGCGAGCTTGACAAATACTGCCGTGAGGCGGTGCCCGAGCTCGCGAGCAACCGCTCGCGAATTAAGGCGCGCTTCTCAGCGTCGTCCCAGCGGCTCGACTTGTTCTTCCCGCCTAAATGGCAACTTGCCGTCCCGCCGGGCTCAATGGTGCCGCCGGGCCCAAGCGACGGAGTCGTCCCGCAGATGACCCTTGGGTTTGATGATGCCCAGGCGGGCTCCGGCGCCGACGCGAACCGACGTCTCGGCAAACGCGGACCTCGACATAACCGCTCTCAAGACAAGCCCCGTGACATCGCTGTGTCCGCGATGCTTCTCTAAGGCTGAGGGTTGAGGCCCTGGTGGGCAAAACCTCACACTTGGTCCGCCTTGCCACCGACCTCTAGCCGACGCTTGGAACGCTTGCTTCTCGGCAGTCCTTTGGGACTGGCGGTCGAGCAGCCGCGGGTCGGCCCGCTACGTCGTGGCCGCTCTCAAAGAGCGCTACCGCTCGTGATCGGCTATTTCTTTGAGGCCTTGCGGGTGTAAATTTCTTCCACTATCGCCGCCCTATCTTCGTTAGTAGGCGGGTCGGCATAAAAATCGTCTACAAAGTCGCGCATCGAATCCATGATCGCGTCGTGCCGTTGAGCCGATGTCCGCTCTGTCAGCTTCTTTGCGGTTTCCTCGGCCGTGTCGCATGCGAGCACAGTTGCAGCGCGGATGTTGATTTCCGCCGCATTGATCATCCGATCCACAATCTCGCTTGTGATCACGTCCGACGGTCGCTTGAAAACCCCATCAACGAAATCGCAATAAAGCGATGCGTTCCGTGTATGGAAAAGCATGGGACCCACGTTGACGCCGATGAATGATTTGAGCAGTACCTCGTCGAGACTAACAGATTTCTGGCCTTCTTTAACAGCGACTTCCAGTATTGGAATTGAATTCGCTAAGGCCATAAACTGGCTGGCCTTGGAGTTATGAGATCTAAACCGCTTGGCCGTCGATTTCCAATCGACAGAGCGACCAATGATGATTTGTGTGGCGGCGCCAAGCAAAATGGAAATCTTGCCATTTTCTTCACAAGCCATGTAAGCAGCAGCATAAGCTCGGGACAGCTTGCTGTTGGCGCGCAGAATTTTTGCGTCGTCCAACAGTTCAAGCGCATTATCTTTGATGGCAACGATACCCTGACACAGGGTTATAAGATCAAGATCTTTCATCGGACTGCTTACCAGCTTCCTCATCGAAGTGCTGTCGCGTGACCCAGCAATTACCCCGAAATTCTAGCCCAACGACCTGCCGACCGTTTATGCCCTAGTCGAGACCTATCGGCCACTACCACTGTATGGATACTCGTCGTGGCACCCTGATCATTTTCGGAAGGTCGTCCAATGATCCTGCTACGAGGTGAATGACGGAGGCGGTGACCGCGCCATCGTCTGCGGAGCCACCAATACGGACGCGTCGCGTCCCAGTGTACGCCCGACCCGTGAAGGCCAGCCAGTAAAGACCGATGCCCAACGGGACCGCAACCTGTACGAGCCCATCGGTCTGGGAAAACGGTCAGCCTGATGAGATCGGCTGGCGAGCGAGCACTCGATAGACTGTGGACCGCGAGACCGAGAACAGCTCGGCTAGGTCCCCGATTGCGCAGATCGGGTAATCGGGCCGTCGCCAGCCTTCCCGGCGTCGCGGATCGTGGCAAGCTGCTCGATGGTGCCATCCGGTCTGCCGGGGATCAGCCCACGACCGATCATCCGGGAGCAGGCTCATGCGCTACTATGACGGTCTCGATGTCTCGCTGGCCGAGACCTCGGTGTGCGTCGTCGATGAAGAGGGCAATATCCTCCGCGAGGCCAAGGTTGCGAGCGAACCGGAGGCGCTGGCGACGTGGCTCGGCGCATTCGGGCTACCGTTCACCCGCGTCGGCCTGGAGACCGGTGCGCTGGCAGGGTGGCTCTGCGAGGAGATGACCGAACTCGGCGTGCCCAACGTCATCTGCATGGATGCACGGCACGCCCGCGCCGCGATGGTCGCGATGACGCACAAGACCGACCGCAACGACGCACGCGGCCTCGCCCAAATGCTGCGCACCGGATGGTTCCGGCAGGTCCACGTCAAGGCACGTCGAACGATGGAGCTACGGACCCTGCTCACCAGCCGGAAGACACTTGTGCTGAAGATCGGCGACGTGGAGAACCAGATCCGCGGCTCGCTCTGTCTGTTCGGGATCAAGCTCGGCACCGCCAAGCGCCGCACCTTCTCGGAACGGGTGCGCGAGTTGACGGCCGACCTGCCGCGCGTGGCTGCCATCCTCGACGTGCTGTTGCAGGCACACGCGGCGATGCTGCTCTCGCTCGACCGGCTCAACCGGATGGTGCTGGAGATCGCGCGTGAGCACGCGGTCTGCCGCAGGCTGATGACCGTGCCGGGCGTCGGCGCGGTGGTCGGTCTGACCTTCATCGCTGCCATCAAGGACCCGGCCCGGTTCGCCAAGTCGCGCTCGGTCGGGGCGATCCTCGGTTTGGTACCGCGCAAGCACCAGTCCGGCGAGGTGGACCGGAACGGGAGGATTACCAAGACCGGTGACACCGAGGCGCGCGCCGCACTGTTCGAGGCTGCGCACGTCATGCTGCATCGGGTCAAGAAGTGGTCCGGGCTGAAGGTCTGGGCCACGAAGGTGGCGCAGCGCCAGGGCAACAAGCGGGCAACGGTGGCGCTGGCCCGTAAGATGGCGGTGGTGATGCACCGGATGTGGGTGGACGGCACGACCTTCCGCTTCAGCGCGATCAAGGCTCCGGCAGCCGCTGCCGCGTAGGCATCTCACCGATCACAGGGATCGAGGCTGGGCGCGCCTAGTCTCGAAGGGTCGTCCTCACGGGGATGGGCGGGAGGTGAAGCCGGAATGACGGGTGTGCTGGCCTCTGGCCAAGTCCGCTGTCGCATATAGGCTCGCCTCTCATCGGAACGCGATCATGTGGCGGTCATCGTGCCGACCACGGACAGAAGCCAAGAGCCCCGTGGGTGCGAAATCAAGGTTGCGATGACCTCACTTCCGAGCGCGCCCAGCGCGAGTGGGGAATGCGAACTATCGACCAATGGCGACCTCGCGTTATGAATAAAAGATGACGACCGATGCGAAGGCCCTTTGGGACGGCCTCAAGGCCGAACTATCGAACCGCTCCGGCGAGCCCCGTCCAGGTTTTGGCGATCGTGTCGAGAAGGCGATGGCACCGGCTTACGACTTGATCAGGGCTTTCGAGCGGGAGCGAGATCATCAACCGTTCGCCTCCCAAGCACCATGTCCCATCTGCGGGATCGGAACGGTGAAATACTGGCGGAACGCGCCGCTGACAGGCGGCATGAAGTGCAGCACGTTCGAGTGCATCGCTTTGAGCCTCTGACATAGGCAAGTCTTTTATCCACCACGTGCGGACCTTCTAGCAAACGTGGTGACACGGCGCCCTTGCCGCCGAGACGTTTCTTGAAATCGACCAACTGGCGTCCCTCCCGGCTGCCTTGTCCGTCCTCGCGGTCGACGGTCGAACGCAAGCGTGCGCCGGTCATGCAGTCGTCGAGGACGCCCGGCGGGTTCGGGCTTGGCCGTTAATTGGTCAACGAAACCTGATCCCGCAACCGCCCACTGTAATCGGCCAGGGCGTTCGGATGGCAGGCGATACGACAACTCGACGGGATCCGATGCGTGACGACGCTTCGGCTGTCCCGACCTCAAAATCCGGGCGAGACCGCGATACCGCAAGCCTCGGGCGGATGGCTATCCTTGCCGGACCCTGGTGCGATACTCGACCCCGATCGCCGGGTAGACGATCCGCTTCGGCATGACGCCACCGAACGAGTGGCCCATGTTCGTGATGACCCACGGTGTCATCGGCCTGGATTGGGTCGCTCCTTCCAAGCATCGACATGACCGAGCCGCACCTGCGTCTCGCCGATGGCAACGGGCTCTCCCTCGACGGCTACCGCTTCGACGATCTCGACTTTTTCTTCTCGCTCGCCGCGCGGGCCAGCTTCACGGAGGCGGCATGATGGAACGGGTCAGCAGACAAGTCGCCATGATCCCCATCGACAGGATCACGGTGCTCAATCCGCGATCGCGCGAAATACGGCGATTCCGCGAGATCGTCCAGAACATCGGCAGGGTCGGCCTAAAGCGCCCCATCACCGTCACGCGGATCCCCGCCCCGGACGGATCGGACGCCTACGGGGTCGTCTGCGGGGAAGGAAGGCTCAAGGCCTGCATTGAACTCGGTCAGACACAGGTCGCCGCCGTCGTGATCGAGGCGAGCGAGCAGGATTGCCTCGTGATGAGCCTGGTGGAGAACTGCGCCCGGCGGCAGCACCGTCCGGCCGACCTGCTCCAGGATGTCGGAACATTGCGGCGGCGCGGCCACACTGATGCACAGATCGCCACGAAGATCGGTTTTACGCCCCAGTGGGTGAATATGATCGGTGGCCTCATCGAGCGCGGTGAGGAGCGATTGCTCACCGCCGTGGAGACCGGTGTCCTGCCCGTGAGCGTGGCCACCGAGATCGCCAGGACCGATGATGCCGGTTTGCAGGCGCTTCTCGCCCAGGCCTATGCCGAGAAAAAGCTGTCGGGTGGAAAGCTCGCCAAGGCCCGCCGCCTCCTCGAAGCGCGTCGGAAGCGGGGGCGGGACCAGGATCAGAATCCGCTCGGCCGAAAGGAACAGCCGCGCCGCCTGACCTCGACCGTCGCCCTGATGCGGGCCTTCCAGCAGGAGGCGGATCGCGAACGCATGCTCGTCAAGAAAGCCGAACTCACTCAATCCCGCCTGATGTTCATCGTCGAGGCCTTGCGCAGGCTGAGGGCCGACGGTTCCTTCGTGACCCTGCTGAGGGCCGAGCGTCTCGACGGCATGCCGTCGGACCTCGATGCCCGCGTCTCCGGGAGGTTGGGATGAGCGACATCGAAAGGGGGGCGTTCGTCCTCGGCTTCGAGCCGGAGTTCGTGGTGGTGCCGATCGCCGCGCTGATGCCGGTGAAGTCGCTGAGGTGACCGTCGAGGCCAGCCACAAGTACGCCCAGATCGCCCAGTCCATCCGCGAGATCGGCATCGTGGAGCCCCCCGTGATCGCCAGGGATGCGGCGGCCCCGGGACGTTACCTGCTGCTCGACGGTCACCTCAGGGTGGAGATCCTGATGGACGACGGGAAGACCGAGGTCGAGTGCCTCGTCTCCACGGATGACGAGGCACTCACATACAACCGCAACGTCAACCGGATATCCCCGGTGATGGAGCGGGCGATGATTATCCGCGCCCTGGAGCGGGGCGTGCCCGAAGCGAAGATCGCGGCCGCCATGTCGATGGACGTGGTAAGCGTGAAGCGTCGCGTGAAGATCCTGGATGGCATCTGCGACGAGGTTGCCGCCCAGCTGTCGGATCGGCATTGCCCCATGGCGGTCCTCGACGTCCTGAGAAAGATGCAACCCCTTCGACAGATGGCTGCCGCGGATCTCATGGTCCAGCACAACAACTACAGCGTCGCCTACGCATCCGCGATCCTTGCCGGAACGCCTCAGGGCGAGCTGGTTGTAGGTGCCAAGGCGAAGCCGAAGGGCGTGACCCCCGCCGCGATGGCTCGGATGGATCGGGAACTGGAAAACCTCCAGATGTCCGCGGGTGCGATCCAGGATACGTTCAGCCGGGACAACCTCCACCTGACCGTCGCCAAGGGGTACCTCGGGAAGCTGCTGGCCAACCGGCAGGTTCATCGTTTCCTTGCAGATCGCTACCCCAAGCTTTTAGAATCATTCCGTTCGATCGCGGAGGTCACATCCACCTTGCCGGAGGGCGAGGCAGCCTGAGGCTTGGAACCCATGCTGGGATGGTGGCGCAGGCATCGGGCCGAGAAGCAGCGCCGGTCGGCCCTCGTCGAGGCTGATGTCGTCAATCTGATGCGTCGGTTCGGGGATGATGCCTACTACGAGGCCCGGGACAGGGACCGCGAGGAACGTCGGGCGGCCTTATTGATGCGAACCGGCCGGCACGGCACTGGTCGGCGGTAAAGGCAAGGATCGCATATCTGACCGGCAAGAATGTCGGCCTCGACACCGCCATGCGCTACCTGCGGGAATAGCGGCCCTTCCCGGAAGCCCAGCTTTGCCCTCCGGCGAAATCGTCGCCACCGTGGGTGCCGAGCTTTCCCAGGACCTGTCTCCGACGCGACCTCGTCGAGACCGTTCGATTCCTTCGCCGCTCAGGCCGAGGGTTCGAGAATCGATCGCGCAATGGCCGGATTTGGAACGGCAGACCGGGGGCGCTCGCCGTGACGGAGACGGTGCACCGGAGCGTCGCGAGGGGATGACCGCTAGGGGCGCCGGCTTTCTCGTGCGAGGATCGGCGCATGGGATCCGGCACTGGCCGGCGATGCGGTCGCCGGAGAACCACGTGTTTGAGTTGCCGGCGCCGATCCGTACGCTTTCGCGCTAGGGGCCCTGGACGCCGAGGCGAGGGGCGTTATCTCACGCTGCCTGGATCAAGCGGAATGCAGTCATGGATCATCTGCCACGTCCCTTCCACGACCACTTCGCTTCTGTATTCCAGTCGGCCGCTGCGGAAGTCGCTAGGCGCACGGACCCACGCCCGGCCCGCGGGCGCCCCGAAAGTCTGGCCAGGGCAACCGGCGCCCCCCCTTCCGGACACCGTGGGGACACGAGCCTGATCGAGGATGCGGCCGCCGCCGTGCTGGATGAGCGCCGCGGGGGATCGGCTGGGGGGGCGGGAACACCTGAGAGCCTCGTCGATACCTCCCGCACGGTCCGTCGTTGCGCCGACCTCGCCTATCGCCTCATGAAGGCCCTCGTCGAAGGCGATGGGGCGGAAGCGGCGAGAATCGAAGGGGAGATTACCGCCGGGCCGTGCGACCCAAACTGGGCACGGACGATCAGAGAGTACGTGGCCTTTTTCGGAGTCGCCGGTGCACGGGGGGAGATCCCTTACGTCCGACCGACTGCTGCCGGGGAGAGCGTCGTGCCGATCCGGACGGCGGCACGTATCGCCTTGGTAGCCGATTGGGGGACTGGAGCCGAACCGGCCAAACGCGTCTTGACGGCGATCGCCGACATGCGGCCTGACGTCGTCGTGCATCTCGGCGATATCTACTACTCGGGCACGCCGGTCGAATGCCGCGAAAACTTCATCCGACCGATCGAGGCTGCGCTTGGGGCGAACCGTGAGCGCATCCCGGTCTTCGCCCTCGCCGGCAACCACGACATGTACTGCGGTGGGGTGGGATATTATCCGATGATCGCCGCACTGAACCCCGGGACGCTTCGGCAAGCCGCGAGCTACTTCTGCCTGCGAAGCATGGATTCCTCCTGGCAGATCCTGGCCATGGATACGGGCCTGAACGATTATAATCCGGTTCGGGTATCCGATGCCCTGACATATGTCGAACCCGACGAGCGTGCCTGGCATCTCAGGCGGATACGGGAATTCGGGGGCAGGACGATCCTGCTGTCGCATCACCAGCTCTTCTCGGCGTTCGCACGCATCGGGTCGTCGGGGACATCGGCCTGCAACCCGCATTTGCTCGCCATGCTCGCGGAGTTCCAGGTCGCGGGTCCGATAGCGGCATGGTTTTGGGGACACGAGCACTCGCTGGACATATATCGGCCCTTCGCAGGACTCGGCCGAGGCCGGTGCATCGGCCATGGTGCAGTCCCGGTCTTCGCGGAGGAGGGCGGACGCAAGCCGCTGGAAGGTCTCGTCGATGCGCCGCAACTGGTTCCTGGCACCGAGCCCTCGGTGGAACGGGGGATCTACGCGCACGGCTTCGCGATGCTCACGCTGGGCACCTCCGACATGGCTTCCCACGCAGAATACTTCGAGGTTCTGGAAGGCACGACACGGTCCGTGTACGCCGAAACGATCGCGTGACCTGAAGTCGAACGGGGGCCGCACGGAACGATGGCGGACCCCAACGGGCGCCGAGGGGTGCGGAACAAGAATCGGGTCGCCGGCTTCCGGCCGGGAAGGGGGGGGCGCCCCCAAGCTACGGGGATCCTTTACAGCTCGCCTCCGCCCGCTAGGCGGTGGCGAGGGCCGGGACGCATCCTTCAAGCCGGCCTCTTGGTGCCCATGGGGAATGACGCTGACCGTGGGCGGCACGTGAAGCATTTGGAGGCGAGATCATGGCGCTGGAGCGGATGAACGAGGCCTTGGAAGCCTTAGCGCGCGGCGGTGATCGCGACGATACGCTGGCGGGGGCCCTGCAGGCGATAAGGGACAGCACAAAGGTGCTTGCGGCGCTTGACGAGACCAGCTGTTGGCGTGTCGCTGGCTCACTCGACGCGATCTTCATGACATTAGCGGACACGCGACGCATGGATGCCGTCCGTTCGGTTGCCGAGGCATTGGCAACTGCCGGCCTTGAGGACCCCGGCGTGCGCCTTTGGTTGGTGCAGGCACTGATAGATCAGGGCCAACCGGCCCTGGGTCTGCTCGCGGTCCGCGGCCTGCCTCCGGTGACGCCTCCTCGGGGGGGCGCTGACGACGAGATACGGCGGGCCTCGTACCTGGAAGGCATCCGGCACGGGCTGGAGGGTCGGATACTCAAGGATCTCGCAGTGGAGCGCGGTCGAGGGTCCGAGGCGGGGCGCTTGGCGGCGTCCGGCGCTATCGAAGCCTATCTCAGGTGCGGCGAGGAACGGCTTGGTGTTGACCGGGCGAAGGCTCGGGCTAACGCGCGCTGGGCGGCGACCAACGCCCTTAGCCTCCGGTGTTGGATGGGGGGAATGTCCCCAGACGACATTGATCGGGGTGCAGTCGGGATCCTGGATATCGTCGAGGTGGAGGGGACGGTGCCGGATCGGTGGGACTCGGCCGCCGCGTTCGAGGCGTCCCTAGTCCGGGGCGACGAAGGGGAAGCCACACGTTACCTTGAACGTTTCCTCGCAGCGCAGCCCTCGGCGTTCGAACTCGGGGGCACGCTGCGGCAGCTGAATGGCATCCTACGATCGTCGGACGACCGTTCGGACGCCTTGACCAGGAAGTTCGCCGACCGTGTGAGGCTGGCGCTGCTGGAGACCCCCGGCGGCGGTTTCGACGTCACCGCGGAGGGCTTCGACAGCCTCGGCGCGGCGCTCCGGATGCGTGACCGATGTGCCGAGGCAGCGTACGGCTCTGACGTGGTGACGGCAGAGTTCTTGGACGGCTTGCTCGGAAAAAGGGCGGGCGTCTGTCGGATCGACAGGGGAACCTACGGCTCGATCCTGGCCACGGGCTTCGTGGTGAGGGGACGTGACCTCGATAGAACGGGTCGGCTGCCCGACGAGGCCATGATCCTGACCTGTTCGCACGCGGTCGCGTCCGTGGGCTACCATCGCCGGGGATACGCGAACATCCTTCCGGGGAACGCGCAGGTGCGGTTCACTTCCCAGCCCGGGTCCCCGACCACGGACGTCTTTGAAGTCTGGCACTCACCGCCCGATGCGCTCGACGTGACGCTCCTCCGGATCGCCCACCCGGCGTTGCGGGATGCTGCGCGGGCATGGGCCCTCGACATCGACATCGACAGGTACAGGGATGCGGAGGCGGCCGAGGTCACCGAGGGTGGGGGCCGCGGCCACCACTTCCCGAGGACCACTTACGTCATCGGCCATCCGCTGGGTTGCGAGGGCGTGCGATTTTCCCTCGCCAACAACGCATTGCTGGGCTACGGGCGCCCGCCGGGATTCGATGCCTCCGGCTGGGTGCTGCGCTATAGGACACATACCGAGATGGGATCGTCCGGCAGCCCCGTGCTTGATGGCGACCAACTCAAGGTCGTGGGGCTTCATCACCAGGGTGACGTTTACACGGATCTGCCGGGGTGGCCGCCCATCGGCATGGCGAACGAGGCGGTTTGCCTACGCTCAATCGCGGAGGCCATTCGCTCGGGCACCCTGAACGGGGCGATTGCCTAAACCCATGTGATGGGCTGGGGCCATCGCTGGGAGATGTGCGCAACGACGCCACCGTAGGCTCGACTACTTCGAATGCGACGCCCCTAGAGTGGTATGCCCTCAAGGGGATGATTACGTGGTGGGTCCGACGTGGACGGCGCCGCGGGCAAGTGACTGCTGCTAGCGGGGATGTGACGATCGACGAGCACGCATTGACTCGATTCCGTCGTCCGGCTATCGCCCGTGCACAAATGGAAGCCGTGCCGGATAAGGGTGATTCGAGACAAGCCGACCGGGTTGAGGGGACCTTGCCCGGGAAAGCCCATCCGAAACCGATCGCGACAATCGTTTGGTCTGCCCGGATGACAATTAAGCGTCCTGTTGCGCGGCGGCATCAGGAACGATGATCCCGGCAACTTCTTTTCCCTTGGTCCCGTGTCCGACCATGAAACACTTCGAACACATGCCCTTGAACGGTCGACGCATATCGAGAACCGGTCATTCGCCTGTGGGGGACGATACCCCAAGGCGGACGGGCCGCGTTGCGAAGTTCCGGCAGCCGTGCGAGCTTCCGGCCCGCGCCCAATCGCGTGGGCGGCGCTTTCCAACCAGGTCCCTGTCCCGGTCCGGCCTTTCGGAGCATGCATTGGAGAAGAGGACTGTCGCCGGGATCTGGAAGGTCGGTGTCGGCAAGACCCGGAGGTCGACGTCGTCGAAGGCTGCCTCCATCCTTTCTGGATACGCCGCGGTGCCTTATGGGCAGTCCTCGCCGTCTTTCCATCGTCCGGGACTGAAGCCGAAGGCACCGCTCCGCGTTCTGGTGGTCGAGGATGCGGGAGAGATCCGGGACGCGGCTGCCGATGTCCTGACCAGGCGCGGCATGGTCGTTCGGAAGGCATCCCGGCTCGACAACCTCATCCAGAACCTCCATCGCTTTAAGCCGGATGTCGTCGTGCTCGATGACTATTTCCGGCAGTCCAAGGTCGGCTTCGCGGAACTGATGCCGACGTTAGTCGAGCGCTTTCCAGGTATCCGTTACGTCATCACGTTAAGCGGGACCCCTACCAAGGATGCGGAGACTGACCCCCTGAGATGGGGTGCTTCGGACGTCGTCCGGAAGGACACGATGTTCCGCGACCGGATATTGGAACGGTCCGTGATCAACGCCGCCCGCGGCTGAGGGCCTCGACCCGATGCCGTGTCCGGCGCGCGAGGGCCGCCGACGCCGCTACACTTAGGATGGAGACCGGAGAATGGCGATCCTGTGCGTTTGGCTGGGTGGCTCGTGAGCAGACGCGGGTTCCCTCCGGCTGGTGATGCATTTGGTGCATTGCGCCTTCCGTCTCTAGAAAACCTGTACGGGGACCAACGCCGCGCTGCGGAAGGAATCATCCGCGAGGTGCATGCGATCGCCGCCGCGGGTTTCGCGACGCGATCCCGGCCAACACCATGCGTTGGTCGGGACGGCCCAATAAGGCTGGACGCACCGATCGGCTCCGATCCAACCGACTTCCATAGGCCCCACCACGCCTATGTGATCGATGGAAAGCGCGGTAGCGGCAAGACTAGTGTGCTGCTGACGCTCTACCCCTACCTATGCGCCCTTCGCTTGGACGGCCACCCCGTTGGCATGGGCGGCCGGCTCGACGTCATTGACGACCGCGCCGACGGAACGGGCGTTCGCTCCAGCGGCGGTGGGTTGGGAGAGCCGTCCGCATCAGTGATCGTCGACCTCAACGCCCTGGCTCTGGAACGGACCTCCGGGGCGCGAGGCGAGAGCGTCGCGCTCGTCCTGCCGATCGTATTCACCGAGGATATGGAGCTGCAGGAAACCACCATGGAGGCGATCTTCGCCCTCATGGAGCACGAACTTGATGAACGATTGCTCCGAGCCCGGAACGATCCCGAGCGAAAGCAGTACCTGGCAACCCTTCGCGACGACCTGCGATCTAAGGTCGGCGTCGCCTGGACGTACTCGCGCAAGATCGGGGCCGAGGCGTTGCCGAACGATGCCCTCGACTACTCCGACTTCGTGGAAAAGCGTGCGGACCTCAGCCGCAAGGCCTACACGAAGGTCATCACGTGGCGCCGTTTCCTGGATCGCTACCTGGATGTGCTGGGCCACCAGGTTCTAGTCCTCCTGTTCGACGATTCAGATCTGAATCCGGCGATAGCGGAGGATCTGGTCCGGACGATCCGAATGTATCTGAGCCACCCCCGGGTCGTGTCGATCGTCGCGGTAGACCTGGAAACCCTTCGCAGGACCCTTCTCGCGCGAAGCGTGGTGCATCACGAGATTGTACGGCTGCCATCGACGATGATCCAGGACAGCGACCTCGACATCCTCAAGGAAGAAACCGTCGTCCAGGAGCATGAGAACACCGCGCAACTGCTCGGCAAGGTGTTGCCTCGGCCCAACCGCCACCGCCTCGCGATGGAGGATCTCCGGCATCTCGACCATTTCTTCATAGACCAGCGCTCCGATAGGGGAGGGGGTGGCAAGGCTGACGAGGACCGTTTCGGGGCGTTCTGCCGAAATAGGTTCGGGGAGGCGTCCGATCAAGTGGATCGGCTCGCATGGTGGTTGCTGCATGGTCCCTATCGCAGGATGGTAGCCGGCGACTTGCGTGGCATCGTCTCATTTCGACGCCAGGTGGAGGTCGATGCCTATTCACCGCTGCAGGCGATCTTCAATCGTCACGGGCTGAGCGACCTGTTCGAAAGCACCGACGGTAGCCTAGATATCCTCGGTCGCATGGTCGAGGGCAACGAATTCGAAAGCGCGACCCCGGAGCAGAACCTGTCCGGGTTGGAGACGAGCTTTATCGATTTGTGCCTCGACGCGAGGATGGCGGCAGCGGGACTGGCATCCGGTCCCATCGGGATCGTGGCGAGCTGGCTGCCCACCAGCGACCTCGCTGGGGAGGTGCGCGAACTGACCGACGAGGGAAGGGTATTCGGCGTCTCCAGCTTCCTTCGCGGGAACCTCGCCCCCAGGAATTGCCTGTACCTGCATCAGTTCCGGCATATCGAGCCGGTGTTAGAGGATCTTCTGCCGGACCCTTCCCCTTTTGTCGGCTGGCTGGCCGGGGCAGGATTGGATGGGACCGCTGCGACGTCCGTCCGCGAGGCGGCCCTCAGGCTGTTGGACCGCATCGCGGAAGGGGGCGATGCCAAGCTCGCTCTTAGGCAGCCGCTTTTCGGTGTCAGGAACCAGTTGCGCGGTGTCAAGATCACGGCAACTCTTGCGGGGGCCGAGGCCGTCTTCGAGCAGACGGCAGGCGAGGCGCTAACGGCCATTCTCGTGGCCTCAAGCGTACGTACATTCCGATCGCGGGGCGGAAGCCAAGCCAACGCCTCGATCCGGAAGGCCCTTGAGGCGATCGTCGAGGGGGCGAACGGCGACCCGGAGGGCGGGTCCGGCTTCCTCCAACGGCTGTCCAGTTCCCTGGGCCGCCATGAGAGACTGAGGCAGGAGGCCCTCGTGACTTGGGCCTGCGCCAACGAGATCGTCGCGCTCGGGGATGATATGACGCGGCTCAAGACGCGTCGCGCACCGCGCGCGTTGATCTCGTCGATGGCGTCTCCCAATCCCGTCGGGAGCCAACCGCGATTTCCCGCACTGGTGCGGGCGACGGTCGAACGGGCGGAAGGCAAGGGCGACCGGCATCGATTGTTGCATGCCTGGAGCCTCCTGCCCCTCATCGACGTGGTCTTCAACTTCGGCGCGGATTACCTTCGGGGACCGTCTCCGCGACGTTCGTGGGAAGACATCGCGACACTCCTGGAAACGGCGGCGGCCCGCTTCACCAACGATCGGCCCACCAAGCGCGCCGATGGCTGGATCTTCCCGGACCTACCCGACGAAGTGGTGTCGGAGCTTGCCACGGAGGTCGAGCAAGGCGCGGCGAGCCTGCGGAACGACCTGTCGAGCGGCGATCCGGCCGGTACGCTGACCGGGGAGAGCGGCGACGATGCCTTATGGGCCCTCACCCCGGCGAAGCGCCTTGCATATCTTTTGGGGACGTCCGAGACCTGGGCGGAGCGGAACCTGCTCGCGACGCCCGGCACGAGGCTTTGAGGGGACTTGGCGTTTGGACCCAGCGCGCTCGCTCCGGCGCTCCTGAACTGGAGATCGCGGCGCAAGGAGGAACTGGTCCGCTGGCCGGACGGGCTTGCCGGGGAACGGACTGCCTTCCGTTTCGCCGAACACCTTTCGGCCAGCGACCTGGGGCGCCATGCGGAGGATCATCGACACGCGGTGTCCGCCTTCGCAATAAGACACCCCGGACTCCTGGATTGGTACGGTGCCGCGCTCGATCCGTTCCGGGCCACCTTGCGCTTCGAGAACGGCGCACCGAGACTGGACTGCGGCTTCCTCACGCCCTGGCGGAGCCTGACGTCGAGAGTCGATCCCGACAGCCTCGTCACGTTCCTTCTCGCCCTTACGCTGCCCCCGGACGCCGATGCCACCGAGGCCGTCTCGTCGCTGCCGTCGTGGGGCTATTACGTCCGTATCGGGGACCACGGTCTCGATCGCGTGCTGGCTAGGGGACTCGCCGACATCCATATACATTTCGAGGCTAGCGACCCGCTGCCCTTGCTATGGATGAGGCTTGCCACGGGTCGCGTAGAGGTGCGAGAGCTGCAACATTTCTCCGACGCTACATTACGGACCTTGCAAGGCGACGAGCGTGAACTCCGACGCCGTCGCGAAGATCGCGAGGCGTTGAGCAACGTGGCCGAGCTGAGACGAATTCTCGCATCCAGCACGGTTTCCGGCCTGCCGGCACGCCCCATTTTAGGCCGCCCCATCGAAGGGTTGAAGGATGAACGCATCCTCCTCCTGGAGGCATGGCAAGCCGCCAGGGCGGGCCGCGGCGGCGATGGCCACCTGCGATCGCTCGACAGCTATCTGTTTGCAAAGGGTCTCTTCCTCCGCCGCCATCAACAGAGAGCTGGGCGCGGGCCGGGACTCACCCGCTTCCGCGATTACCTCGACCGAGGACGTACCCTCGGCGAGAAGAGGACGGGACGCGTCGGAGGACCGCTCCGTAGGGATCGCTTCGAACGCATGCTCTCCCTGGCCACGGAGCCGCGGTCGCTCAAGGTGGTGGAACTGCGAATCGCGCCCCAGGAAAACCTCGGCGGTTGGATCAACTTCTTCAGGGCCTGGGAAGGCGTCGCTGCCGCACGGAGGGCAGAATGGCGCGCGCGCGGACTAGAGGTGCGTTTCGTCGTCCATTTCATTCGGACGACGGACCGCTCCCGGGGTCGCCTCGACGTGGAGTTCGGGCGCCTTCGACAGCGGCTCGATCGACTTTCGGCGGTCCTGCACCTCTTCCGCCATCGCGCGCCGCACCTTGCCGGACAGATCGTCGGCATTGACGTAGCCAATCTGGAGCGCGCGTGCCCCCCGGAGGTCTTTGCGCCCTACCTGCAGCTGCTACGGGGACGGCCCGACTTAGCCAAGCCGTTCGACACCGAACTCCTCGCGTGTTGGAACCGCCTGGAAGCGAGACGACTGAGCCGTCCGCCCACCTCTCTTCCGACCCTCGGCCTGACGTATCACGCCGGGGAGGATTTTTATCACCCCCTCGACGGCCTGCGCGCGATCGATGGGCTTCTCAGGAACGTGCTCAGGCCGGGTGACCGCATCGGCCACGGGCTTGCCTTGGGGTGGGACATAGCGCGGTTCGAACGCGAGCGCGGTGTCGCCCCTCTCCCGCTCGGCACCGTCCTCGACGATATGGTGTGGCTGCGAATGGACGCATCGATCCACGGCGAGTGGATGGGGCACTGCCAGGTCGAGGGCGACAAGCTCATCGACGAGCTTGCCCGGCGCATCTATCCCGATCGTCCCTCGCAGGGTGCGTTGGAAAGGGCACTCGACCTACGCTTCCGCGTCCCGCGCCCGATCGACGGCGGCGAGGGGATGCCGGTAACGGGCCAGGCGACGGACGAGGCCGGCATCGCCGCCGATACCGCCATGGTCGCGGAGATCGGGATCCGGCGTGGACGCTTCGCGGAGGGACGGGAACTGCAGACTCTTGCGCTGGCCTCATCCTTGATCCCGGGCGCACAGGCGCGCCTGGCATCCCGGCTCAGGGCGGCCGGCGTAGTGGTCGAGGCGAATCCATCGAGCAACCTTGCGACGGGCGCCGTGAAGCGCCTCTCGGATCATCCCTGCTTCTCACATGGTCAGATCCTCCACGACCAGCCTATCGTCACAATTAACACAGACGATCCCGGGGTGTTCGGCACCGACCTGGAAATCGAGTTCGCGCTGATGTTCGAGGCGATGCTGCAGAGGGACGTGGGTCGCGAACGGGCGCTCGCCGCGCTGGATCGCTCAAGGCGCCTTGCGCTCGACCATGCGTTCGACCAATCGCTAAGGGCCGATTCCTGAAAGCCAGCGACCGCGTGGCCGACGCCTGGGCGGGTGTGCCAGTTCCCGTGGACAATCGTCCCCGTTCCAGTTCACAAGAAGTACCGCCCTGGGTTGAGACCGTTTCGACTGGATCATGCACCGGGAGAGAGAATGGCACCCTTCCCGCCTCCAAGGTGTCTCGAAAGGTCAGGTCATGCTGTCCTGGTTCCGAAGGAGGCGCGAAGCCTGCGTCCTGAAAATTGCGCTTATCGAGGCTGACGCTGCATCTATGATCGCGCGGTTCGGTGACAGCGCCTACTTCGTGGCGCGTGACCGCGACGAGAGAAAGGGAGCGCTTATGGACATGAACCGTCCCGCTCGCCACAGGTCAGCCGTGAAGTCGAGGATCACCGTCGTGACCGGCAAAGAGGTCGGCGTCGACACGGCGACGCGTTACCTGAGAAATCGTCGATAATCATGACACTTTACGGATGGTCGCGCCGAATTTAAAACAGCTTCGAACTACTCTTAAAGGTAGTATGGATAAGCATTAGGTTTCCCGACACGACGCCCTTGAGCAATGCAATTCGTATTTTTTGCTGGAGCGTTTGGCCAGTATATTGGGTTGTCCGGCTTTGGCCTTCGAGATCGGAGGCTCAGGCATCCGGGACATCGACCAGGACTTGGAGATGCATCGCCTATGGACCGCAATCGGTGATGAGGAAGACCGACAACGCCTTCTCGACTTCGCGCGTCGCCTCGTAGGGCCAATGGCAGCGTAGGGCTTCCAAGGACGGTTGGTTGCCGACCATCCCGGGCCTACCGGTGCGCTATCTCGATCAGCAGTGCGGTTCGGATAGCATCCTGAACCGACGGGTGAGCCTGCAATGCCCTCCGCCCGTCTCGGGTCGTCAGCTTTCCCGCCCGGGCGACCAAAGACGCATGCAGTGGCATCACGGCGTGGAGATACGTCCTAAAGTAGGGTTCGGAGTGGCCGTGGAGAGCTTGCGCGTCGACGGCGTGATCGGGTGCAAGATGCTCGAACGGCTGTTGGAGCACCTCAGGTATACCGCCACCCTCAAGGCATGCTCGGAACAGGCCCGGCATCCTGCCGAGCGCAGCCTGTTCATGACCCTCGCGGCCGTGCACGAGGCGAAAACGCGAAAGCTGATACAGCGGGTGAAGCAGACAGGGTTGGCCGAAGCAGTCATCGAAAAAGTCCCGGAGAGGGGACATCGGGACCCGGCCGCGGAATGCATCACCCGGCCGGTCACGGTTCCTCATGTCGGGGACAAGTCCCGGATATCGGTGGGGTCGCACGGCGCCCTGGCGCGCTCGCGCTCGTAGGCGGGCTCGATCCGATCGGCGGCACAGATCTGTTTGAGCGCGCCGAGGGGCGATCCGCTATCGGATCGAAGGCCATCAGGGCTCGGCGGACTCAGACGCAGCCCCCGTACGCCGTGGCTCACGTCGCCCATCGCCACCGTCAGCTTGGCCAAGGCCTCCACCATGTCGTCGAACCCCGATCTCTTCTCCGTCTCCAGCGGCGCGAGGCTCGACGGGATCGCGTGGCGCAGGTGCAGTTCCCCGGGTCTTGTGCTGGGATGGCGCGCTTCGCCGGTGCTGCGATATGGATCTGTCGACGCGGCGTGACGTCACCGTCAGCGCCGACACATCTCGTCCGGCGGCAAGTCCGTCAGTTCGGCCTGCCGCACGAGGGCGGCCTGCATCCGCTTGTCGCGGCGTCCGAGGAAGCGATAGCGTAGGGGAACGTCGACGCGGCGACGGTGCACGGCGTAGACCTGCCCGGTCGCTGGCTCGACGACCACGATGACGCTGTTGGCCTTGCAATCGGTTACCTCGCAGACGAACCCCACCCGCAGACGCCTGCCAAGCAGGTTCATGGATTGCATCGGCGTCGCCGGACCGTTCAGGGCATGGAGGAACCGACCCTCCCGGCTGTCCGGCAAGAAATCAAAAAGCATGGCGGTCCATATCGCCGCATATCGTCCGTCACGGCCCGTCAGTTCCGGAAAGCTCATGGGCCGCTCGGCCCTTGCCGGGTGCATTGCGCCCGTGGCGAGCAGTGCGGCGAGCGAAGCGAGGGTGATACGAAGCATCGGAATCCCACGGCGTAGGGAGGTTGAAAACGGCCCCGGGCGGGGGTGATGACGGGATCGTGGGGGCGTCCCGGTCTCAATCCTCCATCGCGAGCTTGCCGTCGGCCCTTTTCGAAAAGTGTGCCTTCATCTTCGGCCGACCGATGCCGTTGAGCGTCACGGTGAATTCGCGGGCGTAGCCGTCCTTCGGCGCAGCCGGTGTGCAGCCGAACATGCGGAAGTTGGCGATATCCGTCGGATCGTCGACCTTGCCGTCGGGTTTGCCGCCGAGCTGGAGGTTGGTGGCCGCGATCTGCGGCGGCGACATCCGGGCGAATACGCAACGGAAGGCCTGTTCCAGCGCCGACGAAGAGGGCTCGTCGCCGCAGGCTCCCAAGACGAGGCAGAGCGCCCCGGCGAGCGAGGTCGGAATGGTTTTGGTCATCGGGATTTCCATGTCGGTGGGATGAGGGTTCGGCGATGTCCTGCCGGCAGGCGCAGTTGTCCCGGATCGCGGACTTCGCGATCCGGTGGGCATGTCGCCGCGGGGTATGGAGGGCGGAAGGTGTCAGCGAAGGTCGATCGAGACCTGCCGGCGCCCGCTCGGGCAGCAGCGCGGATCCCCGGGCTTCGGCACCGCCACCAGATAGGTGCCGGTCTCGCCGGTGAAGGCGACCTTGCCGGTCGGTACGCCACCGGCGCTTCGGATTGTCCGGACGAGACGCCACCCGTCGGCACCCCTGCGGAAGGCCGCGGCAGCAAGCTGCGTCGCGTTTCCGATCGCGGTCGGATCGGGCAGGTAGGTGATGAACACCAGGGCGGCCGTATCGGCAGGGTTCCGCTTGACCTCGACGTGCTCGACCGCCGAGGTCGCGCAGCGCCGGTCCCGTCCGTCAGGCGTGACGCAGGTCACCGACCGGTCGGACACGAACCAATGTCGGTAGGCGTCGGGCAGGTCGGCTTGTGCGGGGCCGGCCGTCGCCGGGACCGTAAGGCAGACCCCGATCACGAGAACAGCGGCGAGGCGGGACGATCGTCGCATCGGGCCGCCCATCACCGTTCGGCCATCGGCAAGGTGCCGTCGGGTGCCTTGAAGAAGTGGCCCTTGTTCTTGCTCTCCCTGCCGTTGAGGCTGACGGTGAACTCGCAGAGATGGCCCGCCGCCGGCTGGGCCGGCTCGCAACCGATCTTGTGGAAGTCCGTGATGGTGGGCATCGCGATCGCCTGACCGCGCGACCCTCCCATGAGGAAGGACGCCGCCGCGAACTGACCCTGGTATGCCTGTGTCATCGAGCGGGTCATGGCCTGTTGCATCGCGGATTCCAAGGGGTCGTCGGCGCATGCCCCCAGGACGCCGCACAGCGACGCGACGAGAAGGCCGGTGGAAATCCTGATCATCGTAGAATCCATATTGAAGGGGTTGGTTGGTCTCGCCCGGCGGGCGGGTCGCCGGACCCGCCCGCTCGATCGGGCTCACGTGGTTGGGAAGGACGGTGCGGGTCCCGGCTTTCGGGCGCCCTCAGCGCAGGAGCTGGAGGATGCCCTGCTGGGCGGTGTTGGCGAGCGACAGCGCCGAGATGCTGAGCGACTGACGGGTGGAGAGCGCCTGCGAGTTCGCGGCCTCCTCGTTCATGTCGGCGTTGGTGAGGTTGCCCGAGCCGGTGTCGAGGACGTTGATGATCTGCTTGGTGAAGTCCTGACGGGTCTGGACCACGGAGAGGTTCGAGCCGAGGGTTGAGCTCGTCGAGCGCAGGGTCGAGAGGGCGTTGGTCAGGGCGTCGGCGGCCTTGGTCAGGTCGGCGTTGTTCTGGATGCTGAAGTTCGAGCCCGTCGCCGCGACGGACGAGTCGGCCATCAAGCCGAGGCCGAGGTTCGCCGAGGTGACGGTCGAGCCCTGCACGTCGAGCTTGGACTGGGCCTTGCCGGTCTTCTCGTTGAAGGCGATCGACATCTTGTCGCCGTTCAGCAGGTTGGTGCCGTTGAAGCCGGCGTCCTTGGCCGCCTCGTCGATCTAGGTGCGCAGGTTGTTGAACTGGTCGATGAGGGCCGAGCGCGCCGCCGAGGTGCCGCCGCCGGTGATGCCGTTGGTCGAGCCCGAGCCGAGGAGCTTGGCGGTCTCCGTCGCGTCGGGGGCGAACGCATCAGCGGTGACCTTACCGAGGTTGATCGACAGGGCGTCGGAGGCGGTGCCGATGACCTGCATCTGGCCCATCGAATCGACGGATGCGGTGGCGATGCCGGACTTGTTGATCTGGTTGACGATGTCGTTGACCGTATCCGTCGCCCCGATCGTGTAGGCGTAGGTCTTGTTGCCGGCCTTCAGCTGCAGGGTATCGACGTTCGCGGCCACCACGCCGACGTTGCCGGCCGCCGTGGCGCTGGCGGGGGTGGCGGGGGTGGCGGTACCGACGAGGGTCTTGCCGAAAGCGACGTCGCGCGCCGACTTGCCGGTGGCGGCGGTCTCCGTGGCGTTGGCGAGGGCGGCGTTCGAGGTGATCTTGGGCAGGTTGGTCGCCGCGTTGGTCTGGGCCTGGGCGACCACGGACTACATCTGCTTGACCAGGGTGGTGACGGTATCGACGCCCTTGGAGGCGGCCTGGATCGTCTGGATCCCGTTCGAGATCCCGTCGAGGAGGCTTGAGAGGGCCGTGGAGCGGTCGTTGAGGCCGGTGGAGGTGAAGTAGTTCGTCGGATTGTCGAGGGCGGTGTTGGCCCTCTTGCCGGTGGAGAGGCGGTTCTGGTTGGTGGACGCGAGGGCCGCCGTGTCCTGCAGAGAGAGCAGGTTCTGGCGCGTCGCGGCGGAAAGCGTGACGGAAGAGGACATCGGGAGGGACTTTCGGCGGTCGCGGGGATCGCGATGACCGTTGAAGTCTCGGGCTGGCGGCCTTGCCGGCCGGGTGGATGTTTCGGGCTATCGCGTGCAACTGGGGTACGCTGCGTCTCGACTTGGGTACGCTGCGTCTCGACCGCCTCAGACGTGATCCAATCGGCGATTTTTGATGCTCGGGGTCGTCTGCCTGCGATCCAACCAACCCGCCACTGAGCGGGACTGAACATCGGGCGAGTAGGCCAGCAGGTAGAGCAGCCGCGCAGGCCGCCCCAGTGCGCTCGCGGATGCTGTTAGGAGCGTTCGGATACCGCCCGGGTGTGATCGTCGAGCCAAATGAAAACTGGGCCGCGCCCATTCGAGCAGCGATAATCTACTGCAAACCCATCCGGGATATGGCTGCGATCCACAATTTATTGTACGGTGCCATAAATACATTGATTCGGCTGGCCATCTATGGTCCGATATCAAGTGCAGTGGAGTTTTCATGATCCACGGTCCCTCCGGCCGCTGAATCGGTTGGGAAATTTGGCCTGCCCACATCATGGTTCGCCAACCGTTTCAACGATCCGGTACGACCAAACAGGTGAGGAAGCACGCCATGGACGCCACTTGTCGATGCCTGAATTGCATCATGCCTCCGCATATACTGAGAAGATTGCTCGGTAGCGGAAATGAAGAGGTCCGCAAGGCTGCCTTGAACACTTTGCTGGGAACAGAGCGCCTTCGCGGCCAGCGCGCAATTCGTGCCGCTGCAGGTATAGGGGTCGCGATCGCTCCCACGAGTGGTCGTCGAAGCATCTTCGACTGCCAAGGCAGCACCCGCCTCATTTCGGCGAAGCTCGCCCGGACCGAGCAGGGGCCTCCCTCCAAGGATGCATCCGTAAATCGAGCATTCGACGGCCTAGGTTCCACCCGCGACTTCTACCAAAAGGTCTTACAAGCGGAATTCCATTGATGGAAAAGGAATGCGGCTCGATGGCTACGTGCATCGGGGACGATACTATAACAATGCGTTCTGGGACGGGCAGGAAATGGTTTTTGGAGATGGTGACGGCGTCCTCTTTACTGATTTCACCGAATCCTTGGATGTGATCGCTCACGAACTCACGCACGGCGTCACCGAACATACGGCCGGACTGGAGTACCACAACCAGTCCGGCGCCTTGAACGAATCAATGTCGGACGTATTCGGATCCCTGGTAAAGCAATGGAAGCTGGGCCAATCCGTGGAGACGGCGGATTGGCTCATTGGAACGGAGATCTTCACGCCGGCGCTGAGGGGCGACGCCCTGCGCTCGATGAAGGCGCCTGGATCGGCTTACGACAGCCCCGATCTAGGTAGGGATCCACAACCTGACCATATGAGCAGGTACGCACGCCTTCCTGATTCCGAGGAAGGTGACTTCGGCGGCGTGCACATAAACTCCGGCATCCCGAACAAGGCCTTCTACCGGACCGCCGCCAACATCGGGGGCAATGCCTGGGAGGCGCCGGGCCTGATCTGGTACGAGTCGCTCAAGGCGTCGGGTCCCACTACGGACTTCCAAGAGTTTGCCGATACGACAGCCGCGAAGGCCGGGCAACTGTACGGTTTCCGTAGCGAGGAGCAGCAAGCGGTTGCCGATGCCTGGGCCGAGGTTGGCATCAGCATCATGTCGCCGTCCGATGCTCGTGCCCGTGCTTTGGCCGAAGCGGAAGAGCGAGGGTCTGAGCCAGACGGCGACGCGCTCACGACTCTCGTGCGCCAGATCGCTGCCTTGTCCAATCAGGTTGATGCACTGTCCCGGGACGTAGGCGCGATCCGAAAGGCAGGCCAGAACGGGTCCGCCTCACCCGAGATCCATTCGGATGCCTCCGCCAGCGACGGCGGCCGCCGTGGCGGTCGCGGAGGCACACACCGGAAAGAACTCGCGTGAAGGTCACCTACGCCGACAAAGGCGGCTGGGCGGCGCAGTTCAACATGCGTGCTCCCCCGGCTGTCCTGGATGTCGGGGCATTGCCCCGGGCAGACCGTGAGAAGCTCGAACGACTCATACAGGCTGCCTTTGCTTGTCCGTTGCGTGAGGAGGGCATCGATCGGAAGGCTGCCGGAAGCTACACCATCACTGTCGAAGACGAGAGCGGCTGGCGAACGCTATCTGTGGCCGATGTTGAGGAGGAAAACGAGCCTGCCGCCGCAGCCCTGCGTGAATGGATCAAGGGATACTTGAGCCGTCGGTAGTGGGGGATCCGATTTGTGGGATCTATTTTCGAATTTTCAAGGAAGTCTTGTTGGATAAAGACAATGGCAGGGTACAAGGATTACGCTGCAATGCTCGATGGCGGACCGCTACGCTGGGTGTTCTTCGATGTAGGCGAGACCCTAGGCAGGGCGGTGGCCACGCCGTTCGGGTTGCGGTTGGAGCCGTTCGCGTCGTCGCTGGCGCTTCTGGAGACGATGCGGTCCACCCTTGGATTGTGTGTCGGCGTCCTTAGCAACATACCGGACGATATGGCCGTACGGGAGTTCCGGGCGTTGCTGGATCGCGCAGGGATCCTGATCGCGCTGGATGCAAATGGGGTTATCACGAATCGAGATGCTGGTGCGAGCAAGCCTGACCCGCGTGTCTACGCCTATGCTGCCGAACGGGTCGACGTGCCTATTGGCCAGTGCCTGTATGTCGGGGAGGATCTCATGGAGGTCGAGGGAGCCCGGAAGGCTGGTATGGCTTGCTTGGTGAAGCCTGTATCTGCTGGATAGGGGGCTCTGCGTACGCTCAGGAGGCCAGCCCAACGTCGCCCTTGGTGGTTGGCTTACGCCAGCGGACGACGCCAGAACCGGGATCGTCCCGTCGGGGCGGTTCTGTATACCCGACAGCGCAGTTGCGGCCTCGACGCAAGGCCCCAGATCATTCGACTTAGTCTCGCGGCAACGTACCCGAAGCTGCCTGGCGGGACGATATCCCCTGTGCTCAGCCTCGGAGACAAGCGCTGAGACAGTCTCTTGGCTTCCCTTCACAGATCTCGCAGCCACGTCAACGGCGGATCAGATGTGCTTCCTCCACCAGGGGTGTGGGATGACTTCACCTCGGCCGGCCACAGCCCGTACTCCCGATGAAACGCTCGGCTGAATACCCGCGCGTTGGCAAAGCCAGCTTCGTGGGCGAGTCGCGCCACCATCGGCCGAGGGGCCTCGCCAGGGTGAGTGAGCCGCCGCATCGCCGCAACGAGCCTGCGGTCGCAGATGTAGGCATGAATCCCACCCTCGGCGGCGAACCGCCGGTAGAGCGGCGCCCGTGACAGGCCGAAGCGCGCCATCAGCATAGGCACGTCGACCCGTTTGAGGTTGTCCTCGATAAATCGGCGCAGCGCGATGCCGGTCGCGACCTCGGGAGGTCGTGATCCTCCCCCGATTTCACGGACAGGGGGGTTAGCTCGCGTTCCGCTCGGCCTGCTCGGGGGTGATGTAGCCGAGAGCCGAATGGATGCGCTGTCGATTGTAGTAGCCCTCAATGTAAGCGAACAAGTCGCGTCGAGCCTCGTCCCGGGTCGCCCATCGTTGTTGGTGGACGAGTTCGACCTTGAGGGTGTGGAAGAAGCTTTCCATCGGTGCGTTGTCGTAGCAACAGCCCGTCCGGAATCACCGACGCCCGGCCGGTGACTGGCTCGGCCGCGTATGCAGGGACAATGGATAGGACAAAAGCGATGGCGTGAATGCGCATCGTTTTCATTTATTACGACCGGCTTGGATTTACTACCGAGCCAGCCGAGATAAAAGGTCTTCTCGGATATACGACAAACGGCGCTTTGATTCGGCAACCCGCCGGCACGAAGGTTGGCAGACGGATAAACCTGCAGGCCGCCCTTCAATCAGGCGGCTTGGCCTCCTGCAAGGCCTTTCGCAAGTGATCCAGGAGAGCTTCCTGCTTCGTCAGGGATATGGGCATCAAACACTTTCCGGCGTGGTGGATCCCAAGATGCCACGTACCGATAAGAGAAAATCAAAAGTGGAATCAGAATAAACCCTACCAATAAAAAACATGCAAAAAGAGATAAAATCATCCATTGAATTATCTGGAGTTTCAGAGGCATCGTCGGTGACGCTTTTGAATAAACACTTTCATTCTGTGTTTTCATCCCGTAGAGAACGGCGGGGTATTTGTTGTGTCGCCCTGATAGGTAAAGCTGAACGAACTCGCCTTGGGTCTCGGTGAACACGGAGTTCACCTCGTTGTGCATGGTCAATTTGCCGAGGAATTCCCGTTTCCCATCGGGCATGACGACCTTGACGCCGTTATAGGTCACGAAGTCGCTCCCCATCTCCATCACGCCGAGATCGATCAGGCGAGCGCGAATATTCCAATGTGCCATTGCCCCGGTTCCTTGCTTGCGGGTTGAATGTCAGAAATCGGAGAACTCTTCGAAGCGCAGCGTCGAGTGGGCGCTCCGCTTCGAGGAAGCGACGATGGCGCAGGAGTTCGGATCGCGATGGGGAGCCAGACCTCGCAGTTCGATGGTGGAGCCCTTCGACCAACCCATGACCCGGTACGGGGCCGGTTCGCAGCCGGCCTTGAACACGTAGGCCGTCCCGGAGACCCGGCCATCGGTAGCGAAGGCGCCCCTGAAGAGGACCGTGCCCTTACCCACGGCCTTGCGGATCGACGCCTTCGGGACGTCGTAGCGGATCACGCCGGCCCGCTCGTCGACCAGGACCTCGCTGCCATTGTGGGTGTACGATGCGCCCTCGTAGCCCTTGGGGCGGGGGGCGAATCCTTTTGCGGATGCCGGCTGTGCCTTGGTTGAGCCAGGAAGCTTTGGCCCTTCCTTGACCGCTCCCGTCGCCAAGTCGACCTCGTACCGCTGCGTCCCGGAGAGGCAGCAGCGGGCATCCCCGGGCATGAGCGCCGCCATCGTGAAGATGGCTCGTCCGCCCTCGAAGGATAGGCTATCGGGACCTTCGCCCCACACGCCGCGAATATTGCGCACGAGGACCCATCCGTCATCGGAGCGACGGAACTGTCCGACCGCATGAGAGACGGCGTTGCTCACGCTGGCGGAGTACAGGACGAACACCAGGGCGTTGTTCTCCCCAGCATCGTAGAAGGTCGAGAAGGTGATGGCCCGGCTCATGTCGCAAGGGCCTTCGTCGAGATTCCGGTCGAAGCAGGTCAGTTCCCGGCCCGCCGTGAACCAGCGCTCGACGGCAGCATGTGATGGGCCAGCCGGTACGGCACCCTTTTCCAGGCGTGCCGGGCCAGCAGCCGCACCGGTCAGTCCCATGCCGAGCAGGCATGCGATCAGTATGGTTCTCATGGGGAGTTCTCGCGCATCGAAGAGGTGGGTTCGGCCCACAGGCCATCGCCGGTGCCTGTGGGCTGGGTTTACCGAGGGGGACGGGCCGTCAGGCGGGACCGGGATGCCTTCAGCGGAGAAGCTGGAGGATGCTCTGCTGCGCTGCGTTGGCGAGGGAGAGCGCCGAGACCGCGAGCGAGTTGCGGGTCGATAGCGCCTGGGAGTTCGCCGCCTCCTCGTTCATGTCCGCGCTGGTCAGGTTGGCCGAGCCGGTGTCGAGGATGTTCCCGACTTGCTTGGTGAAATCCTGGCGGATCTGGACGTTCGACAGGTTGGAGCCGAAGCCGGACTGCAGGCTCTTGAGGCTGGTCAGGGCCGTCTTGAGGGTGTCCTGCATCGCCGCCAGGCCCTTGTCGGTCTGGATGTTGAACTCGCCATCGCTAGCGGTCCCGTTCACCGCCTTGCTGACGCCAAGGCTGTCGGCGGACAGTTTCCGTCCGGCGACGCTGAGCTTGGACTGATCCGATCCGGTCTTCTCGTTGAAGAGGACGTTCAGGGTGTCGCCACCGAGAAGGTTCGTGCCGTTGAAACCGGAATCCTTAGCGATCTGGTCGATCTGGGTGCGCAGGTCGTTGAACTGCGAGGCCAGGGCCGTGCGGGCCGCGGAGGTTTTGTCGCTCGACAGGCCGGTCGTGTAGGCCGCCGCCGTCAGTCCGATGGCGGTGTTCGACGTGCCTGCTTCTGCCGCAGTGAGCGCGGCGGCTGCGTCGGTCCCGCCACCCAGGCCGACCTTCAGGCTGTCCGAGTTGCCCGTCACGGTCAGCTTGCCGGCATCGTCGACGGAGGCCGTCGCAAGGCCGGATCCGTTGATGGCATCGACGAGGTCGCCGACCGTCGCCGTCGGGTCGAGGGTCTTGGTGAAGGTGTTCTCTCCGTCCGTGAGCGTGATGGCGAGTTTGTCGCCCGCGATGCCGAGGGAGCCTGCGCTCGCGTCGGTGGGCCGGCCAGCGGTTCCACCCAGAGCCATCGCCATCGCCGTGGTGCGCAGGCTGGTCCCGGCCGCCTTGGCCTCGGCAGCGGTGGCGAGGGCTGTACCGGTCACGGTCGGACGGTTGGCGGCGGCATCCGACTGTGCCTGAGAGATGGTGGATTGGAGCGACTTCACGAGGTCGGCGATCTTCGACGCGCCGGTATTGGCCGCCTGGATGGTCTGGATGCCATTGGAGATGCCGTCGAGGAGGCTCGACAGCGCCGTCGAGCGATCCGACAGGCCTTGCGCGGTGAAGTAGTTCACCGGGTTGTCGAGGGCCGAGTTGACCTTCTTACCGGTCGAGAGGCGGTTCTGGTTCGTGGCGGCGAGAGCGGCAGTGTCCTGGAGCGAGAGCAGGTTCTGACGTGTGGCCGCAGACAAAGTGATGCCGGTAGACATGAATGTACCCACCCGATGCTATGAGCCGCTGGGATTTGCGACAGGCTAAGGGTGGTTCGATATGGTTTATGCAGAAATAAATAGTTAGACTTGTTCAATTGTTACTTGGTACTTTTCATCCTGAATTGGGTATTTTTCGTCCAGTAGATCATTTTGACGAAATTCGCACAGGATTTATGCCTTTAACTCAACCAGAGATGTTGACTTGATTATAAGGTTGCACCATGCAGAAGGGATCGGAGTGGATCTCCGAGGCTATTAAGCCAAGAAATATGATATAAAGTCGGCGATCTAAGATGAATATCGACCAACAGCCGGGTAATATTCAAGATGCAGCGAAACGTAAGCAGGCTTGGCGCGATGCAATCTCGCCGGTTTTTCACGCTTACATCGATGACGATGTCGAGGTCTCTCCCAACGTCCAGATGAAAAACTACAATCTGCAACGCTGCCTTTTTGGGTTCCTCACGGCGCCGCAGCAAAGGATCGAGCGGTCTGCTCAACAGATCTCGCAGCAGGGCATCGACCATCTCCTTTTGCGTATCTACCTCTCCGGCAAGGCATCCCTGCGGCGCAATGGGAGCGAGATCGATGTCGAGGCCGGACGGTTTACGGTGTTCGACCTCTCCCAGACGATGGTGTCGGATGCCACAGAGGTTTCGAGCATCAATCTCCTGATACCCCGGCGGTCGTTCGAGCGCAGGCTCGGCGATCTATCTCCGCGGCACGGAACGTCCTTCAGGTTCGACGCAAACCCGATCACCCGCCTGATGTCGGATCACCTTCGCAGTCTTTCCCATTGCATCGAGACTGCGACGGCCGATCAACAGGACAGCCTGTCCATCGCCACCATCGCGCTCGCCAACGCAGTGTTCACCGATCCGACGAGGGATAGTCCCTACGAAAGGGAGACGATCCTCGGCATTTCGATCCGCCAGTTCATCGAGGCAGACCTCTATTCCTTCGACCTGGGGACCGAAAAGCTCACCGCCCGCTTCGGCATATCCCGAACCGCCCTGTATGGGCTTTTCGAGCAGGACGGGGGCATCGCGACCTACATCCGCGACCGCCGTCTGTCGCGGGCAATGCGCATTCTCGCCGGCCTTGAGGGAGGCCCGAAGCGCCGGATCTCGACCATAGGCTACGAGTGCGGGTTCGAGACCGAGAAGATGTTCAGTCGCGCCTTCACGAGGAAGTACGGGATCAATCCGAGCATGGTCGATGCGACCTACCGCACCCAGGCCCGGTTCGAGCATGGCGCCACGCTGATGGCGTGGATCAAAGAACTTTGACGCATCACCGGGCATGCCCGTGCAACGACGAATTCCCATGGCTGATGCTCTCTCGCTGTCGCCTTCCAAGACCCAAGGTCCGAGAATCGAGGTTCTGTCCCGCGGCACTGATAGTGCTCGCCCACCGTTGCTCCTGGTTCATGGCGCCTGGCACGCAGCCTGGTGTTGGGTCGAGGGCTTCCTGGATCACCTCGCCGCCCAGGGGCGGGAGGTACATGCCCTTAGCCTTCGAAGGTATGGGGGTAGCGACGGGCATGACCGGCTGCGCAGGACACGGGTGCGCGACTACGTGAATGACGTCACCCAAGTAGCCGGAAGCCTTCCACGGCCTCCGATCCTGGTCGGGCATTCGATGGGTGCGTTCATCGTTCAGAAGTACCTTGAGACCGGGACGGCGGCAGGCGCGGTCCTGCTTGCGCCAATGCCCCACTATGGCTTCGCATCGACCGCCATCCGCTTTTTACTGAATGACCCCATCGGCGTGCTCAAGGCGAACCTGAGCGGCAGCCTAAAGCCGGTAATCTCGACCCCCGGCAAGGCACGCCGCCTCTTCTTCTCGGCCAGGATGCCCGACCATGAAGTCGAGCGCCATTTCGTCCGCCTGCAGGACGAGGCCTTCCTGGCCTACCTGGACGTGATGTGTCTCGACCTCTGCAAACCGTCCCGCGTCACCACTCCCATTCTCGTTCTCAGTGCGGAGGACGACGCCATATTCACCCGGCGACAGGTCGAGGCCGTCGCGAGGGCTCATCGGACCACGGCGGAATTCTTCCCCGACATGGCCCATGACATGATGCTGGAGAAGGGATGGGAAGCCGTTGCTACCCGGATCGGGGGCTGGGCTGACGATCTGTAGGGTCAAAACCCAATCAGCTTCACGTTGGGAAGGGCCGTCGAGGGTTGGGAGCGGAGCTGCCTCTCTAACCGGAGGCGGACGCTCCGCCTCCGACCCTTTGCAGAAGGCCGGAACGTCCGCTTGCGGGCTGCTCGGTGACGCAGTGACCTACGGCCGAGACGGGTGGTAATCCGTCCTCTGAAGATGACTGAACGGTTTTGAGCAAACGAGATGCAAATGGATGATCGGCAAAAGCGAGCCGTGGGTGCACTCGCCAGCATGGTGCGGCAGTATCTTAGTCAAGACCGTGAACGGCAGGCTATCGACAGCGTAGCCATATCAGCGGGAGAGCATGCAATCTGTTCCCTGGCAGAATACGGATACATCGAGGTCATTCTCGATGGCCGGACCTTCGGGCGCTGGACAGCCTTAGGTCTCGCGCTACTGGATTGGGACTACCCAGCCTCGGATCAGGCGTCAAAGGTCTTCCCAGAACCATCAAGCGTAATTCTACCCCCACCCTGCAATTAGTCTGCAATCGGTCGCAGGCGGAACGTCCGCTTCAGGGCGAAGGGCCAGGGTCCGCTCCCCACCCAACCCGGTCGTGAGCGTCCACCTAAACAGCCTCGAAGCGGACGTTCTGAGGATCAGCGATGTGTCGCAAGCGGCCCCCAGCACGGTCAGGATGATTGAGTTCTGACCCTAGAGACGGTTTTGCGCGAGCGACACCGAGGAGGCCGACTTTCTTCGATCCCGCGAGTTCGCTCCACCCGCACGTGTGGCTCGTTCGGGACAGGCATAGTGCCGCTTCCGGTGCTCAGAGCAGGCGCAGGGCTATCTGTCCGGTGCGTGGGTCGAGGACGACGAGGCGACCGCGCTCGTCGAACACCGCCGCCGCCGTGCCGTCTAGGGCAAAGCGTGTGCGCAGGCTTCGGCTACCGTGCCACCTCACGGTCGGGCCGCTCTTCCCATTTCCCCCAACAACATCCGCCCAGACCGCGCCGGCCGCGATGTCGGTTGCGGCCCAGAGGTGGCCTCCCTCCATGGTCGCGAGGCGTGGCACGGGTCGTGGTTCGGCGTGGTCCATCTCATCCATCAGCCTGTGCTCGGCCTCCCGTGTCGCCGGTGTCCAGACGTGCGGGTAGGCGCGCAGGACCGGTTTCGTATCCGCGTTCTGCAAGGCCCAGGCAACGCCTTCCGTCAGCCCGAGCACGTCCCCATCCGCGCAAGGGGGTGACGTCCAGAAGCGGCAGGAGACCGCGAGCGTTCTTCGGGCGAGGCTCCACCACTCGATGAGACCGTCGTGACGGGCATAAACGACGTACCAGCCGTCCGGGAATGATGCGAGCGTCACGGGACGTCCGGGCTCGGTTATGGGCAGACGCCAATGGTGGGCGGGCCGGGAGGCCGGCACCGATACCTCCCCGCCAGCCCCGCCGCATGCCAACAGCGAGGCGGTGTCGAGGCGCACCAGCCCGTCCCGGTCGAAGACGAGCCAGCCGGTTTCGTCTGCATGGGCCTGCCAGTGCGTGACCGGCAGGCGGCAGAGCGGGGTGAGCCGCCCGGCATCCGAATCGAGGAGGAGCAGCGCCGGACCGTCGAGGGTCTGTCGCAGGACAAAAGCCCGGGCACCTGCGCGGAGGGTCGCGAACCCCATGAAGCCCTCGATCTGACCGCGCCAACGCTCACGCCCGCCCCGGCCGAGCAGGCGGACCAACCCCGAGCGATAGCCCACCAGCAGCCGTCCACCCGCCAGCAAAGCCGTGTCCATGATCTCGGCGAGCGCTGGACCATCGGGAATCGTAATCGGGCCACTCGCTGGTTGGCCGAGGGGCGGCGGCCGGGTTTGAAGTCGCCGGAGATGCTGGCGGAGCGCGACTTGCCCCCCGGCTTCGGCGAGGCGCCCGGCGAGCCGTGCGCGTTCCGGATCGTGCCCCAGCGCGCCATCATCCACGGCGAGCCGGCGGGTGAGGCCGCGACAGAGGAGAGCGAAGGCGGGGTTCGGTGGCCGGGGGGGACCACCCTCGAATGCCGGATCGAGCCAATGCGCAGCCAGCGCGACCCGCCGTGACGCGCCGTACAGGCCCGGTGCGATCAGAAGCTCCACGAAGGCCGCGTAGAGCGGGTCGGCGCTTTGCGCGTCCCAGGGCAAGGCGCGGAGCGCCCGCGCCAAGGATTCCGGCGCGGGTTGGCCCCCGGCGGCGAGCGCCTGCCTGATCCAAGCCTCGCGGCGCCCGGTGAGCGCCGGAAGGCCGAAGGCGAGAGCAGCGGCATGGTCGAAGGCGCCGATTCCGGCAAGACGCTCCGCCCAGGCCTCGGCCAGCACCGGACGAAACGGATCGCCGGGCGGGAGTTCCTTCCACAGCTCCTCATGAGCATCGTGGCGGGCGGCCAGCGCCAGTGCTCGTTCGGCCTGTCCCGCCCTGAACCAGAGCGGGATGGCGATGCCCGGCCTGAGGCGTCGCGCCTCCGCGAGCCGGGCTGCGGTCTCGACCTGCCCGGTCTCCGCGAGGAGTTGCACTGCCGCGTGCGGATTCCCGGCGAGTTGGTCCAGTACGAAGGCGGCGTGCTCGATGTCGCCCGCCTCCCGCAGCGCGGTGGCCTGTTCGTCGTAGAGCTGCCGCAGGCGCCTCTCGTCGGCAGGATCGAGGCCAAGACGTGAGGGGCGCTGCGGCTTGAGATCGAGCGAAAGGCTCTCGCGCAGGCCGGGGCCGGTGAGGGGGAGATCGGCGAAGGTGGCCGTCCGGCTTGCCGGGGGCGCGAGCCCCACTGCCCGGTGCAGGGCCTCCTCGATCCGGCCCGCGGCGAACAGGCGCTCCACCTCGGTGAGGCGGCGCGCATAGAGCCGGCGCACATGCCCCGCATAGGGCGAGCGCCATGCCAGCCACGCTGCCGCCTTTCGCCAGAACGGATCGCGCAGGGAGTCGGCGGCCGGCGCGCCGCCCCGAACCGTCTCCACCAGTGCCGTGGGAAACCCCTTACCGGCGCGGTGGGAGACCAACCACGCGACGACGAACGCAACGACGAACGCGACGACCAGCGGCTGCAGGATCTTGCCCCAGTTCGCCTCCGTCGTCGTCCGAATGCTCTCGATGAACTCCAACACCAGGCCGCCCGCCACGGTCAGGACGAGCAAGACGATGTAGGCCTCCCAGAGGAACCCGAACGTTCCGCCGACCCAGCGCCGGGCGCCCGCGACAAGATCGCCGATCGCGTGCCGGAGCCGTCGCCGGGGACGTCGGGCGAGCGCCTCGCGCATTGGTGCGAAGGGCTCCGCGCCGGCCGTGAGGGTCGGGGCGCTTGCGAGGCGGGGAGCTGGGGCCGCCGGGCGAAGGGTCGGGACGCGCTCGGCCGGGACGACCCGAATGCCGTCGAGCGCCCACCAGCCAGCGACGTCGAGGCCGATGAAGTCGCCGAGCGGCACGGCGGTGAGGCGGCCTGCCACCACGTGGACGAGATGTTCGCGCAGGGCCTCGGCGAGCGCAGGTTCAGGCTCGGCGAAGGGGGCGGTGGCCAGCAGGCCGAAGCGCCGCACCACCGGCAGGCAGGGACCGAGCGCGGCGCAATCCCGTGACAGGGGCCGCGCGAACAGGACGAGGACGAGATCCCCGAGCGCCCGCGCCTCGGCCGCGTGGTCGAGCCAGGGGCGGACGCGATCCCTCCAATTGGGCCCGACGCGGTTGCGATCCATCAGTACGCCGTCGAGCGGTATCGTGCCAGTATGTATCCAGCCGCGCAGAGCCAGATCCGCCAGCGGCTCACGGGCGCCCGGCAGTGGCGATGGTTTTAGGCGTCGAGGCACGGGATCGTCTCCGTGAACTCGTTCACGTTCGGCAGATAACGCCAGATGTCGTCGGACATGCCCGCGACGGATCGGAGCGCGAGGGTCGCGACGAAGCCGTCTGGATCGAGGCGGGCGGCGGCAACGAAGAACTTGGCGCCCGGGCCGGCGGCGATCCGCACAACGTCGAAGTGATCGGCTGGCAGCGGGATCGGGTCAGCGAGCGCTGCGCCGTCGAGGTCGCGGAACGTCAGGCCGTCCTCGTTGCGATGCAGAGCGGCGAGATGCTCGCCTGCCCCGCGGTTTGTTTCGACCGTGGCGAAGCCGACGATGCGTCCGTGTGGGTAGACGCAGCGGACCTCTCCGCCACAGGCCTTCGTCAGCTGCCACGTGCCGTCCTCATCCTCGGCGGCCAGCATGGGCGGGGAACTGCCGGTGAGGACGTCGAGCGCGCCGGCCCGTGTCGCCGGGACGGCTTCGGCGGGGAAGCGGGCCAGCACATGCCCGTCGGCGCGGCGGCGGGCTATCACGGCGCCCGTGCGATCGCGCGTCAGCAGGGCGCCGGGCGTGAGCGTGAAGGGTGTGGTGCCCCGGAGCGCCTTGTAATCGGTTGCGCTGCCTTCAGCGAGCAGGATGGGCGCCCCGTCCGGAGCCAGGAGCCAGCAGCGGTCGCGGCGCTTGAGGATTCCGAGGAACGGCAGTGCGGCCCTCGGGAAGCGCGTGGCCGCCAGGGGGTGATCACGGGGAACGCTCAGGTCGACCGAGGCTCCCAACGGGCGACCGGCGAAGTTCCAGCTCCTCTGGCGGATGCGGGCCTCCTCCAGGTAAACGGTGACGAAGACCGCCCTGATCCGCTCCGGCCCGACATGGAGGCCCGCGAGGCGATCGTGATGCGCGATCGGGATGTGCCGGGCGGTGCGCTCACCGAGGAGCGGAAACACGAGGATGCCATCGCGCCGCGCTACCAGAAGATGCTGCGCACCCGGCGTGAAGGCGAAGCCAGTGGGCGCCCAGGCGGGCGCGGCGTCGTCCCGCTTCGGGCTCGCCGATCGGTAGTGAGCGCTACCGGGCGCGGTGCGTGGGCGGAACGGATCACGCAGCAGTGCTACCGCCTCGGCTTCCGGCGGCAGGTCGAGGCGGGCGCGCGCCGCACCGCCCGAAGGCCCAGTCACCGCGACCTCGGCCGCTACCGCGAGGCCGGCCGGGTCGAGGCGGGGCCGCTCGGCGATGGTGATCCGGTTGGCCCGGCGCGGTCCCTCCGGCAGACCGGTACCGCCCACGAGCCAGAGGCTCGCGCCTGGGCGCGATACTGCACGAGTCGCTGCCGGCTCGGCGAGAAGCCAGTCAAGTTCCGCCGCGTCGAGGGCCACCGCCGCGCTCTCCCGTAGCAGCTGCGCGATGTCAGCCCGGTCGAACCCCGCGCTCCAACCGCGTTCCGGCGCGGCGGTGGAGGTCCAGAGCAGGTGCGCGCCCCGGCGCCGGGCGAGGTCGCATAGGCAGAGCAAAGCCGCGAGGGCCACGAGACGGGGCGCGCCGAGGAGGTCCGGCCCCGCATCGAGCACCACCAGGACCACGCCTGCCTCCGTCGATTGGCGGTATACCGGCTCCAGGGTCAACAGATCTCGCGCGGCGGCGCGTTGCAGGAAGGCGTCCGGGTCGAGTTCGCGCCAAAGCCATTCGGAGGCTACGAGGCGCTCGATCCCGCCACGGCTCCCGAGGCCGCCGAGCCCGTCGATCTCGCCCTGTGGCTGCGCCCCGGCGCCGTCCGCTCGGTCGAGGAGCGGGCGCAGGGCGTCCATTAGGGATGCGAGGATCCGCAGGTCCGGCTCCGGCATCCCGGCGAACAGCACCGCCCAGGGCGCAAGGGCGGCCGGCACGGCGGGCACGCTCTTCGGCGCGCTCATGCCTGATCTCCGAGGCGGTCTGCGTCAATGTCGGGCAGCGCGCGTGATCCGGCGAGGTCTACGAGGCGCAAGGTGTCGCCCTCGGGCACGACGAGCGCCGGGCCGGCGAGGCCGTTCCGGTCGAGCAGGCGGCGTGCCACCTCGGCGCACCAGGGTGCCGGCACGTCCAGGCGAGTGCCGAAAGGCAGCAGCAGCGGCCCGGCGGCAGACAGCCACCCGAGGGGCGCCGCGCACCAGGGCAGCGGCGTCTCGTCCGAGGTAGCCTCGGGCGCGAACAGCACCGCCACGCCGTCCGCAAGGGCGAGGCGCAGGGTGGCGTAGCGGGCGAGGCGCGGCGCGATCCGGCCGAGCAGGACGGCGGCATCCGCCCGCGTCAGGCACAGACCTACAGGCCGGCCCTCGTTCCCCATGGGCACGAGCCGCAGAGGTAGGGCAGCGACGCCCGGATCGGTCAAGCGGCGCGTCCCGACAGTGTTCCGCAGCGGGCGAGGAGACTGTCCCGCGCGGCCGCGAGGGCAGGCGGGCGCGCCTCCGCCGAGAAGGCGGCGTCCACCTGCGCCAGAAAGGATTCGGCCCGCACCAGCCAGGATTCGAAGGCAGGCGCCGCGCGGTCGTCGGGCGCCGCCCCGGCCAGCGTCTCGCCCTCCCGAGCGAGGTCCGCAGCGCGGGCGGTCGGCCCGTAGCCTGCCGCCTTGGCAGCCTCCGGCAGGATCCGGCTCGCCGCCGCGCCGAGTTCGACGCGCAGCAGGTCGCGGGCCTCGTCCTGGGCGATCCGGTCCTGGACGAGGTGGATCACCGGCCAGAGGTCGGCGGCCTCGGCCTCCGCTCTGCCGGCGATGAGCGCGGCGGCGGCGATGAGCGACTGCCCGCGGACCACGCGCCGGTCGCTGAGGCGAACGCCGCGCGCGCGCAGCTTGCGCACCACCTGCGCGTAGGCCGGACGGACTGAGGAGAGGTCGATCCGCGTTGCGGCGTCCGCGAGGGCGTCGATCTCCGCGAGGGTCAGGGGCGGCTCGGCCTCGGCATCCGGCCCCGTGGCCGGCCCGGCCAGAAGAGCTTCGAGGTCGGCATCGGCCAGCGGGTCCACGAATGACGTGATGAGGAAACGGTCGGCGAAGGCGGCGAGCGCCGTATCTTCCGGCAGGGCGTTGCTGGCACCGACGCAGCAGCGCAGCGGAACCGCCGTGTCGAAATGGCCACGCCGGTAGCGGCGCTCGTTCAGCACGCCGAGCAGGGCGTTGAGGATCGCGGTCGAGCCGAGAAAGACCTCGTCCAGGAAGACGAACTCGGCCTCTGGCAGCATGCCGGCGATGTCGGGCCGCACCTTGCCGGCGCGCAGGGCTTCGAGGTCGAGAGGCCCGAACAGTTCGGAGGGCTCGGTGAAGCGGCCGATCAGGTATTCGAAGCAGCGCGCCCTGGTGCCGGCGGCGCAGGCCCGCACCAGGGCGGATTTGCCCGTGCCCGGCGGCCCGATGAGCAGGACGTGCTCGCGCGCCACCAGGGCGAGATGGACCAGTTCGACGAGGTGGCGGCGACCGACGAGGCCGCTCGCTGCGCAGGCGATGGCGCGTTCCAGGCGTGCGATGATGGGTTCGATCCTAGCCTCCCACGCGGTTGTACGATGCGGCGGTCCTCGGCAGCGCTCGCTCCGAAGATCTCAACCCGAAGACCTCGCGATAGCCCAGATGCGGTATGTACGCGTAGCCGATATGACAGCGGCAGGTCCTCGGAAAGTGCTTTCAGGGGCGTGCAGCATTCGAGGTCGAGGAAGACGAGCGGCTGGACGTCGAAGGCGAGGCCATCGCGCAAGTCAAGAATTCCGGCGCGGAACCACCGTGACCGGCTCACCCGATGAGGCGCACGTTTCCACGTCCTACGTCGAACGTCAGAACCTCACGATGCGGATGCAAATGAAGCGGTTCACCCGCCTCTCAAACGCTTTCTCGAAGAAGTTCGAGAACCACGCTCACATGGTCGCGCTCTACACGGTCTGGTACAACTTCGTGAAGATGCACAAGAAGCACCGGATGAGCCGGGCGATGGCCGCTGGCGTGTCGGATCGGTTTTGGAGCATGGAAGACGTAGCGGCGCTGGTAGAGGCCGCTGCGCCTACGCCGGGGAAGCGCGGGCCTTACAAGAAGCGGGAAGTGGCATGAAAATCAGGATCGGCGACGAGGGTGAAGATCGCCCAGTTGAGCTTGAAGAGGTTTATACAACGATGGGCGGGGGCATTCATGTGATTGGTCACATGGCCTATGGCTCGGCCGAAAAGGTCTATCTACTGATTGACGCTGAAACGCTCGCCAAGATCGTCAGCGCTGCATCCGAGAGACGACAGGCAAATCCTTTAGTTAAGAAAAATTAAAACTGAGACACCACCGTTTGCGCGAACGAGTGGACAGCATCTACTCCATCCGGGACGACCAGCACGAGGAATCTACGCGTCAGCCCATGAAGGAGTGGAAGAAGGCCGATAGGGCGCTTGACCTGTACAAGCTGTAGAAGGAGGCGCGGGAGTGGGGCATCATTGCCCCGCGAATGGTCTCTGTCGCGGCGACGGTCAATTATCTCCTCAATGCCGCCCGGCCGCTAGGCGAGCCGCCGGTCCCGTGCAAGACGTCCCTGCGCTCCGCCGCGGACAAGGCAGTGGCTAAGCGATGGAAGAAGTATCGCAAGCTGGCGCGGCGCAGGGGCTCCAGTTCAGACCATTGCGCATCGCCTAGCATCGTCCCTTCTGCATCAGAAAGACAAAAACGCGAGCCCCTCCAACCCGTTCAGGCGATGACAGGTCCTAGTCGCCGTTGTGGAGCAGGTCGCGCCATACAACGGCCTCGCGGAGAAGTGCGTGGATCGCCTCCGAGCGGCGTCGGAGCGGGATCTTGCGCCGCTCGATACGCCTCGACTGCTTCCAAGAGATCAGCCGGAATCCGCACGCCCTGAGGCGGCGTGTTTCCTTCGTTTCCTTACGACCGGTCAGCGGATCTTTGTGTGCAATTTCATACACACGTGGGAGTTAGTGTATGGCCTGCGCCATCGCGAACATGAAGCGCCATAGCGGTGTCTGGAGGTCGGCATGAGCACGAAGAGAACGACGGAATTGGACCGCACAATCGGCACGCGGATCGCCCTGCTTCGGAAGGCCAAGGGGCTATCTCAGACGGCTGTTGGCAATGCGATCGGCGTGACATTCCAGCAGCAACAGAAGTACGAGAATGGGGCTAACCGCATCCCGGCCTCTCGTATGCACGCCATGGCTGAACTGCTGGAGGTGAGCGTTTCGGAATTATACGGGGAGCATACATCCGAAGGGGCAAGCGAGGTGCTGGGCTTCTTGAATATCTCCGGGGCGGCGGAGGTCGTCCAGATTTATAGCTCGGTGAGCCCTGAGATTCGTAAGGGCATGTTGTCGGCTCTCCGCGCTATCGCGTCTGTCGCCGAGATCGCCAAAACGGCGCGCGCCGATGCCGCTTCGGGGAGCGGGGCTCAGAGAGATGAAACGGCAATCGCCGCAGGAGCGCAGCCACCCCTGCCGATGTCGAAAGAGGCAGGACCGCAAGCGCGGCTCTGAGCGCACAGGTCGACGGTCTATGCGAGCAACCGGACAGCATCTACTCCAACGGGACGCCCCAGATATCGGTCAGCCCCCACAACGCCAAGGCCCTCTTCCGTTTGGCATCGGCCGCGTCGCTGATGCGGTCCGTCGCCTGCCGCCCCCGCGCTGCAGCGTCGAGGTGACGCCCACGCGCCATGTCCAGTCCGTTCAGCCTTCGGCGCATCACGGCACCACTGTCACCGGAGGCCGACCGCAGACGCTCCCACGCAGGACCCGCACGGCCTCCGTCACGTCCGCCACCTCCATCGTCAGGTCGGACAGGGTCTCCACCAGATCGTCGAATCCCGATCCCTCCGTCTCCGGATCGGCCAGCGAGGCCAGGATCGCGTAGAGCAGGCGCTCCTGAGCCGCGAGGCGCTGCATGATCTCGTTCTCCATCGGTCACTCCTCGTAGGTCCAGACCGGCCAGGCGTGCCCGCACGGTCGCAGCCAAAATTCGTTCGCCATCGAAGCGGCGTGAGGCCGCGCCGACGATGCGGGTCACGAGATGCGCCGTGCCGCCGGCATCGACGACCACGGGACCGACACGACCCTGCCGCAGATCGAGACCGCGCCTTCGCAGCGCGTCCCGGAAGGCCGGTCCGTCCGCTCCCTCGTGCCAGGCGGCGAGTGTCGCCCGCCTGACGTCGTCGAGGGCGATGCCGGTGCGCTCGCCGATGAGCCGCTCCTGGGGTGTGAGGTGCGCCACCGGCCGCTTGCCCGTCGTGGTCCCCGAAGCGTGGAGCCAGTCGGCGACATCGGATCGACCGTCCAATCGCAACCGTCTCGCGACCGTCCGGGCGTGCTTCGATGGGACCGCCTCCATCCCGAACTCGAACTCGACGATCCGGCTGCACTTTTCCCGGCGGGCGTAGTCCCAGGACAAGGAGACGACGGCGCCGGAAGGGCGAACGAGGCCGTAGATGCGATGTTCGTGCAGGCGTCCGTCCTTGCGATGCTCGACCCCACAATATGGCTGACCGGCCATATCGAACTCGGCCTCGAAGAGGTGCCAGAAGCGGATCCGGGCGGCGGCGTTCTCGGCAATCGCCGGGTCGGGGCTGCAGAACACGTGGTAGATCGGCCTATCGGTCCGGCCACCGGCGGATTGGGCCAGAAGCTCGACGACCTGCTCGGCGAGGGATGAGCTGCCGAGGCCACGGGCGGGAATGAGCGTGGCCTCGTTTTCCGCCTTGAGCAGGTGGCGAGGCAGGGCACCGCCATGGCCCGTGCCCCGGGTCGCGCCCGTGATCATTCCGGGGGCCGGCGCACCACGAGGGGAATGAGGAGCGACCGTGCCTCATGCAGCCTGTCTTGGGCGGCGGCCTCGTCACGGACGGAGAGGGCAGCACTGAGCGAGCCGAGCGCCCGGATGGCTGAGGCGATGGCCGCCCGATCCTCGTCCGGCTTCCTGACCGGGCGACCGCTACGCGCATCCTGCGGGGAGTGCATGCCAACGTGATCGAGGAGCATGCGCCGCACGTAGGCACCGGCGGTTTGTCCGTCGCGGCGGGCCGCCGCCGCAACCGCCTCGCTGAGTTCGCCGCTCATTCGCGTCACGAAGCGGACGTAAAGGCCCTTTCGCTTTATCGGTCTGCGCGGCCCCTTGAGACGAACGGCGAGCAAGGAGGGAGAGCCGGCAGCATGGCCCAGCTTTGAGTTGATGTCGTTCATGATCTTATCGCGGGTCGTTTCTTGAATGGTTGTGGTGCGTCGCTGTCAGAGCGGCTGTGGTGGTGGTGCCGGCGGGTTCTGGGCGGCATCCTCCGGCTGGGGTTGCAGACTGCCGTCGCCCTGGTCGGAACGCTGCCGGCGTCGATTCCGGGTGGCGTATTCGAGCGCCGCGGCGCGCCGGGCCTCGATCCGCTGCATCACCTGTTCCGGCACAGCCAGAGGCGGCGGCGCGGGCTTGCCATAGATCGCGGCCCGCCGCGTATCGGCATCGAGCTCCATCATCGCCCGCTCCCAGGTCGGGATGTCGTCGAGCATTTGCTCGGCCGCCCGGATGCGCTCGTCTCCATCTGCGTGACCAGGGCTCGCTCGCCATGGCGGCTGACCGGTTAGGAGGCGAGCCCTCTGCCAGGCCCAGAGGTCGGCCCCCATCGCCATGGAGAGGCGGGCGAGGTCGCGGGGGTGGACCCGGGATAGGGTGCCCTCTTCCACGTCGAGCGCGTATTGCCGCGTCGCCGATGCCAGGGAGGGGAGCAGGAACGGGGCTGATGCCTGTCGAGGGCGCTGGCCGGAGGGCTTTTCAGGATTGGGCGATCCGCCGTCCGGCCTGTCAGGCTCCGTTGACCGTGAGCGCCGGAAAAACCATCGAAACATGGATGTGTGCCCTTCGCTGCGAATCGGCCTAGACCCGATCGAGCGAAATTGAAGCACTGCGCGCGCATATTCCCAGTGGGATGCCAATCATTCTTAGGTTGGGATGACAAGTCGGGGTAGTTTTGCATATTTGCATAAAATTGTAAGAACTATAGTTCATTGCTGTACTTGTAATCCTACCCCTATCAGTTCCGCCTATTGCCGCAGGTCTCAAGTCGAGATTGGACCGTTGGTCGGTCGGCGTACAGAACAGGAATTTGGCAGCGATTCGTTTCATTGGCTGTCGTAAACACACGATATGAGCACGGTATAGGGATTACCTCCATGGCTTGTGCTGCCGTCTCACACGGCAAATGACATGCGAGATTTGGACAAACCGGATTGTACGGGGATACTTGAGCTTCCACCCACCTGAGGTCGAGGCACGCTCATGTTTTCCCGATTGACACGATCACTGCAACGGATCGGCCTACTTCCGCCTCCGATAGCCAAAAGCGGGCGCGTGCCAGGAGGCAAACTGAAGACTGTGCCGTCCGGCAGCGGCTCCAAACCTGATGCACGGCAGCGGCATGACAATGGAAAGCTCGAAGTCAGGGGTAAGCCAGCCATGGCCGTCATCCCAAGGGATGCCGTCCAGAGAATGCCGCCTGCGGCGGCATCCCCAGGGCTCCCGCCCGTGGACCCGGTGAACACGCCTCACGCATCGCCTTCGACGACCGCATCGGAGGGGCGGACTCGGTCAGCGAGCCCTGTTGAGAAAGCTGGGCTGTATGAGGATTCGCGCGCAGCCGTCGGCCAGGGAGGCCCCTGCGACATTTTTTTTTCGCAGTCCGAGACAGGCAAGGATCAATCGGCCAGTCCTTTCCATCCGTCCTCCGAATTGGCGGAGGCCCAGCCTCCAATCACGCAGGAATTAGGCTCGCCGGAAGAGTTCTCCGGCAGCCCGCCCCAGAGCGCAAACGGGCCGACATCACCCGCGGAAAACGTCTCTTCACGGGGTCCAAACCAAGCGCAGCCTATCCTTCAAGGATTGGATGGCTCGTTCTTGGAAGTGCTTGATCCAAAAAGCGAAAGCGCGGAAATGGCCACGCTTGAGGCGGTTGACACCCTGGCCGAAAAGAGATCGTCTGGCGTCGTGGTCGAGCGGCGGCCCCGGGCTCCGGCCAGGATAGCCGCAAGGCCCAACCCGATGGAATGGAGCGACGATGAGTTACTGACCCTGCCCGAGGCCGCAGCCCTGTTCTGGCCGGACGGCCCGATCACCACGAACACCCTGAGGACAGCCGGTCGCGATGGAACCCTGACCATCACGAAGGTGGCCGGGAAGTTCTTCACCACTCCGATGGCGATCCGCCGGATGGGCCTCGATGAGGCCGGGGAGAAGCCTAAGCAGCGTAAGCCGGACGAGACGTCCGTGACTACAACACTGCAGATGAAGATCGCCGAGGCTCAGAGGCTCGGCGGAGGGCGCGCGCGTTCGAGACGCGCTGCCAGAGGATCTGTCTCGACCACCGCAATCGGTGTGGGGGGACAGTAAGCGGCGGACACGGGGCGCTTCAACTTCGCGGTAGATCGCCCCGCGTCCGCCTTCCGTAACACCGGCACGCGTGCCGGCTTAGGTAGGCTTTTTGTACGATGAAGCGAGAGAAAATGCAACGGAGCGCGTTCGCGCGCGCCGAGGATGACGTGCGTGTCGTGTTGATGACCTCGGCCGCGGCGATACCGGAGCCGGACTGCGCGCGAGGGCCAGCTTCGCAGGGGCCGCACCTGATCACGCGCCGTTCCAAGACGGACCCCACCAAGCTCACATGGTACATTCGGGACGGCAAGCACGAGGAATCGACGCGCCGGCCGCTGGCCGAGCGGAAGGAGGCGAGCAGGGCGCTGGATCTCTACAAGCTCCAGAAGGAGGCGCGGGAGCGGGGCATCGTCGCCCCGAGGATGGTCCCGGTCGCGGCGACGCTCAACTACTTCCTCGACGCCCACCGGCCACCCGGCAAGCCGCCGATCCCGCGCAAGACGTCCCTACGCTCCACCGCCGCCAAGGAGAAGGCTCGGCGGTGGAAGAAGCATCGCAAGCTGGCAACGCGCGTAGCGTCGCTCGCGGCCTTCTTCGCCAATGCGCCGCTTAAGGATCTCACCACGACCGAGGTCAACGCGTACATCGAGTGGAGGTCTAGCCAGCGGGACGCCCGCTATCGGGATGACGATCCCGACGCGCCGAACGCCAGCCCGGCGAGCGCGAGGGAGGACATCTATTTCCTACGCAAGGCCGTCAAGCTTTACGCCGGGGAGCACGCTCTCGCGTGGCATCCCGACGTGAAGGTGCCAGAGCCCGGGCAGGGACGGACGCGGTGGTTGCGGCGATCCGAGGTGGCCCGGATGTACTGGGCCATCCGCGGTCGCATCTGGGATGCCGAGACCGGCGACTGGAAGCGTGAGCGGGTCATGGGCCCACGCGGTAGGATGGTGACGCGCTACGTCTACCGGGATCCGCAGACCATCGCCAACCGGAATCCGTTGCGGAGGTACCTCATGATCGGGCTGTACACCGGCACTCGGGACGAGGCGATCCGGGACCTGCGCTGGGAGTGCACTGCGAACGGTGGCTGCATCGACGTGGAGGGACGATTCATTCACCGGCGCGGCTTCGGGCAGGACCCGACCAAGGGCAAACCACGCATGAGTTCGCGGATAGCCCTCAAGGTCGCCTCGACGCTCGGGCGCTGGCGGAAGTCGGATCTCGCGGCCGGCATCTCCGCGGTGGTGCACAGGCTGGACGGCGAGCCCTACGCGTCCACTCCGGTTTGGATCTGGGAGGCGGTCGTGGCCGACGCCGGTCTCGACAAGGAGGTGGTGCGTCACACGCTGCGGCATACGGCGGCCACCTGGCTGCGGATCGCCCGCGTCGATGTCAGGGCGGCGGCCGATCTCCTCGGCATGTCGGTGCAGACGGCCGTGAAGATCTACGGCCAGTGGACCCTCGAAGGGCAGGACGCGGCGGCTGACGCGCTGGCGTGGTCGCACGGGGTGAAGGCAGCTCACTCCTTCGCTATCGCGGTCCCATCGACCATTGAGGTGGTCGTGCCCTGTGGCCTGCCGGCGCGGGAGCACCCTGGCCAAGTCGAACGGCGGCGGCGCGAGCGGATCCGGGCTGATCTTGGGGGCCGTACTCGCATCGGGGGTGACCCGGTTCCGCGGAGGCCGGCGATAGCCATCGCATAGGTCAGGGACCACAACTTTACCCGGCAGTGGCAAGGCCGCTGCCGGGGACCTCGCTTCGCGGGCCGTCTACCAACGGCCCAGGTATTTTCGTTTGAAGCAGACTTGCCGGAGTGCTTGGTCGGACCGATCGACCCGCCGCATCCCGCCGTTCAGCGTCAGGGCCGGATCTCGATCGTCCTGATGAAGCCGCCGGCCGATCGGTTCTGGTCATAGATCACCATCGGCAGATCTGCCTTGGGCATCCACACACGTCCGACCTCGACGGCTGCGGAGTTCGGCAGGGCGGGGAACACGTTGATGATCGCCTCCTCACCATGCACCGTCTTGATGCGGTTCAGGAGCTGCCTCAGTTGCACCTTGAACGCAGACTGATCCTCCGCGCGGCGTAGGATATCGTTGTGAGCGTTCTCTGCAGTGAGCGACCAAATCGCGACATCGGGCCCCAGGGCGGCGTGGATGCGCTCATCATTGATCGTGGCGCTGAGCGCTAACTTAAGCGCGACCGTCGCATCAGGGCGATTTCCCGGATCCGTAGTCTCGAAGGTGATAGTCGGCTGGCTGGCCTGCCAACGCCAAGTCGGAGGTTCCCGATGGCGCTGGTGTACTGTCGTCGGCACTATGTCCCCGAGCAAACACCCGAGCTCGATCAGCAGAGGTTGCGGTGCGAGCGCAAAAACGCTGAGGTGACGAACCTCACCTTGCTCGATGCGCTCCTTGACCTTGCGCGCGAACAGGCGGCGCAGATTGTCGCGCTGGAACGTCCAATATCGCTCCTCGTGGTCCTGGTAGTCGCATCCGGACAATTCCAGATCGATGGTTTTGCCCTCAGCTGGATGGCGATCAGGCGGCATCGCCATGAAAATCGCTCGCGTATCGACAAGTGCGCTGTTTGAGCCGATGCTGGCAGCGAAACGGATTACGTAGGAAGCCCGGTCTTCGTCGATGCCGGCAACGATGGCGATACGATCCTCATGCTCCGCCTTCATCGCGAGAAGGACATCCTCCGGATGGTCAGCGAGGTAGTCGACATCAATGCCCTTGTGATGCGTGGCGCACAGCAGCATCAGGTTTTTATTGTCCTTCGCCAGTTGAAGTGAGCGAATCGGGTCGCCGCGCGGCCCCTCGGGACTGTCTGCGACGATATGGGCGACAAACCCGAAGGTGCCGTCCTCCCGCCCAGAGATCAGGTCTCCTACCAGATCACGATTGCATCCCCGATACTCGCAGCGCCCGGCGCTTCGCGACCATAGTTCGATCTGAGTCTTATGGGGAATATTAGTTTTTGCCATGGCGTTCCTCCAGGGACGGACTATAAGATGTTCACGGTTTATTCTTCAAGCGGGCCCTGGGGTCGGCGAGGCATTCGGGAGGTTTTCTTGGCGACATTGACGCGTGAGAGCGAGGACTTCCTGGAAGACCTCGCCGAAGAGTTGAGCGTGCCCGTAAGCCGCTATGAGCAGGCCGAGCGTAGCTATAAGTCTCTTGGTGAATGGCTGCATAGGGATGCATCCACAGTCCGCGAGTATGGACCGCAGGTCTACGTGCAGGGCTCGTTCCGGTTAGGAACCACTATCCGACCGTTGACGGAGGCGGAGAATTACGACATCGACTCCGTCTGCGAACTGAAGAAGATCTCTAAGTCACATCTCAGTCAAAAAGATTTAAAGGAGCTGCTCGGGAAGGAAATCAAGTCCTATCACGACGCTCAGAATATGATCAAACCGGTCGGCGAGGGACGACGCTGCTGGGTCCTCGAATACGCCGACGGTGCTCAGTTCCACATGGATATCGTTCCGGCATTGCCGAACGCCCAATCGGTCCGCCTTTTCCTCGAACAAAGCGGACATGATGCGCGCTGGACTGGAACGGCGATCGCTATCACCGATAATGAAGTGCCGACATACCCGTTCGTTACCGATCATTGGCCGCATTCCAACCCAAAAGGGTACAGCGATTGGTTCAGGAGCCGGACGGTGGTGATCCTGGAACGCCGGAAACGCAAGCTTGCCGAGCGTATTCATGCGAGCGTCGAAGAAATCCCGGATTACAAGGTACGGACCCCTCTCCAGGCCGCTGTGATGATCCTGAAACGGCATCGCGACGAGACGTTCCGGGATCGTCCGGCGGTCAAGCCGATCTCGGTGATTATCACGACCCTCGCCGCGCATGCTTATAACGGCGAGGAAACGACCGGCCGGGCCCTCGTCTCTATCCTGAACGGCATGGATGAACACATTGCTGTTGTGGGTGGGCGGCATTGGATCGCGAACCCGACCGATCCCTTGGAGAACTTTGCGGACAAGTGGGAAAAGCACCCTGAGCGGGCCGATGCGTTCTTCGAATGGCTCGCCCGGGCGCGCCATGACTTCCAGCAGGCGGCGCGCGCCAGTGATCGCATCGTCATCGCCGAGGCAGTTGGTCAGGGTGTCGGCAAGGCGGTCGCGGAGCGCGCACGACAACGCCGGCAGTCTCCGGTCGGATCGCCGCTACTGAAGACGGCCTCGGTGGCACCAGCGGGCATCGGCTTCTCGTTTCCGGACAAGGAGCGGGCGCCATCGAAGCCGCAGGGGTTCGGTGAGCCGTAATGGCCTGGTGGATAACCGATCCGGGCCGCGCCAGGTTCGAGCAGGCCGCCATAGCCGAACTCGCCGAAGGCGCGGGGTGGTTGAGCGGTATTCGTTGGTACGTCGGAGACGGCTTGGCCCTGTGTGTCGACTTCGACGTCTCACATGGAGCCGAGAAGTTCTCGATGACGATGACCTACTCGGCGCTGCATCCCCATGCCCCGCCGCGTGTCGTTCCCCGAGATGGCGGGCGCCTCTCTGGGCATCAGTACGCCGACGGGCAGATGTGCCTGGAATACCGGTCCGACAACTGGGTGCCGGACATCACGGGCGCAATGCTAGTCGAGAGCACGCACCGCCTGATTGCCGGGGAACGGGGCGAGGGCAATCGACGGGTCCCGTCGGCTCATCACACGACGCTTGGGCAGAGGACGCGGGGGCAACCGTTTCGGTTCGTCCTCATGCCACAGGCGGAGCAGCGGCTCGCGTCCATCCCGGAAGGAACGTCGGTCGAGGCGCTCATGTCCGAGAAGATGCGGTCCCGCACCTTCGTATCGACCCTCGTGGCGATGGACGGCGAAGCGGTCGTCGGTGCGTGGGAGCTGGGCACCGTCGGATCCAGCCAGTACCCGGCCCGCGTCGTGTCCTTGAATCCTGATACGGCGAAACGCGGACTGACGGTCGATCAACTCGCGACGATGCTCGGAAGGGTCGGCCTCGAAGAGGATGGAAGGAGCGTACGAACGCCAGGCGATGGTGTCTTCGTCGTCCTGGCCTCGCCGGGTGACTGGGTCGCCTATCACGTTTACGACCACGATGGCGTGCGCAACGGCGCCGAGTACCGGACCCTGCCGATCACGGACCAGGGCCGTCGACTGCCCGAGGCATACGACGCCCTCATCGGCAAGACAGTGGGCATCGTCGGCGCAGGCTCCCTGGGTTCGAAGGTCACCGTGATGCTTGCTCGGACCGGTATCGGGAGGTTCGTGCTGATCGACGATGACGTCCTCCTGCCGGGCAACCTCGTTCGGAACGAGCTCGGGCTGGCGGCAATCGGCGTCCACAAGGTCGACGCCCTCGCGGACCGGCTGACGGCCGTCCGAGGCAAGGTCGAGGTGACCAAGCGGCGTGTGCCCCTCGGCGGCCAGGAAAGCTCCGGCACAACCGAATCTGTGATGTCGGAGCTCGCTGGATGCGACGTGATCGTCGATGCCACGGCCGACCCGCATGCGTTTAATTTCTGTGCAGCGGTCGCTCTGCGGAACCGCCGGCCGTTGGTCTGGGGCGAGGTATTCGCCGGCGGGATTGGCGGCCTCGTCGCGCGCGTGAGGCCGGACCTTGAACCGGAACCACAGGCCGCCAGGAGCCAGATCGCGGCATGGTTCGAGACCCGTGGCATTCCTGCGCAGGCCGACCCCGACGCTGACCCGTATGGTGGCGGCCCGTGTGGGACTTGGGTGGCCGACGATGCAGAAGTCAGCGTCGTCGCCGCACACCTTGCACGGCTCGCGACGGATGCGCTTGCGCGTGCCGCGGACACGATCTTTCCGTCGCCGGCCTACGTCATCGCGTTGCGGGCGGGTTGGATGTTCACCGCGCCCTTCGAAACATGGCCCATCGACCTTCAGGGGGCGACGGAATGGGCGCCCGAGACGACTGCCGCGTCGATCGAAGAGAGCTTGACCCTCATCCGGGAACTGATGCCCGCGGTGGCCGATGACGACGATCAGCCTGCCGCCTGACCAGCGCGCCAAGCTCGGGCGCCATCTGCGCCGGGCCGGACGGCGCGAGATCGGCGGGATCCTCATGGGCGAGCAACTGGAGCATGATAGCTTCCGCGTAGTCGAGTTCACCGTGGACGAGACCAGCGGCACGGCGGCCCATTTCGTGCGCAGCCCTGAGTATCACCGTGCGGCCCTTGATGCGTTCTTCCGGAGAACGGGGGCAGACTACCGGCGCTTCAACTACCTCGGCGAGTGGCACTCCCATCCAAGCTTCCCCGTGGTGCCGAGCGCGGAGGACGTGACATCGATGATCGACCTCGTGACGGGGGAGCGCGACATAACCTTCGCCGCGCTGTTGATCGTCCGGCTCCGGTGCTCCGTCCGGATCGAGGCGGGCTGTCAGATCTACGCGACGCCGGGCATCGTCGGTCCCGTCACGCTCCTCCGATGAGCGGCAGAACGGGGAAACCTTCGGGAATCCACCGGGCCCTGGGTTCCGGCCCTCCGCATTAGGGGTTGTCTAGTTAGAATCTCGGTGGTTCATTCCCCTCGGGAACGAACGAATTTCGTGCGTTTCGATCAATCCCGGACGGGTCCCGTCCCTGGGCGTCCAATCCAACTTTCGGGAAACCCTCGGGACGGTTTTTGGCCGGTTAGCCCCCGCCCGGCACCTCCTCAGACCCCGTCGATGAACCAGCGCCCGCGCTCGGTACGCACCACGCCGGCACCGCGCAGGACTGCTTGGGCGGCCTCGGTGGTGCCCGACTTCACCCCAGCCTTGTACATCGCCGCAGCCAAGTCGCGGCGGCCGAGGCCGGCGGCGCCTGCCTCCTTCAGGATGCCGAGCAGGAGCTTCATGGCGCCGGCCGCTTTCGTCCCTGCCGGCGCAGAGCCGTTCCCGGCGGTTCGGGTGGCGGCAATCGATGCGTGGACCTCGTCGATCCGCCGCCCTTGATGCTCGATCGCTTTCACGAGGTCGGCCATCGTCGAGCTCTGGGGATTGGCTCCAGCGGTTCGAGCGGGCGCGCGCATGGGCGGGACACCCCGCGCCGTCAGAAACGTCTGGGCGGCTTCGCCGTAGACGTCGCTTGCCGTTCGATTTTCGTCGAGTGCAACCTGCCGCATGGCCCGGTGAAGCTCCGGCGGGACGTAGATCATGACCTTGCGATTTCCCGAGGGCGGGGCTCTGGTCGAAGGGCCGTCGGTTACAGACACAATCGCATGCTCACGATCAGTGATGGCATGCTGTCATGACAGCAAACTGTTAAGTCGGTGATACCCGGCGGGGGTGATGCGACGTGAGCGATTGGCATCGATGCCGGGGCGCCCTCGTGAGCGCCAATCGAGCCCCAACTCCCAGCGCATGCACTGAGCCTGCGATCCGGGTCTCGCCGAGACCGCCCATCTCGGCGCATATGAACCTGCAGACAGCAAGACGGCATACTGTCTTGCTGTCACATCATTCGGATTGTTGATCGCAGCATTTCGCGGAGGAGCTTCCCGCCACGGCTTCCGCTTGTCCGCCCGAGATTCCATAGATAACCCCGGCGAATTGACCAGCGACTGTCGTCGTGGTGTTGGGGCCCTTCCGTCTGCGCGATGCGTAGATACTGCATTGCCGTCGTCGGCTCGCACGCCCCCTACGACCGCCTGGCCGACGCGCGACAAGCCTGCTTCCAGGAAGAGCTCGGGCTTCGCATCGGTATTGTTTCACCAATCGCGAGCACCGTATCCGGCTCAAGCAGGCGACGCTCGTCGGGGGAGTGCGAAAGCGGCGTCCGTTGGTTGCAGCCGTCCTCGAAGAGCAGCGAATTTCGAATGGGCTCTTCACGTGCCCGGATCGCGCTCATTGTAGTCGGGGGTTCATTGCTCCGATGCGGCTTGTAGCCGGTCGTCATAGAGGAGCTTCGTGACGACGGATTCAGGCTGTGGGCGGCTGAACAAGTAGCCCTGGAGCTGGCCCACGCCCTCCAATCGCGCGAATTCGAGTTGCTGGACGGTTTCTACACCCTCGATCAGCGTGGTCAGCCCCATGCTTGTTCCCAGGGCAGAGACGGCCCGGATGATGGCACGCGCGTCAGCGCTCGTCTCCGCATCCTTCATGAAGGAGCGATCGATCTTGATTTTATTGATCGGAAACCGGCGCAGATAGCTCAACGACGAGTAGCCGGTGCCGAAATCATCCATTGCGATGCTGATGCCGGCATCGTGGATCACGGCGAGGTTCGACTGCGGAACCTCGCTCTCCTCCAGCAAGGAACTCTCGGTGATCTCGATCTCCAGCCGGCGTGCCGGGAGGCCGGTCTTCGCCAGCACCGCCAGCACGGTGTCGCCAAAACTCCGCTGGCGCATCTGCTCGCTCGACACGTTGACCGCAACCATGATGTGATCTGGCCAGAGCATGGCATCCCGGCAAGCACGCTCAAGGATCCAGTTTCCGAGCGGAAGTAAGAGACCTGTCTCCTCCATGATGGGGATGAAGGACAACGGAGGGATGAGGCCACGCTCGGGGTGGCGCCAGCGAACTAACGCCTCGACGCCGATAATCCGACCTCCGTCGGCGTCTACAAGGGTCTGATAGTGAAGCTCGAACTGCTCCTCCGCCAGGGCCACCTGCAGCTCGGTCTCGATGAGGCGGCGGGCGCGGGCCGCCTCCGACATGCCGACGTCGAAGACGCTGAAGGTGCCACGGCCCTCGGCCTTGGCATGGCGCAGTGCGAGGTCCGCATCATGCAGCAACGGATCGATGTCGACGTCATGCAACGGGCGCGTGGTGACGCCAACGCTGGCACCGATTTCGATGAGACTGCCGGAGATCTCGTATGGCCGAGACAGTGCGTCGACGAGGCGTTGCGCCATGGCCGGCGCATCCGTCTCGTCGGTGATCCGATGTATCACGGCGAATTCGTCCCCGCCGAGACGCGCCACGATATCTTCACGGCGGGTGTTCCGGCGCAGGCGCACGGCTACCGCCTGCAGAAGTTCGTCTCCGGTTGCGTACCCGTAGGTGTCGTTGACGAACTTGAAGCGATCAAGGTCGATATAGCACATGGCCAGGAGCGGCCGTTCGGGATCGGTGGCTTCGATGAGGTCGAGATATTTCAGCCGCATTGCACGGGTGTTGGCCAAGTCCGTCAACACGTCGTGGTGGGCGAGATGGGCGATGCGCGCAGCACTCCTCTGCTGTTCCGTGATGTCCTCGAAGGTCGAGACCCAGCCGCCACCCTGTATCACGCGATAGAGGACGGATAGGACGCGTCCATCAGCGAGTTCGCGCAAGATGGGCAGGCCGTTGTCGGACTGAAGAGCGGCGCGGGTAGCCTCCTCGATCCATTCCAGTGTCTCGGAGGGCGGGTAGCAGCCCTGGGCAATTAGCATCGCGCAGATATCGTGTTGGGTCATGCCGCGGGCGATTGCGTCAGCCGGGATGTCGAAGATCTCGTGATAGCGTCGGTTCGTCACGACGAGCCGGGATTCCGTGTCAAACATGCACAAACCCTGGTTCATGTTCTGTAGCGCGGCCTCAAACAGCCGGACCTGCTCCCTCAAATCGGCATTTACGGCGAGGAGATCGGTCTCTCCGCCACCCCTGATCTGTTCAATGCCCGGGGATGTCGGATCCGGCCCTCCCTCCGCGTGGCCGGTCCTGCGCGTTGCCGTCATGTTCGCTGGCCAGTCATCCGACACGTTCTTTCGTCTAGGATCAGCATGAGGAGACATGGTCGTATCTCCTATTGTGGTGTAGCTTGAGGGAGCCGCCACGGTTACCGACTTGGCCAGCCTGATTAGCTCCCAGGGTTAGCAGACCGATAAGGGGATCATCGCCGATCGGGGCGATGCTTTCGAGCGTCATGTTGCGGGACCGCTGGACGGCCCATTCGTCATTTGTTCGAGCAGGATCGCTCCGATGAGGCGGGTTGACTAGCCGCTTGACGCTCTTCTCGCCGTGGGCCGTCCCGGTTAGGCCGCCCACCTGCAACTCCATCAGCCGTTCGGCCGCAAAGCCGATCATCTCGCGCAGCAAATCGGCGTCAGCGCTCTTCTCCATTAGCCCGCGCAGGGCCATCATCTCGACGGTCATCGGGGGTCTCTCGGGTTCGGGGTTGGTGCTCGCAACCCGACACTACCCGGCAATCGCCGATGAGCACCCGCCAGCTACACCACCGCTCGGGACACGACCCGCTACCCCATGTGAGTCATGCTCAGCGATGGCTGGAAAAACGGAAGCGCGGACGCCCTCAATTTAATCTCGCGAGACGAAACTCGCCAAGCGGCACGTCCACCGCCTGAACCTGTGCGTCGCGCGGAGACGCCGTGATCGGCCCGAGGCAGACGCGATTTCGCCCCTTGGCCTTCGCCTCGTAGAGCGCCGCATCGGCGTGTTGCGTCGCGTCCTCGAAGCTTGCGCCCGTCGGGCCCGTCAGGGCGGCCCCGATGCTGACGGTCACCGCCAGGGCCTCTGTCGGAAGGGAAAACGGCTGATCCGCGATCGTCGCCCGCAATCGTTCGGCGACCTCTCGGAGTTCCTGCGGATCCGCGCCCGGAAGCACTACGATGAATTCCTCACCACCCCAGCGGGCGACCACATCCTTTGGACGGAGCGCGGCCTTTATCCGGGCTGCGAACGCCGAAAGGACGAGGTCGCCGCTCGCGTGTCCGCAACGGTCGTTGATGGACTTGAAGTGGTCGATATCCAGAATCAGTACACCACCGGCTGAATGGCCGTTCGAGAGCGGGGAGCTATGGCCCAGCATCGTCTGCAGACCACGACGATTGGAGAGGCCCGTCAGCGGATCCGTCTCGGCGAGACGCAGTAGGACCTGATTGGCGCGCTCGGCGGTCATCGCGACGTATCCGAAGTATACGAAGACCCCGAGGACCTGATCGATGATCATAGAGATGCGAGCGCTCTCGGCCGAGGCGATCGGTAGGTCGGTGCAGACGAGCATCCCGATTGAGAGTAAGAAGCTGAGCGCGTAGGATCCGAATGCCACCGACACGATGTACTGGGACCAGAGTCGTTCGACCACGGCCGAGGCACGGACGGTTTCGCACGTTGCGAGGAGCACCATCACAAGGCAGCAGGCGAAGATCGCTGCGAGCGACAGCCGGACGGTGAGGCCGGCGCCGAGCAGCAGCGGATAGAGGACGCCTGGGAAAGCGATGAGACAGGCACTGAGGCCGACCTTCACAGGCCGGCCGAAGAAGGTGCGGAGTCCCGTCCAGGAGAGAACCAGGCTGGCGCTGTACAGCCAATAGGTGACCATGGTGACCGGAATTGACGGCAAAGCATCCGGCGGAACGCTCATCATGATGAGTGACCCCGCCATCGACGTCCCCATGGCACCCATCCATTGCCAGAGATAAGTCTGTCGACGCTGACTGAGGGCGACCACGAGGAACACGACGACGTAGGCGCACCGGCTGGCTGCGCTGGCAAAGTGAAGCGTATTAAGGTCGAGGGTCATAATTTTTCACTCAATACCACGAGCTTGGTTAGACGATAGCAACGCCCGCACCATATTCAGGGTAGCATTAAGAAGTGTGTGAGTAGATTTTCTCAATTTTATTTTCTATTGGAATAAAAATGTACGCAAGCAATGAAATGTCACATAATCTAAAAATAAACCATTAATTGGAGACGACCGTGTCAATTAAGGTGCCGATTAATCAGCGTATTATATAATTGAACCATCTTATTATCAAACTTTTAGTTATCTGACTGCTAGAATGCGCTGGATCCTCTTTGAATCGCGCCTCTCTAAGACGTTCGATTTCCAAAATCGGTGTGTAGCTTTGATATCTGGAAACATTTCCGTGTCTTCATTTGCCATCCCCCTCGCTTTGCTACTGGTCGGGCTCGATGCGAAGTCCACATGGGCGGCGGAGCCGTCCGATCCTGCAGGAGCGTGGTCCGCGCCTTTCGATGCGGCGGGCTTGCAGGCGGGTGACTGGCTCGTGCGCGGTCGGCTCGCCGGAACAATCCCGATGCAACGAAGCTCGCGCATCGAATTCATTGGCGGGCAGATCGATACGCCCACCGCCATCCTTCCAGATTTCGACGTCTCATATTTCCTGACGGATCACATCGCCGTCGAGGCCCAAGCGGGCGCGGTGCGAACTCGTCCGGTCATCCGGAACTCGCTCTTCGGCGACATCGCGATCGGATCGATCTGGAGCGCGGCGGCGATGGGAACCGTACAGTATCATATTCTGCCGAACGCGCGCCTCAATCCCTATCTGGGGGTCGGCGTCGCCGCGAATACGCCTCTGGCTATCGAACCGGCCGCGGGTATCCCGGACTTCAAGCTCAAGTCTCAGGCCAGCTTCGTGATCCAGGCCGGCCTCGACTACCACCTCACCGGCAATTGGTTCGCGAACACGGCGGTGAAGTACGTCTTCTTGCCACGGCAATCTTATGCGGTCGCAGGGGTGAAAGTGGAGGCCGAGATGAACATGCTAATCGTCGGCGCCGGTCTCGGCTATCGTTTCTGAGCGGGCCCCCCAAAAAGATGGCAGTGGCTTCGTAGATTCCTTACGTCGCACTCAATCGGCGACTTCAGCCCGGTAACGCGTACAATTGTCGGCAAGGACGCATCGAGCAGCCGCCAGCGAGCAATCATATTCTGGATAAATAGTCCGGGATTTGCCGTATCATGGTGAAGCGAAACCGTGCCGCCAAAAGGCGAGCCTTGGGGAACGTGTATAAGTTTAAACTGGATCACATGATCCTCCTGGGTGGCGCTAAGCATACGCTTGTCGGAGGTCTGGTGCGATGGCTCGAAATGGGGATGCGAGGCTCAACCGTTCGGGATCAAATTTCAAACGGAGACCGTGCTTAAGGCCAAAGCGCTTCCTTCAGCCTGCTCGCCCGCATCAAGCGGATCGTTTGTAAAGCAGGCGTCCTGGAATTTAGACCACCACAACGGCCCCTTCGAGTTCTGCCCCAACCTCAACCTTAACCAGTGCCGCCATCGCCTTTCCGAGACGGTCCAGAATCGCCTCCTCCATCATGACCGGGAACGCCATCTCCAACGCACGGATCGTTCCGATGATGGCCGCCCGCGCTGCCAGCGAACACGGCGTACGTCGAATTTCGATGACCGGCATGTGGCATCCTTTGAGGCTTCGAGTATGCGCCACGATTGGGTTTTGCATAAACTTATCGCCGGGTGTCCAGATGAGCCCGACAGTGCGCCCAGAGGCAGCTTCACATCCAGCTACCGTCGTTGATCCGGCCCCTGATCGGCTGCCGCTCCGCCAGAGTGGCCTGCCTTCAAGCCAAAGCCTTAGCTGCATTCGCGCCGTGCTCGCGGACATGAACCTCTGCTAGACGGATGCGAGGGCTCAGGCCTTTAGTCATCAGCCAATCGCTGACCCAGGTAAAGATATGCTCGGCGAAGGCTTCGCAACTCACACGGGGAAGAACAACCAGTGCAAGGAGTCCAAGCTCCTCCATGGCGCGTATTTGCAATAGCAACGGATCGTCGGCTGCCACTAGCGTCTTGTGATCGAAGGTTTGCTCTAGCCACTCCCGGACGGGCTTTAGGCTGCCAAAATCCATGACCCAGTTTCGAGCATCCAAGTCGTCGGCCTCGAATTCGAAGTGGACCGCAAGCGCATATCCATGAAGGAAACGGCAATGAGTCTCCGCTCGCCATTGCCGAAAACAACATGACAGCCCGATGTCATGACCATAGGTCTTCGTACTTCGAAACCGCATGAATTTGTTCTCACAAGTTAGCACTAATTTGGCAGTCCGGTCTAAAGAGCACTGATGGCCTATCCTTCAGGTAAAAATCATCAGACTTCACTGACTTGAGACATTTGAGATTGCAGCGGGCGCAGAAGAAACTTTCGTCCTTTTTGCGCGCGCTTAGGTCAAAATACCTTTGTGCCAAAGTAGTATTAGTACGCTCATTCATGCTGGAGGCACATAACGGCCCACCCATTCCCGGACTATACAGTGGTGATCCGTGCAATCGTCACAGCTTGAACTAAGGGGCGCGGGCTCTCTTCCGATTTGGCTCGACTGCATATGCAACATCGGTCGCCTGCTGCATCCGGCGCGAAAGCTCGCGACCGAGGGCCGTACGACGGTACGGCGTCATTTTACGCCAAGCCTTTACCTCGGGAAGTGTTCGACCGCAGCCTAGACACCAGCCGGTCTTTCCCTCGAACTGGCAGAGACCGATGCACGGATCATTCTTCATGGTCGGCGTCTCTATTTTGCCGTGAGACCCAGTTCTCGACAGACGATAGGGTAGCCCCCTATATTACAAGGTACATTGAGAGGCCACCCATGGCGCACGCGATCAGAGACAAGTCGAAGCTCGTCGCGCGAGTGCGTCGGATCAAGGGACAGGCGGAAGCCGTCGAGCGGGCTTTGGAGACTGAGCTCGGTTGCGCGGAAGTTCTCATGCTGGTGGCCTCGATGCGCGGAGCCATCAACGGTCTCACCGTCGAGCTATTGGAAGACCAAATCCGCCATCATGTCGTGAACCCGGACTCCGAGCCGGATGCCAATCGGGCCAAGGGAGCGGCCGAACTCATCGACGTCCTACGGACCTACCTGAAATGATGGACGCCCCTCCATAACTCCACTGCCGGACCCGCGGCAGCGGAGACCGTGCCTGCCTAGGGTCTGGACTCGATCAGCACCAGGAGGCGATGACAGCGGCGAGCGCGACGGCAGAGGCATAGTTGCGGGCGAGTTTGTCGTAGCGGGTGGCGAGACGACGGAAGTCTTTGAGGCGGCAGAAGGTGGCCTCGACGTGCCAGCGCTCGCGATAGCGGCGCTTGTCGTGGTGGATCTTGCGTTTGCGGCTGCGTTTACCGGGAATGATGGGGGTGATGCCTTTTCCCGCAGATCGGCGCGCAGCCAGTCGGCGTCGTAGCCCTTGTCGGTGGTCAGGCGGCGGATACGGCCTGGGGCCTTGGCCAGCACGTCCGGGGCTGTACGGACGTCGCTGGCGTTGCCGGATGTCAGCAGGAGGACGCCGGGACGGCCGAGCACATCGGTGAGGGCGTGGATTTTGATCGTCTGGCCACCACGCGACGGGCCGATGGCCTGCGCTTTGCCCCCCCTTTACCGCCGCGGGCAGAGCTGTGCGCTTTGACGTAAGTGCTGTCGATGGCTGCCGCTTCGCCCGACCACCCGGCCTTGGCTAAGGCGGCCAGCATCGCCCGCCAGAACCCGCGCCGAGACCACCGGTTGAAGCGATTGTAGACCGTGGTGCGTGGACCGTACTCCGCCGGGCAATCCCGCCAGCGGCAGCCCGAGGTGAGCACATGCAGGATGCCCGAGATGATCTTCCGGTCGTCCTTGCGCTCGGGGCCGGGCTGGTTGACCGGCATGAACGGCTCGATCACCGCCCACTGATCATCCGAGAGCCAGAACAGGTCCGCCATCACCGCCTCCATGCTGAAAACCGCGACCGTGAATCACAAAACTGCAGCCGCAGCAATATCTTGGTCCGGTTCAGACCCTAGGTAGCCGGCTTCAATCCAGAGGTATGGTGCAGGGCTCCGGCTATCCAAGATTCGCCTCGTGCAGTGGCATGTTACGCAACCTCTAAATCGTCAATCGCGCGCGCCTTCAGTACGGGTTTCACTCTTGACGCACTGCAGGGCCAGGGCGCACTCACGCGCCGCCGGGGGCGGTGCGGGCTCGTGATTCATCACGCCGCACCTGTCTCGGCCCCCTCCCAACGAACTCCATGCCCAGCGACAGTCCCGTACGATCGCCCACGCCGTGCGCTACTGGTTTCCTGTCCGTCCCACGACGCTGAAGCTCTCAGGGCTTCACTCGGGGGGCGGTGCGGACCAGTCCACCCACGGCTGGATCGCGCCGCCACTTCGAGTGAAGCCCATGAACGAGATCGCTCCTTTCCCGACCGGTATCGATCCGGCCGTGCTCGCCGCCCGGCTGTCAGATGAGCGGTCCCCCGACATCGTCGAGGCCCTGAACAGGGAAGCGCCCGAGGCCGCCGCCGCGATCCTGCTGGGTCTGCCGCATGAGCGAGCGATCGAAGTCCTCGACCAGCCCGAACTCGACTGTGCCGCCGACATCGTCGAGATGCTGCCGCGTGACCGGGTGGCCTCCTTCCTGTCGGGCATGTCGGCCGACCGCATCACCGACATCTTCCGCGAGATCGAGGAGCCGGGACGCTCCGACCTTCGTGCGCGGCTCGATGCGGAGACGCGCGGCGCCATCGATCATCTGAGCGCCTACGGCGAGGAGACGGTCGGCTCGCTGATGACGACGGAATTCGTCGCCGTGCCGGGCAACTGGACGATCCAGCAGACCCTCGACCACATCCGTCAGGTGGAGGAGACGCGGGAGACGATCTACGCGATCTTCGTCCTCGATCCGCGCACGCGGGCCCTCACCAAGGCCGTACCACTGCGCCGCCTGATCTCGGGGAATCCAGAGGACAACGTCCTCTCGGTAGCCCCCGGACGACGCCCGCTCACCGTGTCGCCCACGGCCAGGCGCGAGGAAGCAGCGCGGCTGATCTCGAAATATGACCTTCTGGCGCTCCCCGTCATCGACGCGGTGGGGCATCTGATCGGCATCGTCACCGTCGACGACATGATCGACGCCATGGTGGAGAAGCAGACACAGGAGGTGCAGCGCTTCGGCGGCATGGAAGTCCTGCCGGAGCCCTACATGGATATCGGCTTCGGCACGATGATCCGGAAGCGCGCCGGCTGGCTCTGCGCCCTGTTCCTCGGCGAAATGATGACAGCCACCGCCATGCAGGGTTTCGAGGGCGAACTTGAGAAGGCCATCGTGCTGACCCTGTTCATCCCGCTCATCATGAGTTCGGGCGGCAATTCGGGCAGTCAGGCGACCTCTCTGCTGATCCGCGCCCTGGCGCTTCACGAGATTCGCCTGAGAGACTGGTGGCGGGTCGCCTTGCGCGAATTGCCCACCGGCCTGGTGCTCGGTGCCATCCTGGGCAGCATCGGCATCGTGCGGATCGTCATCTGGCAGAAGGCGGGGCTCTACGATTACGGCGAGCACTGGATGCTGGTGGCCGCCACCGTGGGGGCAGCCCTGGTCGGGATCGTGACGTTCGGTTCGCTCACCGGCTCAATGCTGCCCTTCCTGCTCCAGCGCCTCAAATTCGATCCCGCCACCGCCTCGGCCCCCTTCGTCGCCACTCTCGTCGATGTCACCGGACTGGTCATCTACTTCTCGGTGGCAATGCTGATCCTGCGGGGAACGCTGCTCTAGTGGTCTGAGTTAGAAGTTCTCTGACAGAAGCGTCCGACGCTTGCGAGGATCGCATCAGCGGGTTTGGTCCAGACGAAGGGCTTTGGATCGGCGTTACTAGTGGTCTGAGTTAGAAGTTCTCTGACAGAAGCGTCCGACGCTTGCGAGGATCGCATCAGCGGGTTTGGTCCAGACGAAGGGCTTTGGATCGGCGTTGGTTTGGTCGATGTAGGCGTGGATCGGAGCTTCGAGATCGCTGGTCTGTTGGAAGGCACCACGCTGCAGGCGTCGACGGGTGAGAAGGGCRAACCAACCCTCGACGAGATTGAGCCATGATGCGGACGTCGGCGTGAAATGAAGGTGCCAACGCGGACGCTTCACCAGCCAGTCGTGGATCAGCTTGGTTTTGTGGGTGGCCGCGTTGTCGAGCACGAGGTGCACGTCGAGATCGCCTGGGACGGCCGCCTCGATCTGATCGAGGAAGTCGCGGAACTCGATCGAACGATGCCGGCCTGTGCAATGGCCGATCACCGTCCCGGCCTGGACGTCGAGGGCGGCGAACAGGTCGGTCGTACCCTGGCGACGATAATCRTGAGTTCGGCGCTCCGGCTGGCCGGGCCGCATCGGCAGCACGGGGGSCGTGCCCGTCAGGGCTTGGATCTGCGGCTTCTCGTCGACGCACAGCACCACGGCACGATGCGGCGGAGCCATGTAGAGGCCGACCACRTCCCGGACCTTGTCGACGAAGGCGGGATCGGTCGAAAGCTTGAAGGTGTCGGTCTTGTGCGGCTGCAGCCCGAAGGCACGCCAGACCCGCGAGACCATGCTCTGGCTCATGCCGACCCGCCGGGCCATGGCGCGGGTCGACCAGTGGGTGGCGTTCTCTGGCTGGCTCTCCAGCGTGAGGGTGACCATCCCTTCGATGGCCGTGTCCGTGACGGCACGTGGCGCACCGGAGCGGGGCAGGTCGACGAGGCCGTCGAGGCGATGGGCGAGGAAACGGGCGCGCCACGTCGTGACGCTCATCCGGCTGACGCCGAGATCACGGGCAACACCACTGTTGGTCGATCCCGGCTCAGCGCAGGCCAGCACGATCCGCGCGCGCTGAGCCAAGGCTTGGCCGACATTGCGACGGCGGACGAGCCCCGCCAGGCGCGTGCGCTCGTCCTCAGTCAGATGGAGAGGAGCAGGTTTTGGACCACGGGCCATCGGGCACCTCCGTGCGGACATCCCCCACACGTAGGTGCAAACTCACAATCTGAAACCCCTCTTCCGATCTGTCCTCAGTCAGATGGAGAGGAGCAGGTTTTGGACCACGGGCCATCGGGCACCTCCGTGCGGACATCCCCCACACGTAGGTGCAAACTCACAATCTGAAACCRAACTTCTAACTCAGACCACTAGGCGACTTCCACGGCATCGTGCAGGCGGACGCCTTCTCGGGGTTCGGCCGGCTGTACGAGCCCGGCCGCAAGCCGGGTCCTATCCGCGAGGCAGCGTGCTGGGCCCATGCAAGACGCAAGTTCTTTGAGCTGGCCGATCTGAGACAAGCTCCGATCGCCATCGAGGCGGTGACGCGGATCGATGCGATCTTCGCCATCGAGCTCGCCGCCAACGGTCTTGCCCCCGATGAACGCTGCGCGCACCGCCAAGCCCGCTCGGCTGCCCTCGTCGCCGACCTAGAGGCTTGGCTGCGAGAGAACCGTGCCAAGCTCTCGGCCAAGGCTCCCACAGCCGCGGCGATCGATTACCTGCTCAAGCGCTGGACCGCCTTCACCCGGTTCCTCAACGACGGACGGATCTGCCTGTCGAACAATGCCGCCGAGCGCGGCATCCGTCCCATCCGTTGGGCCCCTGAAACTGGATCTTCGCCGGCTCTGATGCGGGCGACCATCGCACTGCTACCCTCTACACGCTGATCGAAACCGTCAAGCTCAATGGTATCGACCCGCAGGTCTGGCTCGCCGACGTGCTCGCGCGGCTACCCGACCATCCCGCCCGGCGCATCAACGATCTGCTGCCGTGGAACTGGACCCCGTCTCGGCTCCATCAGATCGCCGCCTGACACTCCGTCAGAACCACAACCGCGGCCCTCACCGAAGACGCGCGCTGAGACCCAATGGTCTGCTCTCTCGGTTTCGCCGCGACCCTGATCGGTTCAGCATCAAGATTGTGGGTTTTTCGTATACACAAGCGGCAAAGTTCGAGCGCGGTATCGGCCACGCGAGCGGCCAGAGACACGGTCGCCTCTAATCCGAAGAAGCATATTGCCGTTCGTCAATTTTGCTCTCTATAACTTCCCCATGGATATCCGTTGGTTCTCTGATGAGGTGCGGGCTTGCTCCGCCGAATGGCGCGCGACACTCGTGACCCCGGATGCATGGCAACAAGTCGGGCAAGCTGGGGCGGCTGGCGGCGAAGCCGAAGGGTTCTTTGTGCAATGCGGATCCGTTGACGGATATGCTAAAGACTCAGGGAATGCCTTCCGGGCCGCCCATGAGAAGATTGCTTCGGACCTAGCCTCCGACCTGGGTCTCCCGGTCCCACCACTGGTGCTATGGAACGATGGAACTGCTCGTCGGGCCGTCTCTCGGATCCCATTCAATGGTGCGTTCAAGTGGGAACAGGCGTGCCAAGCACCTAGCTCCGTTGCCAGGATGATGCCCGAGCTGACGCAGGCCGCTTCCGCAATGGTGGCCTTCGATAGTTGGGTCGGAAATGTCGATCGAATCAACGGGGGTAACATGATCGTATCCCTCGCGCTGCCTCGTGGTTTTGGGTGCGCTTATATCGATTACGCATTCTCATTGTCGCACGACTGGGGATGTGCGCCAGCAAACCCCATCTCTCAGCGCATAGGCCCATACCCTGAGAATGTCGCTGTCGATGGCACATTTCTTGGCGAGACCGTGGACGCAATCGAAAAATTGCCGTCAACCACGATCGAAGAAATTGTGCGTCGGATCCCCGACGCATTCATGGAAGAGCAGCGCCGAGAGAGCACTCTGGCAAACCTCGTTTCGAGACGCGGCCAGCTACGCAGTTCTTTAGGTCTGTAAGGAGAAACATCATGCCTGCAAAGGACACGGTCCACTTCTCATATGTCGAGTACCGGCCTAACCCAGCCCGTGCAGACGGTGCTGTCCCGCTTGGGCTCGTCATCGAATTCGTGCGGTCGGATGCATGGGTGGTCGGGCTTGCGATGCGATCCGAGTTTCCAAAAAGCCTCTTGGCAGCAATGGACCCATTGGCGCGCGAACTAGCCGACAGCCGTATCCAGCTGATGCGAGACGAAGTCGGCAAAGCCCGTGAGCTAGCTAAAGATCCAGGGGACGTTTTGCGGATCTTGGCCAGCGCGAACCCTTGGTCGCTGCACGTAAAGCCGCCATGCGAGTTTCAAGCTGATGCAAATGAAAAATACGACAGTTTCACGATTGAGAAAATCGCTGAAAAATACGTGCTGGAGCTCTATGCGAGGAAGCTCGCGCTACCTGCGCCGTCGCAGATAGAGGACGTTGAACGTACCCCGTCGTATGCGGTGATAGGGCATGCGCCGGTCGTCATGCCTGAAGCTCGAATATATGCAGATCATGCCCCTCAGGCGGACGTGCCTCCCGCTTGGATGCTTCCTCCTACGGTTTGGATAAATCCGAGAAGCGGGTCTGGCCGTTAACACTCGTTATAACGTAGCGAGTTAGGATCATGCCGATTGTGGCTGAGCTTCGCTTCAGTTCCGACAGGCGAAGCGGCGTTTCGAGACAAATCACATGACCATCCTTAAGGAAGGTCGTGTGATTTTCATCAACTCGGTCTTGCCCTCGGCGGCAGACCCGCTGCCTGCTTCGCGCGTCGGCTCGAGGTTCCTGCCAGTCGGGATACGATGCTGAGGACCGTGTGCCCCACGCCGTACGTCCGGTGGAGCGTCCGAGCGCGATCGGCATCGACGACTGGGCCTTCCGTCGGGGACAGCGCTCGGCATGCTGGTCTGCGACTCGGAATGGCGACGTGTCATCGTCCTGCTACCGGATTGGGAGAGTGGCACGGTCGAGACATAGCTCGCTGTTCACCCCGAGATCACCATCGTCGCCCATGACTGCGGCGGCGGTTATGGGGAAGCGACCGCGCGGGCTCTACTCCATGCCCTTGAAGTCGCCGATCGCTGGCATCTGATGAAGAATGCCAGCGCCGCCTTCCTCAACGCCGTGCGGAAGTCGATGGCCACCATCCGCATCGCCGTGGGAGCCACGACGTTCGATTCCGAACGGCTGACCTGCGCGGAGCGCCTTCAGTACGACGGCTATCTTCGGAGGGAAGCGACGGGCAAGGTGATCCTGGCTCTGTCGCGACAGGGCATGCCGATCAAGAAGATCGCCCAGACGACCGGACACCCCGATATACCTCCATTCCGGGCGGAGCGGTGTCGTGATTCCCTGATGATGTCGGCGTTTGGGAGGCTTGGACGGGTCAGCCAAGGTTCTTTGATCTGGATGAGCGCTATCGGCGTATGTCAGAGAACGGCGACCCGTTGGTGAAGCTCGCGGCCCTGGTCGACTTCGAGGCGTTCCGGCCGAAGCTGGCGACCGTACTGCAGCGATGATCCGATGGGTCGAAGGGTAGCCGCCCGCCCTACGACCCGGTGCTGATGCTCAAAATCCTGGTTCTGCAGACGCTCTACACGCTGTCGGACGACGCCACGGAATTCCAAATCCGGGCTAGGCTGTCGTTCATACACTTCCTCCGTCTTGGCTTCGAGGACGCCGTGCCTGATGCCAAGACGGTTTGGCTGTTCCGCGAGCACCTGACCTGGGCCGGCGCGATCAACGCGTTGTTTGCCGCCTTCGACGCTTGGCTGAAGGGCAAGGGCTATCTGGCAATGTCGGGCCAGATCATTGACGCCTCGATCATCGCGGCTCCGCGCCAGTGCAACACCGATGCGGAGAAGGTGGCTCTGAAGGAAAGCCGGATCCCGGACGCGTGGGTGGCCCAACCGAAGAAGCTCGCGCAAAAAGACAGGGATGCCCGCCGGACCCTGAAACGGGCCAAAGCGCGTTCGGCGAAGGCAGACGGGACGAAGGCCAAGGTCGAGATTGCCGTTCCGATGTCCGGCTACAAAACCCACGTCTTGATCGACCGCAAGCACGGGTTCGTCCGCCGCTTCACCGTCACCAGCGCGGCCGCCCACGACGGGGTGCAACTGGCGAACGTTCTCGATCCGGCCAACACGGCGAGCAACGCCTGGGTGGATACCGCCTACCGTTCAAAGACCAACGAAGCTCATCTCGCCAAACATGGCCGGCGCTCGAAGATCCACTTCCGGCGGCAGCCCGGCCACGACCTGACGCCGTCGCCGCGCAGGGACAGCGCCGCGTCGTGATCGTCATGTGCCAGCGCACGGTCCGGACCCTGACGTTCGTCGCTAAGCGGATGGCGTGGCCCTGGCCGAACAGCACGTCACCAAGGGCTCCAAGGTCTATGCCGACGAGGCGGCCCACTGTTTAGAGCTAGAGGCCAAGTTCCCCGACGCTGGCCGGATCAACCACTTCTAAGCCCATTCGGCTGACGGTATCAACACCAACCAAGCCGAGAGCATCTTCGCCCGCCTGCGCGGCATGGTGTCGGGTCAGCACCACTTCGTCACCGCCCGCTACCTTCACCAGTACGTCGCCGAAGCTGCTTGGAAGGTGGGCAACCGCCGCCTTCCGAACGGCATGGCCTTCGCTCCGACGATCCGGCTGACGATGGCATCGCCCGTCAGCCGCGCTCGGAAGGGATATTAGCAGCGACACGAAGCCTAAAAGCTTGAAAGAGAACAGGCATCGCCGCATAAATCGTGCTTAAACGATGCTGTTGTCGTCGATATCTAAGATCCAGTATAGAATAAGGACTTGTAGATCATAAAAAGAGAATGGGGAGAAACCTGCTTGTACTTCAGAAAGTGGCAAGTGGTCCTGGTATAGTCATCAGATAGGGTTATGCCCTGAGCCCGAAGTGAAGTCTGAGGTTCATAGAATTTGCAATACTGGAGCCCGATATCAAAAGCGATGTACTCATTCGCGTGACCAAACATAAGGTCGCGAAAATCAGCCTCTTTTTCTGAAAGATTGTACTCTATTCCGTCAGCTATGTTGACGGAATAATCAATGAAGTCGACGACTGGTCCCATGCGGCGAAGCCAGAAAGCCAAATGGCCAGCCCGCTTAAAATGGTCCAACCCCTCTTCAAGTTGATTTTCATTCTCTTCAACGCGCTCTAAATCCTTAGTCCATGCACCATGAACTTCGTCGAGCCGCGCACGCGATAGCTGCGGAATCAGATAGGCCGCGCTCAAAATTTCTTCTGAATATTCCGCAACAAACTGCGTAAATTCACCAACGTCGCTCTGCATGGCTTGCAGCCGACCCGCATTGATAAGCATCTCACTGACCGTTTTATTATTTGCGAAATGCGCGGGCCGGCTGACCAAATTATTGAGTCTTGCGACCGCCAATAAAGCCAGTCACTACAACCATCTGACGATCGCCCGCATCTGGGAGGTGGTTCTTAGGATACCCGTATCGCGGCCGCAAGCCCGCCTTGATTCGGGTATCGAGGCACCCTTCAATGAACACGGCGGGACGATTGCCCACCTCAGGCCGTCTCGCTTGCTCAGACATTCTACTCTCCCAGATACAGCAAAGCCGCCCGAGCTGGTACCCAGCGGCTGCAATTTAATTCCGATGCGATGTGCGTGTGCATCGCCGCTCGACTGTATGTCAAGCGGTTCTTAAACGAAACCCTCAGTCGAAAGTTTCATACGAGGAGTGCTTCGACTGAAGCTTCCAGGTCACGGTCTGGTCCTTGGACCAAAGTTCTTCAAGGCTCAAGGCATTCATTCGAAAGCGAAAAATACCAAAGCACGCCCACAGATTCAAACACGAAAAATTGTCATACGTCGTGTGGCAGATGGTCCGTTAGATCTCAAAGGCCATAGAATGGAGGCCGTCTGCGCTCTTCCATTATCGTCCGCTGGCTCTCCACACCTGCCCGTCCTTGGTCCGCCCCCTCGACCATGCGACTCGCGCGCATCTGTCTGAGCGCGCAGCCGACGCGGCGGGCTACGTCCGCCAATAGCCGCCGATCCCGACCGTCCTTGCCCTCTGTCTGGCAGACGAGAACCGCTAGCTTGCGGGCCGTCAGAGGCCTGTCCGCCTTCCGTATCTCTGCCAAGAGGTAGTCCCGCAGTTCGTTGCGGTAGAACAACACGATGCGGGCCGCGCGGGGCGTGGAGCCTACTAGTTCGCCCCGATACCCGCAGGCGTCTAGCACCCTATCTAGAGCCTCCATATCGCTGGAAAGGATCGCCATACGCTCGCGCAGTTCGGCGTTCTCTCGGCTTAGGTGTGCAGTCCCGCAGTGTGGTGGCATCAATTTAGCTGAGGCTGCCGTACATCGGGAGGCGTTATGGGACAGGTTCTTCCCGGCTGTGCCACGACTACGCACGCGGGGTCGCAGCACACGCAGAGTTGTTGGGTGAAATCCCCGAACTTAAATGGTCGCGACACACGCCTCGCGGTCCTGTCCCACGCGCCGAGCCGCCGGATCGAGCCGCGCGAAGCCCTTGACCTCAGTCTGGAGTTATTCTAATTAAGAACCACGCGGATGGCGGGGCTCGGTAGGCCTCCTGCCCCCTGAACCGGATCATTGGGAGAGACACATGGCACACATCACCAGCGCGGCCTGCGAGAGCTGCCGCTTCTTCGACGATCACAAGATCAATGGCGGTCAGTCGGCCGGCGACGAAGGTCTCTGCCGCTATAACCCGCCGGTGAGCCAGCCCGAGCCGAAGTCGCCGGGCCTGTGGCCGGTGGTGGCGTCCAAGGATTGGTGCGGTCACTTCACCTCCGACATGACGGCGGCCGAGTAAGCCAGCCTTCCTCGTCGGTGGCGGGATCGGGGCCGGTGCGTGAGCACCGGCCCTTTTTCATGCGGCATCTTCTTCGGCGAGACACGCCGACCCTCACGAAGAATTCTCTCGCGGCTTGCGCGAAATCCGTTAGGACGCCGTGAGCCGGTCATGATCCGGTCACGTTCGCATCCGAAGCCGGGGCCTTCAGACGAGGGGCGGCTCCCGCCACCGCGCGCTCGACCACGCGCCCCGGACGGGCGGACGGCATGGGCGCGGACAGCGGCGTTTCGGGGCGGGTTAAGGATGTTCTTGATGACGTATCGACCCATTTCGGCCGTGGCCGGGCGCCTCCTGGCGCCGGTGGCCGGTCTTGCGCTCAGCGCGATGTCCGGCCTCGCCATGGCTGCTCCGAACGATCCGAGCGGAACCTGGCTCACCGAGGACGGTCGGGCTCGCGTCCGTCTCGAGAAATGCGGCGCGAAGAACGATCACCTGTGCGGCTACGTCGTCTGGCTGAAGGTGCCGCTGAACGACAAGGGCCAGCCCCGGATCGACTTCAAGAACCCCGACCCGAAGAAGCAGGCCCGCCCTTCGCTCGGCCACCAGCTCGTCATGGGCATCAAGCCCAACGCCGAGAACCATTACGAAGGCAAGATCTACAACGCCGAGGACGGGTCGTTCTACGACGTGACGATCTGGAGCGAGAAGCCCGGCGAACTCACCGTGCGCGGCTGCATGCTGCGCTTCATGTGCATGTCGCAGGCCTGGACCAAGGTCACCGATACGGCGCCGGGACAGATCACCGGACCGACCAACGGCCCGGGCGGTCCCCGCTCCGATCCGGAATGGGCGCCCAAGCCCACGCCGGCCGCCACGGGGACCGGTGCCCCTGCCGCGCCCTCCACGAAACCGGCCGCGCCGGCACCGAAGCCGGCGGCCAAGCCCGCCGAGTAGGGTACCGGACCGCCCCGTTCGATCCGGGGCGGAGCTCGTCGGACCTCCCGGCGACCGCTTCGATCCCATCCCGCCTTGCCGGACCGGACGCGCGGTCTTCGACGACGACGCCAGCCATAAGTCCGCGACGATGCGCGCGTGGCGGGCGCGTCCCCCGCATTGAACCATCCCATTCCCATTCGGCCTCGGCCATCCGGTTCGACGTCGCCGAGGGCGTCTTCTCCGCGCCCGGTTCGACCGCTTCCACCGCCTGACCGTCCGCCACGACCGCCCGCCGAACCGGAGATCATCCGGATCGGACAGCTCCGTCAGCCGGTTCGAACGCCTCGCATCCGCGCCACGTCCAGGGACACGACCCGTCCAGTGGGGAACGACCGTACCGAGCCGGCTCATTCCGGTCGGCCGCTGTCGCAGACGGACAAACGTTGAGTGCGCCGCAGGCTCGACGTAAACTCTGCTTGTCAAAGGCACCGTTCGACCCCTGAATATGGGGAAATGGATGCACGATCATTGCGGAGACCCAGGTCGATCCATGACATTTAGCCTGAAAGCCCTCGTCGTCCTCGCAATGTCCGCAACGGTATCGGGGGAGGCCAAAGCATTCGATGCCGGCTTCTTCAAGGGGAGCCACGTTTGCGACGGCGTGTCGACGCTGGACGATTGGGAATTCAGACCCGAAGGCTCGGCTTTCGACGTCTTCTTTCGCAAGACGAACGCGTCTTCTTTCCAAAAGCTGGAATTGCTCGCTCAGGAAACGGAGGGTGGTCTCATCCTGGTGGACAGACGCGGCCGACCTTGGGTGGCGGTGCGATTCGGGCAGAACGGCGACAGCCTCCAGGGTCGCTGGCTCACCGGCCAGGGCAAGCCGCAGGCCGATTGCGAGCCGTTCACGCTCGCTCGGAGCGAGAGCGTGAAGGCACGGATCGATCGCCTCTTCGGCCTGCTCGGCGAGGCCCGTCCCTCCGTCGAAACGGCGCGGTCCGTCGCCGGGGAGCAGCAGACGCTTCCCCCCTTCGACCTGCTGCCGGACCTCGACCAGCAAGCCTATCGTCAACGCTACGCCGAGGCTGCGCCGACCTTCTGGAGGCGCTTCTACGATGCCGAGCGCAAGCGGCTCGCGGAGCTTCCCGTCGATCCGCCGGCCGCCCGCGCTCAGGTCGTCGAAGAGATGCGCGCGGCGACCAGCCCCGCTCTGGCGCCCGATGGGTCGCTCGACCGCAACGGGGCAGCCCGCCAGGCTGCCCTGGAGTTCCTGCGCATCGTCGCCGACCGCCTCGCGGCGAGCGGGCAACCGCTCGAGGCCCTGCCGGGGGATACCGTGTGCGAGCGAATCGCGACGTTCGGCTATCTCGACATCGAGCGGCTGGAATGGGCGGTCGGTCTGCCGGTCGAATACTGGGACCGTCCCTTCACGGAGGACCTCCTCCGGAAAGCCCAGTCCTGCAAGGACGGCAGGACCGTCGTCCGGCTGCTGTCTCAATCCTATCCCGACATCGAGAAGCGCCGGAAGGCCGCCCTCTGGCTGCGCGAGGAGCGGGAGCGCTTCCTCGCCCTTCCCCTGACTCTGACGTCGTTCCGTGAGACGAACGGGTTGCAGCTCGGCGGGGACGAACTCCGCCGAAACGGCGTGACGCGAATGGCCCATGACCGCTTCCTCGGAGCCCCGCTCGACCCCCGTCGCATCGAGATGGAGCAGGCCGCCGCTCGGGAGCTTCGGGAGGCGTTCGACGGCGAGAGCCTCAAGAGCCTCCCCCTCAACGAGGCTCGCTCGCAATGCGACCGGCTCGTCGGCACGCAATGGGGCAACGAGGCCCTGTCGCGCCTCTACAAGACCTGCACCGGAATCGCGGAAGACTACGTGGCGAAAAGCGTTCGGCAGGTCTTCCAGGAGCAGGCCGGGCGGATCGAGGCCGCACCGAAGACGTTCGCAGGGCTGGAGGCCAACGACTGGTTCCTGATGGGCACGGGCGATGTACGCGGGATCTATCCGCCGGCGGCCCTCGTGACGGAGTTCAACGGCAAGGTCGCCGAAGTCCGAGCCGAGGCCGTCCGCATGGCGACGGGCGAAGTCGACAAGGCCTTCGCGGCCGCCGATCCTCTATCGGACGCCCCGGCGTCGGGCATCCTGCAATGCGGGCGCGGCATGATTCCGTCGCATGAGAGTCTGAGGCCCCTCGTCCAGGCCTGCCAGGAGGGAAGCCGCGCCTTGGCTGCCCGGCGCGACGAGCTACGGTGCCAGGAAGCCCTCAAGGCGTCCGGCGGCGGCTCCGGCCTGCTGGAGGCCGCGCTCAGGCCGAAGGCCGCAGCGGGCAACAGCTTCCGGGTCCGTCAGCTCGTCTGCGAGGCGGCCAGGCAGAAGGTCACGGTCACCTTCCCCACCTCCGGCATGCTGTGGTGGTCCAAGCAATATGTCGAGGCGCGGCTCCCGGCCGAGAGAGGCCGCGACCAGGTCCGCGCCCTGCGCTGGCTCATCGAGCCGGTGGCCGAAGCGAAGGGCGAATGGGCGATCTCCAGGCTCGAATCCAAGACAGGGGAGGTGGCGCTGCCGTTCCCCGAAGACAGCCTGCTGCCCTGCCTCGCGCGGCAAAGCCTCTGCCGCTGACATCGAGCCGGCCTGCGCTGGCGGGGGTCTCGGATTCGGAGGGACGGTGGCGGGTCAGTTTGAAATTCGAGCCAGTTGACGAGGAGACGGACGCGCCTGCTTTTGTAGTAGGGTTACCGCAAACATTGGAGGCGACAGTGAGCGAAGCCGCACGACGTTTTTTTGAGGTCTGGTGCCACAAGCACCTTGATTACGCTGACAACCCAGCTGCGGCCGGAGGGACGCCGCCGGAGAAAGCGAGCGCACTGATTGCCGATGCCGCAGGTAGCGGCATTTCTCAAAGTGAACTGTCTGATGCGCTCGGGGGCAACATCCAGAGCGCTGTGTTCAATGAAATGATGGCCCGCTCAGACCTGTGGGCATCCTCCCAGAGGAGCGGGGACTTAAACTAGTAACGGCTGATAGGGGGCTCCCAAGCGCCCCCGCGATCTCAACCAGCTCGCCAAATTCATCGTGGATTTGCTAACTGGAGATGAAAACGAGACTCGACAACCTCAGGGTGCTGCCCCAGTTTATCCTGCAACTGAGTTCGCAAGAAGCGGCGGGTTGAGGGGAGGGCGAGCGCACGCTGACAAGCTGTCGGCAGAGGCGCGCTCGGCAATTGCCCGCAAAGCCGCCGCCAGTCGATGGCGGAAAAATGACGGCTGAAATTGTTATTATCAATCAGCAAGCTGTTGCCATGGCAGCTGACAGCGCGCTGACGATCGGTAAGCAGAGGGTTTGGAAACACGCCAACAAACTGTTTTCGGCTGGCCCGCAGCACGATGTCGGCATTATGATTTTCAATAGTGGGGATTTTTTAAGTATTCCCTGGGAAATAATTATTAAAGAATTCCGTAAGGAAGTATCGTCGCAGAATTTCGACAAGATTGACGATTTTGCCACGGCATTTATTGAGTACATCAAAAAAGACGAATTTGGAGACGATCACTTTGAGGAGCTGAGTTTTGGATTAATATTTAATGATATCATTGAATCTATTAGCAAATCCTTAGAATACTCGAATCGAGTAGAATATCAGATAGACCTACTTGCAACGATCAATTTGCAAACATCCGAGCTTGATGAGATTTTCGAACTATCTTGCCCATTCGATTATGCGGCTTTTAAATCTCACTATGGCCGCGTAATTGTTGATTTGGCCAAAAAGACGCTTCCATTTGGTTTTCACAAATATTTCAATGATAAACTTATTAGACTTTGCTTTGAACATATAAGACGGGAGTCTTCCTCGGAGTACTCAACAGGAATAGTCATTGCTGGTTATGGTAAAAAAGAACTCTTCCCAAGTGTCAAAAATATTTACATAGACGGTCGATCTTTGGGATTTACAAGAATATGGATGGGCGAGCCGCAGGTAGATCTCAACAAAAGCAGAAGCCAAAATGCAGCAATTATACCCTTTGCGCAAGTCGATATGGCAAGATTGTTTATGGAGGGCATATCAAATAAATATGTTCAATTCATAATCGAAACAATGGGCTCTGCACTACAGGCAAAAGCGCACGAAATCATTGAGAACTTCATCCCTGACAAAGGCACGCAAACTGTCGAAAAGCACCTGCAGGAAAAGCAGATCGAATCGATGCTGGCCGCATTTCAGGCAGAATTCTCTATGTATAGATCTGAATATTTTACAAAGCCGATCTTAGACACGATTCAGGCGCTGCCAAAGGAAGAAATGGCATACATGGCAAGGGCTATGGTTGAAATTACGGCTCTAAGGCGACGCTTTGCGTCGACGGTGGAAACAGTGGGCGGGGACATCGACGTCGCTGTAATATCTAAAAGTGATGGATTTATTTGGATACACAGGAAGCACTATTTCGATATTGACTCTAACCCCGATTTTATGCAAAGACGGCAAATCCTGAGAGGAGACTGAAATGCGCTATCATCGGAAAGCTACAGAGCCGGTGGTTGTCGGCAGAACTAAAGCGTCGCTACCGATTGAGGATAAGAGCGATGATATGCTCACTCCTTTGCAAGCCTCGCTTATTACAGTGGAGCGAATGATTGCGGCCGGTCAGTCACGCCGAAAGGCCGAATTGAAAAAATCGCAGAATGCTTGAACGTTAAGCGTTAAGGGGCATATCGATGGGGGCGATGAACGAGTTCTTCGCTTCCGACCGCGCGCATACTGCACCTTCTGTGTGAGGGTAATTCGATCTTCGCTGTTACACGACTGACATGAGTCAGCAAGAACACAATCTCCAAACTGCTGGTGGACGCCGGCAAAGCCTGCGCCGCCTACCACGACGAGCACGTCCGCAACGTTCAGGCAAGGCAGGCCCTGATCAATAAAAGCTGGAGCTTCACCTACGCCAAGAAAAAGAACGTAGTGGCCGCTGTGGTGGCACTGGGCGGTACTGGCGACACATGGACGTGGCCAGCCATAGACGCCGACAGCAAGCTCGTCCTGTCTTACTTGATCGGCGGTCGTGACAGGATGAGTGTGCAGCTGTCTAGTTTTCAAAATTGCTAATAGCGCCTTTTACATCGAGAAGGGCATGCTCTCCAAGAAATTTAATCAATATCGTTTCAATTTTTAAGCACAGTTCCGGATCGTGTATTCTTAAAAACGCGCCTCTCATAATGAGCGGTTGTTTGAACAAGAAACGCGTTTGGGGATATTTTACACGAGCCCGAATGTTAGCTTTCGACATTCCGACATAGACCAGCCGATCTGTAGTGTCGTAAATAATGTATAACCCGCCAGCTTGAGGGATGACCTGAAGATCGCTAGGCGTAAAATCCAACCATGACAACCCAAAGACTGCTACAGCCTTCCTCTCGATTTGTATTTCTACTTCAGCAGGAATAAACTCATTTAGAGCCTGCGCGAGCTTAGCTCTTGTCTCATTCCTAGGAGACTGGTTTTTAAAATTTACGATGTTCCATATGCCCGCGCATGATATGCCGGTTCGAGCCACCAACTCGGGTATCAATACCTTTTGTTTGTGCATATTGCCTTTTAGCCAATCATTAAAATTTGATTTTTCCATAAATCATATCATCTTAAGGAAGCTCCTTCAAAGACACGTCGTCCCACGATACGGTCATTTTGATACTTCGGCGTTCTTACGTTGCCCGTTTAGTAACAGCCAGCCCGTGTGTCATTATTTTCAAACTGACTCACTACTAAGTAGACAGACCTCTTGACGCCGCCTCACTCCACCAGCGCGGCGTAGGTCAGCACCCGCAATTCCCGTCTGATCGGCAGGGCCGAGGAAGGGATGAGCTGGGCCAGCATCACCACGGCGAGGTCTTCGGCCGGGTCGATCCAGAACGAGGTGCTGGCCAAGCCGCCCCAGGCGACCTCGCCGGGGGTGCCGACGATCTGGGCCCGCGCCGGGTCGAGCATGACCGAGAATCCGAGCCCGAAGCCGATTCCGGTATAGGAGGATTCGGAGAAGCGCGGCTGGCCCATCGAGGCGAGGTCGCCGCCCAGATGGTTCATCAGCATCAGCTCCACCGTCTTGCGGCCCAGGAGCCGCACGCCGTCGAGGGTGCCGCGCCCGAGGATGAAGCGGCAGAAGCGCATGTAGTCCGACGCGGTCGAGACGAGGCCGCCCCCGCCGGAGGCGATCGCGGGTTTTGAGGCGAAGCGGCTTCCCACCGCATCGTCGTAGAGCTTGAGGCTGCGGTCGCGGAACAGGCTGTAATTGGCCGCCAGCCGGGAGACCTTGTCGGCGGGCACGTGGAAATCCGTGTCGACCATGCCGAGCGGGTCGATCACCCTCGTCTTCAGGAAATCGCCGAACTCCTGGCCCGAGACCACCGCGACGAGGTGGCCGAGGAGGTCGGTGGCGACGCTGTAGTTCCACTCCGCTCCGGGCTGGGCGAGGAGGGGCTGGCGCGCCAGCCGGGCGACCACCTCGGCGAGGCTCGCATCCTGGTTTTCGCCGAAATCGACGCCGTTCTGCCGGTAGAGCGCATCGACGAGGGTCGCCTCCATGAAGCCGTAGGTGAAGCCCGCCGTATGGGTGAGGCAGTCGCGGATGGTGATCGGGCGCTCGGCCGGCACGGTCTCGGCCTTCACCCGGTTGCCGCCGGTGAAAACCCGCATGTCGGTAAATTCGGGCAGGAAGCGGGTGATCGGGTCGTCGAGCTGGAAGCGCCCCTCCTCGTAGAGCATCATCACCGCCACCGAGGTCAGCGGCTTCGTCATCGAGTAGATGCGGGTGATCGTATCGGCGGCAAAGGGCGTCGCGCGGGCGATGTCGGCGAGACCATGGGCGCGGAAGAAGGCGGTCTGCCCGCGCCGCGACAGCATCACCGAGAGGCCGGCGAGCTTGCCCTCGGCCACCAGCCTGCGCATCCAGCCATCGACCCGCTCGAGCCGCTCGGGGCAGAGGCCGAGGGTTTTGGGGTCGGTGACGGGCAAGTCCTGAACCGGGGTGTCCTGCATGCGCGCCTCTCCGTCTTCACCGCCCTCGGGCGGCCGTCTCGTCGAACCTGAGCCCGGCCTTTAGAGCATCGTTCGGCGCCATGGGTACCGGTATTTGCCGGCTGTCGGTCGAACGCCGAAGAGCCGTCGCATGGCGCATCGAAGGGCCGTCGCGTAACGCATCGAAAGCGCGGTCCATGGCGCTCACCAGCCCATGCTGCCCGGCCCGCCCTTGAACGGGCCGACGATCTCCGGCGTGATCCAGCCGCCATAAAAGCCGCCGGGCTGCGGCTCGACTCTCACGTCATCGACGAAACAGGCCTCCATCGCCCCGGCATAAAAGGCGACGAAGCCGGCAATGGCCATAAAATCCGGTGTGGGTGCCGGGTAGGCCCAGGCCGCGCCCGGTGCCCGATGGCCGCCGGCCACGACATCGAAGAGGACGGCGCGGCCCTTCCATTCGCAGATCCCCGCCATGGTGGGCGGCCCGAGCACGCCGTCGGCCACATCGCCGGGGGGCAGGTAATAGGTCGGCGGGTGGCTGGTCTCCAGCACGCGGTACCCGGCCACCGTGTCGGCGACGGTGGCACCGGCGAAGACCACGCGCAGGCGCCGGGCCACGCGCTCCAACCGAGGCGGCCGGGGATAATCCCACACGCTTTCCTGGCCGGGACCGAAGGGCAGGGGGGTCGGGTGCATCGGAATCATCCAATTTCTAATTTTTATCAAGGGTTTGCCGGGAGAACACCCTCCCGGAAACGGGAGACCGTTTTCGCGGCGGGGGCCGGCACGGAGGCGATATTCGAGACGCGGCGTTTGCGCGTGGCGCGGGCCATGCTAGCCCGGCTCGCGACGCGGACGATAGACATTCGGCCGCTCCGATGGATCGGCCGTCTCGGTGAGCCGGCCATCCCGAACCAGATGCCCTGGGACACTGCCTGTGACGGATTTCGCCCTCTTTCTCGATTTCGACGGCACCCTGGTGGAGATCGCTCCGCGACCCGACCAGGTGGTGGTGCCCCAAGAGCTCGCGCCCGCGCTCCTGCGCTTGCGGGACCGGCTCGGCGGGGCGCTCGCCATCGTCACCGGCCGCCCCATCGCGGTGATCGACGACTTCCTCTCGCCCGCCAGGTTCGATGTCGCCGGGCTTCACGGGGTCGAGCGGCGGGTCGACGGGGTGGTGTCGGGAGGCAGCGCCGAGGATCATCCCGCCCTGCGCGCCCGCATCGCGGGGTTGAAGGACGCCGTGCGCGACCTCGAATCCGTGCTGATCGAGGACAAAGGCGCTTCCGTCGCGGTGCATTGGCGCCTCGCCACGCCCACCGACGCCGCGAAGGCCGAGGAGGCCGTGAAGGCGGCCGCTTCCGATCTCGGCGCCGATTACCGGCTGCAGCTGGGCAAGGCGGTCGGCGAGATCGTCCCGGCCTCGGCCACCAAGGGCCATGCCATCCGCGCCCTGTCCGAGGCGCCGCCCTATGCCGGCCGCCGCGCGATGTTCCTGGGCGACGACCTCACCGACGAGAAGGCCTTCGCCGTGGTCAACGAGGAGGGCGGGGTCAGCGTCCGCATCGGCGGCAGCGACACCATCGCCACGCGGCGCCTCACCGATCCCGATGCGGTGCGCGCGCTGATCTATGCCTGGGCCGACGGCGCGCCGATCGACCCCGACGCCCTGCCGCCCGCCTGAGGGCGCGACCGGCCGCGATCCCGCATCGGGGCCGGTGCCGCAGACCTGACTGTGACGCCCCGCACCCGCCTCGAGGGCGGGAGAGATGTGAAACCCCGGATTCCAGCGCGAAGGACAACCGCACGCATGTTCGAGTTCCCGGTCCTCGTCGGCGATATCGGCGGCACCAATGCCCGCTTCGCACTCGTGCCGGAGGCGGGCGCCGGGGCGGAGATCGTCGGCCATGTCCCGACCAACGCCTTCCCCGACCCGAGCGCCGCGATCCGCTCCGTTCTCGAAAAGTATGACGGACCGGCCCCGCGCTCGACGATCCTGGCGGTCGCCGCCCGGATCGATGGCCCCGCCGTCCGTCTCACCAATGCGAACTGGATCATCGAAGGCGCGCGGATCGGCGGGGATTTCGGCCTCTCGCGGGCGGTGGTCGTCAACGATTACGTCCCCGTCGCCGCCGGCGCCGTGGATATCGCCCCCACCGACCTGACGCCGATCGGCCCTTATCGCGATGGCGGGCTGAAGGGCGACCAGGGGACGAGGCTCGTCCTCGGCCCCGGAACCGGGTTCGGCGCAGCGGCCGTGATCGCTTACGCGGATCATCTCGCCATCGTCTCCACGGAGGCCGGCCATGTGGATTTCGGCCCCGCCGATGCGGCCGAGGAGGAGATCTGGCGGCATGTTGAGCGTATCGAGGGGCGGGTGACGGTGGAGGCGCTACTCTCGGGACCCGGCCTCGCACGGCTCTACAAGGCGATCCATCTCGCGCGAACCGGGCGGGAGGCGGCGGATGCCGAGCCCGCCAAGGTGACCGATACGGGTATCGACGGCAGCGACCCGGTTGCGGCCGAGGCCGTCACCCTGTTCGCCAAACTGCTCGGACGGGTCTGCGGCGACCTCGCCCTGACCTTCCTCGCCACGGGCGGCGTCTATATCGGCGGCGGCATCGCCCCGCGGATCCTGCCCATCCTGAAGAAGGGCGATTTCCGGCGGTCCTTCGAGCACAAGCCGCCCTTCGTCACGCAGATGGAGGCGATCCCCACCAGCGTGATCTCGGTTCAGGACCCGGCCTTTTCCGGTCTCGCCGCCCTGGCCAACCGGCCAGGGGTGTTCGTCTATCACGGGCAAGTCTGGACCAAGGACTGAACCGGGCGGCTACTCGTCCGAGTCGTTGTCGACGTTCTGCTCCGCCTCGTCGTAGGTGTAGCCTTCGAGCCAGTCGGCGCTGTTCTGCGATCCGGCGGGGTAGGGGTTGGACCCATCCGGCTGGCCCGCGATCTTGGCGGCCTTGCCCTCTTCCATTACGGTCTTCGAGACGTAGCCCATCGGTCGATTCCTCCGCGCCGGCGCAATACCGGCCGCCACCGAGCAAGATGAGCGGGCGCCCGCAATTTCAAGGGCGCGGCGTCGTCAGATGCCGTCCCCCGCCACTTCGCGGGCCACGGCCCGCCGACCGATGTCCCGGCGGCAGAAGCCCTCGGGCCAGTCGATCCGCGACACCGCCGCATAGGCGCGGGCCTGGGCCTCCATCATGCTGTCGCCAATGGCCGTCACCGCCAGCACCCGGCCGCCATCGGCGACGATGCGGCCATTCTCCGCCCGCGTGCCGGCCTGGAACACGATGACCGCGTTGCTGGCGCCGGCTTCGGCGATCCCCCGGATCGTCGAACCGCGCATCACCGCGCCGGGGTAACCGGCCGCCGCCATCACCACGGTCAGGGCCGCGCGATGCGCGTCGAATTGCAGCGCGATGCCGGTGACGTCGCCCTCGCAGGCGGCGAGCAGGGCCGGCACCAGATCGGAGGCGAGACGGGGCATCAGCACCTGCGCCTCGGGGTCGCCGAAGCGGGTGTTGTACTCGATGAGCTTCGGGCCATCGGCCGTCAGCATCAGGCCGGCATAGAGGATGCCGGTGAAGGGCGTCCCGCGCTCCCGCATCCCGGCGAGCGTCGGGGCGATGATCGTGTCCATCACCTCCCGTTCGAGGGCGGGCGTCAGGATGGTGGCCGGGGAATAGGCGCCCATGCCACCGGTATTCGGGCCGCGATCCCCGTCGAACACGCGCTTATGGTCCTGCGCCGTCCCGATCGGCACCGCGTTCGTGCCGTCGCAGAGGGCGAAGAAGCTCGCCTCCTCCCCGAACAGGCATTCCTCGATGACGATCTCGGCGCCCGGCTCGCCGAGCATGGAGCGGACCGCGCTCTCGGCCTGCTCCAGGGTCTCCGCCACCACGACGCCCTTGCCGGCGGCGAGCCCATCGGCCTTCACCACGATGGGCGCACCGGATTGCGCCAGGTAGGCGAGGGCGGCGTCCCGCTCGGTGAAGCGGGCGAAGGCGGCGGTCGGGATGCCGCGCTCGGCGCAGAGATCCTTGGTGAAGCCCTTCGAGCCTTCGAGCTGCGCCGCCGCCCTCGTCGGCCCGAAGGCGCGGATGCCCGCCGCCTGGAGATCGTCCACGAGGCCCGCCACGAGGGGCGCCTCGGGCCCGACCACCACGAGGCCGATCTCGGCGGTCTCACAGAACCGCCTCACCGCCTCATGGTCGGTGACCGCGAGATCGGGACGGTTCTCGCCGTATTCGGCCGTACCCGGATTGCCCGGGGCCGTGAACAGGCGGGAGCAGAGCGGGCTCTTGGCGATGGCGTAAGCCAGGGCATGTTCGCGTCCGCCGGAGCCGATGAGGAGGATGTTCATAAGTCACGCTTCGAAAGACGCAGAAGGCATGCCGGGATGCCGGAGCCGGCGCGAGTGGCCAGGTAGCGAACGGTCGGTCCGAAACATAGCATCCTCGAAGGCCCGCAGCGCAGGGCGGCGGGCCTTCCCGCACAGGGTTTCCCCCGAAAAGCGAGAGATGGACAGTCTTCCCGCGAGGCAGGCGCTCACGGAGGCCCTGGCGCGCCGTTCGCATCGATGCTCTAATTACCGCTTCCGACCTCACGCAATCGATGGCCGTCGCAGGAACGATACGGGCCGTCTGCGGGTTGAACATCGTCATGCCAGGATGTCGCCACTCCACTGCTCTCCCGATCGTCCCGCAAACCGGGTCGGGCCTGCGTTTGTCGCAGTTCCTCGTGAGTGGCCGACCCTCGGTGAGACCCGTCAACGACAACCGTCCCCCGCACATCCCGGGCTTCTGGCCCTGGGCGCTCGCCATCGGCATCGCTCCCGTGCTGTCGGGCATCCTCCTGCTGGCTCTGATGTTCTGACCGACCACGACGGGGTTTACCCGCGTGCCGACCCGGCCTAGCGTCCCCGCGCCATGGCCCTCGTTCCTCCCCCTGTTTCAAATCCTGCCGCCCCGACACCGGCCGTCTCCAACGCGCCGGAATGGTCGGTGGGGGACCTCGCCTCGGCCCTGAAACGGACGCTGGAAGACGCGTTCGGCCATGTCCGGCTGCGCGGCGAAATCTCCGGCTATCGCGGCCAGCACGGTTCCGGACACGCGTATTTCTCGCTCAAAGACGGCACCGCCCGCATCGACGCTGTGGTGTGGAAGGGAACCTTCAACCGCCTGCGCCAGCGCCCCCAGGAGGGGCTGGAGGTCGTCGCCACCGGGCGCATCACGACTTTTGCCGGCAAGTCGTCCTACCAGATCGTCGTCGAGAGCCTCGAACCGGCCGGGATCGGTGCCTGGATGGCCTTGCTGGAGGAGCGCAAGCGCGTCCTCTCGGCGGAAGGCCTGTTTGCCGCGGATCGCAAGCGCGCCATTCCCTATCTCCCGCGGGTCGTCGGAGTGGTGACCTCGCCCACCGGCGCCGTCATCCGGGACATCCTTCACCGGCTGGAAGACCGTTTCCCCCGGCCGGTCCTGGTCTGGCCCGTGCGCGTCCAGGGGGAGGGGGCGGCCGAAGAGATCGCCGCCGCCATCCGCGGCTTCAACGCGCTCCCGCCGGACGGCGCGATCCCAAGGCCGGACGTGCTCATCGTCGCGCGGGGCGGCGGCTCGATCGAGGATCTATGGGCGTTCAACGAGGAGATCGTGGTCCGCGCCGCCTCGGAGAGCACCATCCCCCTGATCTCGGCGGTGGGCCACGAGACCGACACCACCCTCATCGATTTCGTCTCGGATCGCCGCGCACCGACGCCGACGGGCGCCGCCGAGATGGCCGTGCCGGTCCGCGCCGATCTCGTCGCCGAGATCCGCGACCTCGGCCACCGCCAGGGCGAAGCCGTCCGGCGCAAGCTCGACCGCGAAGGCTCCGACCTGCGCGCGCTCCTGCGTGCCATGCCGGGAGCGGATGCCTTCCTCGCGGGAAAACGCCAACGCCTCGACCTCGCCGAGGCCCGGCTCATGCCCGCGCTGGCCGGCAATGCGCGCGATCACCGGGCGCGGTTCGGCCGCCTGATCGATCGGCTCGGGCGGCACCCGCCGGGATTGCGGCTGGCCCAGGCGCGCGGCCGCCTCGCCCTCGTCGCGGACCGCCCTCGTTCCGCCTTGCAGAACTATGCGACACGTAAAAGCGAGGCGCTGGGCTATCTCGGACGGCGCCTCGTCGTCGCCCGCGAACAGACCCTCATCCGTGCCCGCACGGAGACCGCCCGCCGCTTCGAGCGCCTGGGCGCCCTCGATACCCGGCTCGACCAGGCAATCCGCCGCCTGCTAGAGCGGCGGAGCGACAGGCTCGGCAATTTCGCGGCACTCCTCGGCACGCTGAGCTACCGCGCCGTCCTGGCGCGCGGCTTCGCCCTGGTCCGCGACGAGGACGGAGCCCCGATCCGCGCCGCCGCCTCGGTGACGCCGGGCCAGCGGCTCGGGCTCGAATTCGCGGACGGGACGCGGTTCGCCCGGTCCGAGGCCGCGGACGATACGGCGCCCGGCGGGGAGGGGCCGTCGAAGCGCAAGCGGCAGCCGCGAAAGCCGGCGGAGGCCCCGCCTCAGCAATCCCTGTTCGAACTGTGAGTCCCGTGGCCGGCGCATGGCGGGGCCGTGACTCTTGGCCCGGCGGATGCTTGCCGACATGCGGCATCTCGCTTCGCGTCGCGAACACCGCTAAAGCGCGGCGCCGAATGTCGGCCCGCACCCTCGATCCCACCCCGTGCCAGCGGCCCCACGGCCTGCCAAGGAGAGACGATGACCACCACGATCGATAGCGGACAGAAGCTGCATCTCGTCTTCGGCGGCGAGCTCGAGAACCTCGAAGGCATCAACTTCCGCGATGTGAAGGGGCTCGACATCGTCGGAATCTTTCCAGACTATGCCTCCGCGCAGAGCGCCTGGAAATCCAAGGCGCAGGCCACCGTCGACAGCGCTCAGACGCGCTATTTCATCGTCCACCTCCATCGCCTGTTGGAGCCGTGATCTGTGCAGGGCAGCCCTCAATGATCGGTGAAGGCATTGTGACACCGGGTCGGGGGCTGTAAGGGGTGCCGCGCCGAGGGGCCGGTATCCGGCGCGGCGCAGGAATCGAGAGATGAAGACGGCGGCATGAAGTCCTCGATCAAGATCATCGCTGGAAATTCCAGCCGTCCGCTGGCGGAGGCGATCTCCGCCTATCTCGAGCTTCCCCTGGCCAAGTGCATGGTCCGCCGCTTCGCGGACATGGAGATCTTCGTCGAACTCCAGGAGAACGTCCGCGGCGAGGACGTCTTCATCGTGCAGTCGACCTCCTTCCCCGCCAACGATCACCTGATGGAACTGCTCATCATGATCGACGCGGCGCGGCGCTCCTCGGCGCGGCGCATCACGGCGGTGATCCCCTATTTCGGCTATGCCCGGCAGGACCGGCGCACCTCCGGCCGCACCCCGATCTCGGCCAAGCTCGTGGCCAACCTCATCACCGAGGCCGGCGCCGACCGGGTGATGACCCTCGATCTCCATGCGGGGCAGATCCAGGGCTTCTTCGACATTCCCACCGACAACCTCTTCGCTGCCCCGGTGATCGTGCGCGACATCAAGGAACGACTAGACCCGAAGGAATGGATGGTGGTCTCCCCCGATGTGGGCGGCGTGGTCCGCGCCCGCGCCATCGCCAAGCGCATCGACGCGACGTTGGCCATCGTCGACAAGCGTCGCGAGCGCCCGGGTGAATCGGAGGTCATGAACATCATCGGCGAGGTCGAGGGTCGGTCCTGCATCCTCGTCGACGACATCGTCGATTCCGGCGGCACCCTGGTGAACGCGGCCGAGGCCCTGCTCAACGCCGGCGCCAAGGACGTGTCGGCCTACATCACCCATGGCGTGCTCTCGGGCGGGGCGGTCTCCCGCATCGCCGCCTCGCGGATGAAGGAATTGGTGATCACCGATTCGATCCAGCCGACGCAGGCGGTCAAGCTCGCCCGCAATATCCGCGTCGCCACCATCGCTCCGCTCCTCGGCGAGGCCATCGGCCGGACCGCGACGGAATCGAGCGTCTCGAGCCTGTTCGTCTGACGGTCGACGCCGCACGGCTGCCAATCGACGGGGGAGAGCGGGCGTATCCGGCTGTCCATCGTCGACGACCGGACGTGAAGGCAATTGCGCGCCCTCCGGCAGCCGCCTATATACGCTGATCCCCTTTTGAGAGCGTGAGACGGGACTTCCGGATCGACTGATCCGGAGCCTGCGGACCGATGCCCGGCGCCGCCCGTTCCCCCGCTAACGTCGGAGCCACAGAGCATGTCCCAAGGTCCGCTGATGCCGAAGGCGACCGCCGTCTGGCTGGTCGAGAACACGTCCCTCGCCTTCGAGCAGATCGCCGATTTCTGCAAGCTGCACCCCCTCGAAGTGAAGGGCATCGCCGATGGCGAAGTCGCGGCGGGGATCAAGGGCCTCGACCCGATCACCACCGGGCAGCTCACCCGCGACGAGATCGAGAAGGCGCAGAAGGCCCCCAACTACAAGCTCAAGGTGGCTGTTTCGAAGGTGAAGCTGCCCGAGGTCAAGCGCACCACCAAGGGTCCGCGCTACACCCCGCTGTCGCGCCGTCAGGATCGGCCGAACGCCATCCTCTGGCTGCTGCGCAATCATCCCGAACTCAAGGACGCGCAGGTCATCCGCCTCGTCGGCACCACCAAGTCGACGATCCAGCAGATTCGTGAGCGGACCCACTGGAATTCCGGCTCGCTGCAGCCGATGGACCCGGTGACCCTCGGCCTCTGCACGCAGATCGACCTCGATTTCGAAGTCCAGCGCGCCGCCAAGGACCGCCCGGCGGTCTTGCCGACCGATGCCGGCGCGACCCTGCTGCCCACCGAAGTCTCCACGGCCGGCAATTTCGAGGAAGCCGACGAGCATCACCGCAACGAGCGCGACGAGAAGCTCAACGCGGATTCGGTCTTCGCCAAGCTCAAGGGCATGCGCAGCACCGAGGACGAAGACGAGGAATAATCGTCGCGTCTGGCGTCCGCCAACCGACAGACATACTACCGGAGGCGCCGCTGTTGCGGCGCTTTTGTCATGTTGGTGCGCTGCATGATCGCCAAGCATGAGAAAATGCGCAATATTGATCGCCCTCGATTGCCGGGGACACTTTTACGGGGCGAATGATGGCCTCTCACGAGACGGCACACGACGTGGCGGAATACGAGCCGGGCGGCCACACGATCGGGTCCGACATGCTGGCCACGGGAACCGGCCCCGATACGGCGGCTCGCGACGCCGATCCGCGACTGGGGGCATCGGAACCGGTGACGCTGGCCGAATCACTGATGAATGAGGAAGGCTGGAGCCTGCTCAACTTCAGCGAGGCCGGGCCGAATCCGCCTTATCTGCGCATCGGAGGCAAGCTCCGGATGACGCTGACGGAATACGAGCCGTGTTTCTCGTCCCATATCCGCGACCGCATCCTGTTCCGATCCAAGGTCTCGATGGTTGAGCACCTCCGGAAATACGATCAGATGATGATCGATCCCCTGGCCTTCGAGGAATGTTTCGGCCCCGGCCAGGGTACCGACGCGACATTCCCCTTCGGCGCGTGGCTGACGATCCGCAAGGTCGGCTTTTCCGGCATCGAACTCTGGGACAAGGGCCGCGGCGACGTGGAGATGCCGATCGAGGCGCTCTCGGTCGCCTCCGCGATCTGGCTGCGCCACGCCGATACGCCGCGCTGGATGCTTACGTGAACGCATCCTCCCGCGCGGATCGCAAGCGTTCTGTTGCCGAAACGGACGCGATCGGTTATGGCAGCGCCGTCCTCCCTTCGGATTCGACTGTGCGCGGGCTTTTCGTCCCGCCATCGACCCGTTGGGGAATGGCCCTCGACCATTGTTCCAGATTGCGTCGGCCCTCCTGCGGGGGGTGAGCCTGTCGAGTCCTCCAGGGGGCGCGCGGGCGGCGATCGCCGAGGGTGCCCCGTCACACGAACCGCCGACGCCGGCCTCGATCATGAGGCCTGTCAGGAGACAGAATGACCGCTGGTAGCGCCCTGCAGCGTAACCCGAGCCGCGACGACTTCGCGGCTCTCCTCGAGGAGAGCTTCCTCGAGCACGAGATCACCGAAGGTTCCGTCGTCAAGGGTCGCGTCGTCGCGATCGAGAAGGACGTGGCCGTCATCGACATCGGCGCCAAGACGGAAGGCCGTGTCGCCCTCAAGGAATTCAACGGCCCCGGCCGCGAAGGCGAACTCGCCGTCGGCGACGAGGTCGAGGTCTATGTCGACCGCATCGAGAACGCGCTCGGCGAAGCCGTCATCTCGCGCGACAAGGCGCGCCGCGAGGAGAGCTGGGTCAAGCTCGAGAAGGCCTTCGAGGCCAACGAGCGCGTCACCGGCGCGATCTTCAACCAGGTCAAGGGCGGCTACACCGTCGATCTCGACGGCGCCGTGGCGTTCCTGCCGCGCTCGCAGGTGGACATCCGTCCCGTCCGCGACGTCACCCCGCTGCTGGGCACCCCGCAGCCGTTCCAGATCCTCAAGATGGATCGCCGCCGCGGCAACATCGTCGTGTCGCGCCGCACCGTCCTCGAAGAGAGCCGCGCCGAGCAGCGCTCCGAGCTCGTGGCCAACCTCGAAGAGGGTCAGGTCATCGACGGCGTCGTCAAGAACATCACCGAGTACGGCGCCTTCGTCGATCTCGGCGGCATCGACGGCCTGCTCCACGTCACCGACATGGCGTGGCGCCGCGTGAACCATCCGTCCGAGGTCGTGACCATCGGCCAGACGGTCAAGGTCAAGATCATCAAGATCAACCACGAGACCCACCGCATCTCGCTCGGCATCAAGCAGCTGCTCGCCGATCCGTGGGAGGGCATCGCCCAGCGCTACCCGGTCGACGCCAAGCTCAAGGGCCGTGTCACCAACATCACCGATTACGGCGCCTTCGTGGAGCTGGAGCCGGGCATCGAAGGCCTGATCCACGTCTCCGAGATGTCCTGGACGAAGAAGAACGTTCATCCGGGCAAGATCGTCTCCACCTCGCAGGAAGTGGAAGTGCAGATCCTCGAAGTCGATCCCGTCAAGCGCCGCATCTCGCTCGGCCTCAAGCAGACCCTCCAGAACCCCTGGGAGGCCTTCGCCGAGCAGCATCCGGTCGGCTCCGAGGTCGAGGGTGAGGTCAAGAACAAGACCGAGTTCGGTCTGTTCATCGGTCTCGACGGCGACGTCGACGGCATGGTCCACCTGTCGGATCTCGACTGGAACCGTCCCGGCGAGCAGGTCATCGAGGAGTTCAAGAAGGGCGACATGCTGCGCGCCCAGGTTCTCGACGTCGACGTCGAGAAGGAGCGCATCTCGCTCGGCGTGAAGCAGCTCGGCGGCGACCCCTTCACGGAGGCCGGCGAGTTCAAGAAGGGTCAGATCGTGACCTGCGAAGTGCTGGAAGTGAAGGATTCGGGCGTCGAGGTGAAGATCGTCGACACCGACCTCTCCACCTTCATCCGCCGGGCCGAGCTGGCTCGTGACCGTGGCGATCAGCGCCCCGAGCGCTTCGCCGCCGGCGAGAAGTTCGATGCCCGCGTGATCCAGTTCGATCGCAAGGCGCGTCGGGTCCAGCTCTCGATCAAGGCCCTGGAAATGGCCGAGGAGAAGGAGGCGATGGCCCAGTTCGGCTCCGCCGATTCCGGCGCCTCCCTCGGCGAGATCCTCGGTGCCGCCTTCAAGAAGGCCCGCACCAGCGACGACAAGGACGACGCACAGGACTAAATCCGGCGCCGACATCAACGGTCGCCGACTCCCTTGAGTCGGTGATCGCATCCTGAACGCCCGCGTGGGATCGCCTCCCGCGCGGGCGTTTCTTCGTCTCGACACGCTCTCTCTAGAGCGGACTCGCCCTGACATGCCGGTTTCAAAACCCGGCATTTGAACGGATTGCGGCGAGCCACAGATTGTTGCCCTCCGGGCCATCGTTTAGGAGGCGGGCACCGAGGGATCGGCTCGAACTGAAAACGCCACGGTTCGAGACATCGCCGGTACGGGACGGGATTCCGGAGCGGCAGCCCGGATGGGACATTCGGGCCGCACGACGATCAGCTGAAACAGCCCTGGCACTTCGCGGATGGCAGCCGCCGATGCCCTTCGCACCGGCTCGCCTCGTTCAGGGCTGAGTTGCCCATGCGGAATCCTCTCGAACATGGAAACATAGCCGAAGTCCCGAGGCGTCGTATCGACCTCTAATCTGTAAATGTTCCAGAGAGAAAGTCAGAACGTCCAATCGCACCACCGGACTGACAAATAATAGCTGGAAGACTACTGCCGACCCCTTTACCGACCGGGATCGGCGAGGCATCGATCCGGCAGACTGGTCAATCCAGCACACCGGGCAAGAATGCCCTCTGGGAAGAAGCGCTCCTCCGATCCTCTCGATCCGATGCCCTGGGCGGACAGCCGTCCGATGAGGGTCCTTCTGACGTGTTCCGCAGAACGAGGTATGGCGATGAGCGCCGACGACAACGATATGTGCCCGTCCAAGGGCGTTTCCTCCACGGCGCCTGCCCTGAACCGCAGGCAGATCCTCGGCACGGCCTTGACCGGGATGGCGGCCGTGGCCGTGCCCGGCACCCTGGTTCTCGCGGCCCCTCCGGCGAAGAAGGTCGATGTCCTTCTGATCGGCGGCGGCATCATGAGCGCCACGCTCGGTGTCTGGCTGCGCGAGCTCGAACCCAACTGGTCGATCCAGATGATCGAGCGGCTGGACGGCGTGGCGAAGGAGAGCTCCAACGGCTGGAACAATGCCGGCACGGGCCATTCCGCCCTCGCGGAGCTGAACTACACGCCCGAGAAGAAGGACGGCCAGATCGAGATCGCCAAGGCCGTCGAGATTAACGAGGCCTTCCAGGTCACGCGCCAGTTCCTGGCGTGGCAGGTTCGCAACGGCGTCCTCAAGAACCCCCGCTCGTTCATCAACTACACCCCTCACATGAGCTTCGTGTGGGGCGACGAGAACATTGCCTTTCTCAAGAAGCGCCATGCCGCGCTCAAGGCGAGCCCGCTCTTCGCCGGCATGGACTATTCGACCGATCCCGAGCAGATCCGGAAATGGGTCCCCCTCATGATGGAGGGCCGCGATCCCAAGCAGAAGATCGCAGCCACCTGGACCTCTCTGGGCACCGACGTGGAGTTCGGCGAGATCACCCGCCAGTTCGTCGGGCATCTGCAGAGCCAGCCGAACTTCGACCTGAAGGCCTCGTCCGAGGTCCGGACCATCGACAAGAATCCCGACGGCTCCTGGCGCGTGGTCTCCCGGAACCTCAAGGACGGATCCGAGCAGAGTTTCGACGCCAAGTTCGTGTTCATCGGCGCGGGCGGCGGATCCCTGCATCTCCTGCAGAAATCCGGCATCCCCGAAGGCGAGGACTACGCCGGCTTTCCCGTCGGCGGCTCATTCCTCGTCAACGAGAATCCCGATGTGACGACGCAGCATCTGGCGAAGGCCTACGGCAAGGCCTCGGTCGGCTCGCCGCCGATGTCCGTTCCGCATCTGGACACGCGCGTCCTCGACGGCAAGCGCGTCCTGCTGTTCGGTCCCTTCGCGACCTTCTCCACCAAGTTCCTGAAGGAGGGCTCCTATTTCGACCTCCTGTCCTCGACGACCACCAGCAACGTCTGGCCGATGGTTCGCGTGGGTGTGGATGAATATCCCCTGGTGGAATATCTGGCCGGTCAGCTGATGCTCTCGGACGATGACCGCATCGCCGCCCTGCGTGAGTATTTCCCCAAGGCGAAGAAGGAGGACTGGCGCCTGTGGCAGGCGGGCCAGCGCGTGCAGATCATCAAGCGCGACAAGGACAAGGGCGGCGTTCTGAAGCTCGGCACGGAGATCGTCAGCGCGAAGGACGGCAGCATCGCGGCGCTGCTCGGCGCCTCGCCGGGCGCGTCCACCGCGGCTCCGATCATGCTGAAGGTGCTGGAGAAGGTCTTCGCTTCCAAGGTGTCGTCCCCTGAATGGCAGGCGAAGCTCCGGCAGATCGTCCCCAGCTACGGATTGAAGCTGAACGACGATCCGGAGCGGGTCGCGCAGGCCTGGGCCTATACGAGCGAGCAATTGCAGCTGCCGGCTCCCCCGCAGATCGACCTGGAGGCACTGAAGCAGACACAGGTCAGCAACACCGTCCTCAACAGCAACCGCACCACCACGACGAAGCCGGTCCACGACCTCGCTCCCTGAGCGAGTGAATTTGGCCGCCAAAAGCCTCCGATGTCACCGGTTCGACATCGGAGGATTCTGTTTCGGCCGAGCGACCGAACCACCCGCCGAGCCCCCATCCCCACGGCTTCGCGCCGAAGCTTCGCTTCCCGTCGACGAGTCCTCTTGCCGGTCCACCGGAGGGGGCGCTAGAACACGGCCCTGCTTTCGCGTACCCCGGACTCCATCGGTCGTCCGGCGGAAGGACGCGAGAGCTGCCAACGGCTTGGTGCAATCCGGCGGCGGGTGTGGAACACATCTCGAGGGGACGTTTGGAGGCACCTTTACCGGTACATCCTTACGTGTCGTGAGCGAACAGCCGGCCGCAGCGGTCGGACGAGTCAAGGGAGCGGGACGATCGCATGGCCGCAGACGCCGAACTTCTGATCGATCGCCGGCGCCTGCGCCGCAAGCTCTCCCTGTGGCGCGTCGTGGGGATCGGCGGGCTGATCGTCGCCGTCGGGACATTGGGCTACCGGGTCCGGGGCAATGACGGCTTCGGTTTCCCGGCCGTGAAACCGCAGATCGCCCGCATCTCCATCGGCGGCTTCATCGCCGGCAGCGAATCGACGACGAAACTCATCGAGCGGGTCCGCGATGCCGGCGCGGTGCAGGGCGTGATCGTCTCGATCTCGTCGCCTGGCGGCACCACCACCGGCTCAGAGGAACTCTACCGCAACCTGCGCGCGCTGGCCGAGAAGAAGCCCATGGTGGCCTTCGTCGACGGCACGGCGGCGTCGGGCGCCTATATTGCCGCCATCGCGGCCGATCATATCGTCGCGCGGGAAACCGCCCTCGTCGGGTCCATCGGTGTGCTGTTCCAGTATCCCGACCTGTCCGGCCTCCTCGACAAGGTCGGGGTCAAGGTCGAGTCGGTGAAGTCGTCGCCGCTGAAGGCAGAGCCGTCGGGCTTCACCCCGACCTCGCCGGAGGCCCGCGCCGCCCTGGCCTCCGTGGTCGGCGATACCTACGCCTGGTTCAAGGGCCTCGTCTCCGAGCGGCGCAAGCTCTCCGAGAAGGAACTCGCGACCGTCTCGGACGGGCGCGTGTTCAGCGGCCGCCAGAGCGTTCCGCTGAAGCTGGTGGACGGTGTCGGCGGGGAGCGTCAGGCAATCGCCTGGCTCGAGACCGAGCGCAACGTCGCCAAGGGTCTGCCCGTGCGCGACTGGAAGCCGAAATCCGAGAGCGATTTCAAGCTCTGGTCGGCTCTCGGCATGGGGGCCGACCTGCTGGGGCTGGGCGGCCTCGCCACGCGCCTGCGTCAGGCCGGCGACGAGACGGCAGGTCTCGCGCAAGGGGGCATGCTCGCCCTCTGGCGTCCGGGTTCCGCCGATGCGCCTTGAGGGCGACGCCGAATCACGCCTGCCCGGATCACGTCCGCAGGGGTGCCGGAACCGCATGAAGTCAGGGAAGACCGCCGCATGATCAAGTCGGAGCTCGTGCTCAGGATCGCAGAGCAGAACCCGCATCTCTACCAGCGCGACGTGGAAACCCTGGTGAAGGCAATCCTCGACACGATCGCCGAGGCGTTGGCGCGCGGTGACCGTGTCGAACTGCGCGGCTTCGGCGCCTTCTCGGTCAAGCGCCGCGATGCGCGACGGGGGCGCAACCCGCGCACCGGTGAGCCCGTTGCCGTCTCCGAGAAGGCCATCCCCGTGTTCAAGACGGGCAAGGAGATGCGCCAGCGACTCAATGAGGCCGGGATCGGCGCCGAGGAGCCCTCCGAAAGCGAGGAATCCTGAACGCCATGCACAGCCTCGTCCCATCGACCGGAGTGTCTCGATGATCCGCTTCCTCAAGGGTTTGATCCTGCTTCCCGTGGCGATCGTGGTCGTCGCCCTGGCCGTCGCCAATCGGGAGGTCGTCCGCCTGTCCTTCGATCCGTTCACGACGGACACGCCGGCCTTCAGCTTGCCGCTGCCGCTCTACGTCCTCATCTTCGCCTCCGTCGCCATCGGCATCCTCTGCGGCGGCATCGGCACGTGGCTGGGTCAGTCGAGCACACGGCGGACGAGCGCGGCCCGCCGCCGCGAGATCCGGCGCCTGGAGGGCGAGACCGAGCGTCTGAAGTCGCGTGTCGCGGCGAGCGAGCCCGCTCCGGCCGAGCGTTATCCCGGCCTCGACAGCCGCGTCGCGCTCCCCGCGCCGCGTTAGAGCCGTCATGCCGTCGATCCGCGTCAAGATCTGCGGGCTGAGCACGCCCGACACTCTCGACGCGGCGCTCTCGGCCGGGGCCGACCTCGTCGGCTTCGTGCATTTCCCCAAGAGCCCGCGCCATGTCCCGCTGGAGACTGCGCGTTTGCTGTCGGACCGGGCGAAGGGCAGGGCGGAGCGGGTCGTCCTCCTCGTGGACCCCGACGATGCCCTGATCGATGCGGCCGTTGGCACCGTCGATCCGGACTGGATCCAGCTCCACGGACACGAGACGCCCGAGCGGGTCGCGGCGATCCGCGACCGCAGCGGCCGCCCTGTGATGAAGGCGCTCGGCGTCTCGACGCCCTCGGACCTCGCCGCCATCGCCGCGTACGAGGCAGCCGACCGCATCCTCCTCGACGCCAAGCCGCCGCCGGATGCGGCACTTCCCGGCGGCAACGGCCTCGCCTTCGATTGGGATCTTCTCGCAGGAAAAACCCTGCCGGCGGGGACGATGCTCTCGGGCGGTCTCACCCCCGAGAACCTCGCCGAAGCCCTCGCCCGCACGGGCCTGCGCGCCGTCGACGTCTCCTCGGGCGTCGAGACGCGGCCGGGAGAGAAGAGCCCAGAACGCATCGCCGCCTTCATCGCGGCGGTTCGGGCCTACGAATAGGGTCCGATTTCACAAATCGACGCGTTCGCCGCATTGTAGACGCCCCCCACGCGGGTCTAGGCATTGGCGCAACCCAATACCGAACGCACAGGCCCGGCGGAGACTCGCCGGCCGAAGACGCGAAGGACGACAACCGTGACCATCGCCCCCTCTCCGAACTCGTTCCGCAATGGACCGGACGAGCGCGGCCGCTTCGGCATCTTCGGCGGTCGCTTCGTCGCCGAGACGCTGATGCCGCTCATCCTCGATCTCGAGATGGCCTACACGGAGGCCAAGGCCGATCCGTCCTATCAGGAGGAGATGAACGGCCACCTGACCCATTACGTCGGCCGCCCGAGCCCGCTCTACTACGCCGAGCGAATCACCGAGCACTTACGGACGAAGTCGGCTCCGGGCCATGGCGCCAAGGTCTTCTTCAAGCGCGAGGAACTGAACCACACCGGCTCGCACAAGGTGAACAACGTGCTGGGCCAGATCATGCTGGCCCGCCGCATGGGCAAGCCGCGGATCATCGCCGAGACCGGCGCCGGTCAGCACGGGGTCGCCACCGCCACCCTCTGCGCCCGATTCGGCCTGAAATGCGTCGTCTACATGGGCGCCGTCGACGTGGCGCGCCAGGCGCCCAACGTCTTCCGCATGAAGATGCTCGGCGCCGAGGTGATCCCGGTGGAATCCGGCACCAAGACCCTCAAGGACGCCATGAACGAGGCGCTGCGCGACTGGGTCACCAACGTCGCCGACACGTTCTACTGCATCGGCACGGTGGCCGGACCGCACCCGTATCCGGCCATGGTGCGCGATTTCCAATCGATCATCGGTCGCGAGACCAGGGAGCAGATGCTGGAGATGGAAGGGCGCCTACCCGACTCGCTCATCGCCTGCATCGGCGGCGGCTCCAACGCCATGGGCCTGTTCCACCCGTTCCTCGACGACCGCGAGGTGGAGATCTACGGGGTCGAGGCCGCCGGCCATGGCATTGCCTCGGGCCTGCACGCCGCCTCCCTGTCCGGCGGAAAGCCGGGCGTGCTCCACGGCAACCGGACCTACCTGCTGCAGAACGAAGACGGTCAGATCGCCGACGCCCACTCGATCTCGGCCGGCCTCGACTATCCCGGCATCGGCCCCGAACACGCCTGGCTGCACGAGGCCAAGCGCGTCACCTACCTCTCGGCGACGGATTCCGAGACGCTGGAGGCGTTCAAGCTGTGCTCGATGCTGGAGGGGATCATCCCGGCCCTCGAGCCGGCCCACGCCCTCGCCAAGGTGTTCGAGATCGCGCCGACGAAGCCCGCCGAGCATCTGATGGTGCTCAATCTCTCGGGCCGTGGCGACAAGGACATCCCGCAGGTGGCCGAGATCCTGGGCACCCGCCTCTGACAAAACCGCGCCGGGGAGTGGCCAAGTCGCAAACTCCCCGTTGACACCCGAAGGCGGATTTCTTTATACCGCCGATCTCTTCAGGGGCGCCCGCGCTGCGCGGGCTCCTTTGTTATGGCGGGGTAGCTCAGTTGGTTAGAGCAGAGGAATCATAATCCTTGTGTCGGCGGTTCAAATCCGTCCCTCGCTACCAACAATTCCAAGTCATCACAGCGACTTAGACGACAAGCCCTGGACACCGTGTCCGGGGCTTTTTGCTTCTCGGGCGGAGTTCGGGCGGACTTTTCTGCACGGCTGCCGGGAGGCCCGCCCGAAATCCATTCCCGGGCGGGTCGAAATCCGACGCTGGCACGCGCCGTGGACAGTCCCAAGCCCAACCGGTTGGATTTGAGTGATCGGCTTAGCCAGCCCTCAACGCGGGCCTGCCACGGTGACCGCGTGAGCCGCGCACCTTCACTCCCCCCGTCCTATGCCCGCATGCGGAACCTGCAGCGCGAGGTTCACGACCTCTGCTACCTCGCCCTGCGGAAGGACCTGACGCGTCCTGAGCGGCGCGCCCGTCTGCAGGAGATCGACAGCCGGATGAGCGATCGGCTGCCCCTCGACGGGCGGGGGATCGACGCCACCATCGAACGGCTGGAGGCCGACCGGGCCTAGGTGCTGGAGGACCACCGCATCAGTCGCGGCGTCATCTACGACGGGCTGACCGACTTCACCCGGCCCTACCGGTGCATGGCCGAGGACCCCGGGCCCTACGTCTACCAAGCCGAGCACGTCTAGAGGCGGGCGGGTTTCAGCCGAGCGGGTGATTTCGGCGCCGGCCGCTTGGATTCCCGCGAGCGGCTAAACCCGGATCTCAGGGTGCGAGGCCGCCGAGGTCCCCGCGATCCTCGGGATCGATCGGGGCCGACAGGTGCCGCTCGCTCTCGACAACGTGCGTCACGCTCTGGCCTAGCCGGCGCTCGGTCAGGAGCCGGTAGGTGCCGTTCCGGAGCAGCGTCACGCCGAGGCAGCGCTCCTGCTTCTTGGCGCCTGGTACCGACGTCAGGAAGATCCCGGCGTACTCGCCGCGCCACGGCTTGAACCAAACCGTCAATGCGACGGTCGTCGCCGGGCCGTCCTCCTGCGGTTTCGGGAGCCACTCCGTCGTCGCGACCCAGGCCTCCTCCGCCTCCTGGAGCACGCGCTTCCGGTTGACGCCCGACAGCGTGGAGGCCGCCCACAGGGGATGCGCCTCGATCGCGTCGACAGGAATCGGCGTGAAGACGACCTCGCCGTCGGGGGCCCAGGCGCGCGTGAATTTTTCGGTGACCGGATCTCGCATGCCCGCATGATGCGGGCGAGCCGTTAACCGGCCGTCAGCCGGCGGAGCGGGCAGCCTCTCGGGCCCGGCGCTCCGGCCCCAGCTTCCGCGCCAGGTCCGCCGGCCGGGACGCCCTCACGAACCCGCGGCTGACCTTCCCCGAGATCTCAGCCATCTCGATCAGGGCGTCGCCGAGCGCCCGCCTCAGGGCGTCCCGCGCGTCGCCGTCGGCGGCTTCCATGTAGGCCCGCTCCATCTCGTCCACGATCCGCTCCATCGATTCTGTCATAGAACGAATGGAGAACAAATCCGCTCGGGAGTCGATCCCTGGACGCGACGTTTCGGCCCTTGGTCAGACGAACCAGCTGACCACCAGTGCGACCGCGATGCAGAGGCCGACCTGCAGAACGGTGGAGCGCAGGCGGTCGATCGCTGCGGCGAGGTTGGCGGTATCCAGGTTGGGGGCGGGATCCGCGGGAGCCTGAAGCGGCGGCCCCTGTTCCGGCACCCCATCATCCTCGTCGACCTTTGGCTGCGGCGCGTCGCTCCAGCTGAGATGCCGGACCGTGCCCCGTGCCACCTCTGGGCTCTCGCTCGCGTGGTCCGCGTGGGGAGCCAGATACCAGGTGACCCCGTAGCCGGGCGGCGTGTGCTCGTCGCCCTTCGTGATCCAGAGATCGAGCTTCACGCCGAGGTGGAACGACGGCATCTCGCCAGCGCGGTAGGCCGCGAGCATCGCGGCCATGTCCATCTCGGGGATCCAACACTCCAGGAACCAGGCGTCCTCGCTCCTGAACTCCCGGTCTCCGGCGATGAAGCCGAGCACGCCGGTGAACGGGGTGTAGCCGTTGCCGTCCTCCTGAGGGATGGCGGGCCGGATCGTCACGGGCAGGACCCGGCAGGTGTCGCCCCATCCAGCGAGCCGGACAGTGTCCCTCCGGATCGCGGCCATCCCGGACAGCTGGGGTGTCCGGCTGATGGTCCCGTAGTCCGTGGAGACGGCCTGGCCCATCTTGAGGTTCGAGACCTCGACCCAGAGGGTCCGATAGGGGTCGTGGTGCCACTCTCCCTCGACCTCCGGGATCGCCATCGTCCCGTCCGTGACGATCGATTTCAGCCGCGCGCGCTTGTCCTGTCTCACCATGTGCCCCCCGAGGTTGAGGCACTCTCGCGGGCTGGCAAGGCCCCGTCCAGGGTTCCCGTGCTTAAGCCTGCCTGCGTCCCACGCGGCGCCGGTCGTTGATGACCTCCCGCTTCACGGCGTGCGAGATCCACAGGGCGAGCTCCCTCCGGAGGCGGGCCGGTCGCTCCACCGGGGTGTCCGCCGGGTTCTCGGAGATGACCTTCTCGACGGTCCAAGCGGCCCCGCCGGCGATCTCGTCGATCGTGGACTGCCTCATGCCACCACCATCAGCTGGACCTCGACGACCTCCGCCTCCAGCCGCTCGGGGAAGAGCGTGGGGTGGTGCAGGCGGAGGTCCTCCCACTGCTCGCGGACCTGCCGCGCCGTCGCCTCGGCCGCCTCGCGCTTGAGGTAGACCTGCGCGGTCGCCAGCCCGTCCCACTCCTTCCGGTTCGGGTGCATGGACCGGTTGCAGAACAGGAGCCCCGTCACGGTGTCCCGGACAGCGAACCTGGTCACCGGCGCGGAGGCCTGCTCGGCGCTCGGCGGGTAAGCCTCCGCCTTTCGCAGGGCGGCGACCGCGCAGGTGCGGCAGCGCTGCGAGCGCTTCTCGCCGACCGCGCGTTCCCGGCAGTCCCGGCATCGGAACGAGTACAGCCCCGACGACCACCCGAACGGACGGAGGGCGTCGTCGGTGTAGCCGTCGTGGATCGGGCAGGATCTGATCATGCTCGCCTCCGCGCCTTGGCCTCGGCGGCCCGGCGCGCCTTCCGGTTTGGGCCGGCGTCGTCGGGCCGGCGGAAGGCCAGAGACGCGACGAACGGGCTCATCTCCCGGCAGGTCACCTCGAACTCGGCCGCGAGCTCGGTGGATCGTGCCATGCGCTCGACCACCTCGCGCACGCCCATGCGCCTCAAGGGGATCCGGCGACCGGCGATGTGGATGCTCTCGCTCATGCCCGTAGCCCCTGCAGCTGCCTCTCGATGCCGAGGCGGACGGCGATGGCGTGGCGAACCTGGCGGACGAATTCCTCGGAGGGGTCCTCGCGGAAATCGTTCGGGGTGCAGTGCCAGGCGCAGTAGACGATCACGGCGTCGCCCTGCGTCACCCTCGCGCCGTTGACGGTGACGACGTCGCCTTGGGTCCCGATCCGGATCTCTTCGCCGTCCGAGGGGAGGCCGATCGCTTCGAGGGCTTCCCTCGCGATCGGCCCGTTGATGGGGGCAACCCATAGGGACGACATCTCTCCCGGCATGACCACGGCCATCCGGGGCGGCGTCATGCGGAAGGGCGTCTCGGTGTAGATGCGCATGGTCAGGCCCTCCACTCGTACCGATTGACCTCGTCGTTGAGCTTCTCCTCGGAGAGGACGATCTCCCCGGCAGGCGTGCGGACGTCGGCAGGCCACCAGTCCCCGTTGTCTCGACCCCAGAACGCCGTGCTGATGGCCTCGTCGAGGGAGTAGACCTCCACCGTCATCGGGGAGTGGAAGCGCATCCCGTGCACCACGTGAGTGACGACCCGGGCCGCCAACTCGGCCTCCCGCTTCAGAAAGGCCGACACCGCCTTGCTCAGGGCCGTCTCGGCCGCGCCGAGGTCGGTCCATACGGTCTTGTCGCCCCAGGGGGCCGCGCAGGCCTTCACGCGGACCTCGTTCCAGGAGACGGCGGCCGCCTCGATCGGGGAGCGGTGCATGCTCAGGCCTCCACCTTCGGCAGGTGCTTCGAGATATCGTTGAGGAAGCACCACAGGCCTGCGGCGCCAACGTCGTCCTCGTCATTGAAGTGCGCGATGATGGCCGCCTTCACCACGGCGGGGTCCCGGGCGAACAGGGCGTCGAGATCCCGAAGGGTTGCGAGCTTGCTCTCGTGCCGGCCGGCCCGGTACTGAGCGTCATCGCCCTCAAAGACCGTGCCGTCCTCGGCCGTGCGGATCTCCACTTGGACCTTGCGGGTCACGGTCTTGTAGCTGCTCACCGCCATCGCTCAGGCCCCCCTGCGCTGCTCGGCGAGCAACCCGTCGAGGCTGTCCCGGAGCGCCCGGACGTGCGTCGTCCCGTCGAGGTCGTCGGGGTCCGTGCAGGCCTCGGCCTCGCGCAGGGCGGCCCGCACCGCGGCGATGTCGTCCTCGATCGCGACGTGGCGCTTTGGCGCCTCGGTGTTCGTGTCCCTGATGTCCATCGTCCTCTCCATCACCACGCCGACCACACCGCCGGCAGACCGCCCGCCGGGGCCTTCTCCGCATCGTCCCGGGCTTGCCTCCCCGGCGGGGCGCGCCCAGACTCCCGGGCATGCCCGAGGACGCCTACGACGCCGCCGACGCCCGCCACCTTGAGGGCATGCCGCTGCCCCGGGCCCGGCCGGCCGGGCATGTCGAGGACCGCTACCCCGTTGAGGACGGCCCGGGCTCCGGGGAGCGCGTCGAGCTGGTCGTGCGGGTGCTCCGCGGAACGGCACGGTCCACCGTCATCGTGGCCGACCCGGCCACCGGGCGGGCCCTAGCCCAAGACGTCGTCCCGCACGGGGGCGAGGCCGGCGCGGCGGCCGCGGCCGTCTACGCTGCGCTGAAGAAGGCCAACGCTTGCCTGTAGAGATCCGAGGCTCACGGGCAGTCCTCCCCGCGGGCGGCCTGACGGCGCTGGACGGCCGCGACGATGCGGGTGACCTCCGTCGGCGGCCGCGGGCCATCCAGGCGCGAGAGGACGCCCACGCCGAGGATGAGCGCGAAAACCAGGGCGATCGAGACCATCGCGACGATGAGCGTGAGGTCCATCAGGACGAGGCCCCCGCGGACCCGGAGACGGCACGGCGTGCGATCTCGCGTGCGACCGAGGCGTCGATCCAGAACGTGCGCCCGTCCTCCATCCGGTAGGCACCGCCGACCTCGGCCTCGATCGCGGCCGCGGTCCGGGCGTCCTCAACCGCCATCACGGCCGCAGCGTCGTCGAGGAAACCCTGGCGGTAGGAGTGCGGCAGGTTCTGAACCTGCTCGCCCTCAGTGTAGGAGAAGGGCCCCTGAAAGGCCGTCCTGCGAGCGTTCGACCGCCGAACCCAGCGCACGAACAAGGCCTGCGCGATAGCAAGCTGGCGCTCTTGAACGCTCACGTCCGGCCCTCCGAGATGAGGCCCTTGGCCACCAGCACCGCGTAGACGCCCCCGGCGAGCTGCAGGTCGTCGAGCCCATCCTTGCGTCCCTACGTGAGGACGGCGCGGATGAGCTCCCACGGGGCGGGGGACGGCGGCGGGGCCGGGGCCCACCGGGGCTCGTTGGGGAACCGCCGCTGGAGGCGGACCCTCAGTTCCTCGGTAGCCTGTGCCTGGTGCGCCATTCCATTTCCCCCATCGAATCCGTGCAGATGAGAGTCTGCCATGGATCGCCGATTTCCACTGGACGGTGTCCAAAAAATCGCGCAGCCGACTGAGTCGCGGGTAGGTGCCTTGCATGCTGATGCGGTAGGCTCCGGGTCATGAGCATCTTCAACCTCGGCGAGGAGCTTGCCCTCGCCCGCCGCCACCGCCGGCTCTCGCAGCGCCAGCTCGCCGCGAAGGCGGACGTGAGCGTGTCGTGGCTCTCGGCCTTCGAACGGGGAGACAGCTACGAGCCGAGCATGCACCGGGTGATGAGGTGCCTGCACGCCCTCGGGCTCGACCTGCGGCTGTCGACGTACAACCAGGGCCGGCCGTCGCTGGACGACCTCCTGGCGCAGGACGAGGAGGCCGACCGCAGCCCGGCCCTGAAGGCCGCGCTAGGGCTTGGTTAACCCTAGGAACGCGACCCAGTCCGCAACGAATGCACATCCCTTGCACATTGGACCGGCCTGGTGCACATAGGGGTCACACCGGAGTTCTCGCCATGACCTTCCCTCGCTCGAAACGGATGCACCGCCCCGCCGCCTGAGCCCTGCTCGGCGCGCCCCGCGTGCACTCCTTTCCAGCGAGACCTCCCATGACCGACGACGCCTCCCGGGCGCGCGCCGCTGCCGTCCAGGCCGCCCGTGCCACGCTCCTCGACTCCACCGCGCTGACGGGGCCCCGTCAGCCCGAGGCTTCCCTCGGACCGCGAAAGAAGGGCTACGGCGCCGAGTTCGTCGGGTACGACGCCCGCCGCGACGCGGGCCTGGCGATCGCCGCGTTCCTAGCCGAGGAGCCTCAGCTCCCGGCGGCGCTCGTCAGGACCCTCGGGCGGACGCGGCGGGACGTGACGATCGCGTCCCTGCAGAAGGCAGACGACGCGCTCCGCGAGCACGCCAACGCCGATGGCGTTTCGGACGCTGGGCAGGACGCCGCGGCGCATCTGGCGGACGACCTCTTGTTCGCCCAGGCGGCCCTGGGGAACGCCAAGGCCGCGGCCTACTGCGCCAGCATCTGCCTGCGCCTGTTCCACGCCTCGTTGGCGAACGGCAACCATGCGGCTGCCTGGCTCGCCCTGCGGAACGGTATCCGGTACTCCACCGACGCGACGGTGGACCTGCAGGAGTCCGAGTACGTCTCCGATCAGCAAGCGTCGCTGCTCGCTCCCTACGATGGGCTGGCGCTCAAGCTCGGCGAGACGGCCGCGATCGTCGCGGCTGCGCACAGGCAGATCGGGGTCGAGGAAGATCTGCTGCGCGGCGGCGCCGGCGGCGCCGGCGGCAGCGCGAGGGCGTGGGTCGACGAGCAGGCCGACGACCTGGCGGCGCTGGCTCAGCTGGACTGGCCCCTCGGCGACGGCGGGTGGCGGGACCGGGCGGCGCGCCCCGCCCCGACGCTCGTCGTCCTGGCCAAGGGGGCATTGGACCACCTGCCCGGGTCCGAGACCTCGGGGTCGTCCCGGTCGACGCGGGGATCGACGCCGCGCGCGGAGTTCAACGCGCTCGCCGGCGAGGCCCTCCCGCTCGTCCACGGCGTCGACGTCGTGGCCGTCGGCAAGCTGCTCGATGCGCGGTTCCCGTGGTTCAGGGATCTCACCGCGCTGCTGCTGCGGGACCTCGCCAACGGAGGTGTAGCCCGGCTGCGGAACACTCTCGCGGTGAGCCCGCCCGGCAGCGGGAAGACGAGCTACCTGCAGGCGTTCTGCCAGGCGGCCGGGATCCCGTGCGTCCTCTACAACGCCGCCGGCGTCGCCGACGCTGCGTTCGGCGGGACGTCGCGCCAGTGGAGCACGGGGCGCGCAAGCGTCCCGTTGCAGACGATCCAGCGGCTCCGCGTCGCCAACCCCGTCATCATCATCGACGAGATCGAGAAGGCGGGCACGAGGTCGGAGAACGGGCGCCTCACGGACTCCCTGATCGCCCTGCTGGAGCCGGCAGGGAGCCGCGCCTTCCACGAGGTCTATCTGGAAACGAACGCCGATCTGAGCGGCACCCAGTTCCTGGCGACGGCCAACGGGACGGGAGGCGTCCCCGGCCCCCTCCTGGACCGCTTCCGCGTCGTGCACGTCGGCCTTCCCAGGGCCGAGGACCTGCCGGTCGCGGCGGCCAACCTCGTCAGCGAAATCCGCGACGAGCGAGGCCTCGACTCCGGCTGGCTCCCCGATCTCGACGGCGACGAGCTCCACCTCCTTGGCCGCGTGTGGAAGGGGGGCTCGCTCCGCCCGCTCCGCCGCGCCGTGACGACGCTTCTCGACGGCCGCGAGACCCTCGCCCGTCGCCACTGACACCCCACCCCCTGAAGGAGAGATCCCATGACCGACGCACACCCGAGCCGCGCCTCGATCATCGTCCTGGAGGCGGCGATCACCCAAATGCGAGCCCGCCACGAGCAGGACGAACTACGCGACGAGCTCGCCGTCACCGGCCTGTCCGTCCTCCACCTGGCGAGCTGTGCCTACGCCCGCGGGGCCTTCCCGCCATCGGAGGCCCGCTACCTCTGCCAGGGCCTGCTCGCCCTCGCCGACGCGCTGCCTGCGAACCCGGACGACCGCCGTGAACCCCGCGAGGTCCGCGCGTGAAATCGGCGCGCGGTCCCCCCTCTGCTCACCCCTCAGCCCCCAGGAGACCCCCATGCTCATCGACGAATTCCGCACGATCGCTGACGACGCCGTGTGCCGGCACGTAGGCCACGTCGACGTCGTCCCCACGGGCGTCAGCCCGAGCGCCCACGGTCCCCTCGTCACGTGGACGGGTGGCTCCCCGCTGCCCCGTCAGGACGACGGCCGCTTCGTCCCGCCGCCCCCCGCGCAGGACGTCCTCCGCGTCCTGGCGCGCGTCCTCGCCCTGCGCTGGCAGACCGGCCGCGCGGTCGTCCCGGACGATTGGGACGCCACGCTGCGCGGGCGCTACCCGACAACGTTCGAACCCGGGGGGCCGTACTCGGGCGGCGGCTGGCGCTGGCTGTGGGAGGCGGGCGCGAGCCTGGTCTCCGAGGCTGGGGCGACGGGATTCCGGACCGAACAAACGAAGGAGAAGTTCGCGCAGGCCCGCTGGCATTACTCAATCGAAGGCAAGACTAGGAAGGCAACGCGCAATGAAGTCTCGACTATAGTTGACTGCGTGGAGCACCTGTCGGCCTATGTCTGTGAGACCTGCGGGGCCCCCGGCCGTATCCGCAAGGGCGGGTGGGCGAAGACGTGCTGCGATCTCCACGCCAATGGCAAGGCATGACGTCTACCGGAACCTGACCCGCCGCGCCTGGAGCGTGCGCGAGCGGGGCAGGGTCGTCGGCCACGTGCCGGCGATCGTGCTTGCCGACGTCGTCCTCCGAGCGTCGGAGGCGGGGCGCCAGCGGTGCCTGCGGACGGGGGCCCGGGACGTCCACGCATGGGCCACGGGCACGGTGGCCGAGGGGGCGCGGCCGCCCTCGGCGGTGAGGCTCCGGTACGGCCTCTGGTGTCCCGGATTTAGGACGAACGGCCTCCTGGTTACCCGGGCGTCGATGGCGTGGTTCGAGGCGGACGGGTCCGCGTGGATTGAGGGAGGTTGGGATGACAAGGGCATGGATTTTCTCTGACGTGCACGACGATGCCGACTGCTGGGAGGCCCCGGCCGTGCCGGTGTGCGACGTGGCGATCGTGGCCGGCGACGTCGCCGATGGCTTGACGAAGCGCAGCCTGCCCTGGCTCGCGGCGTGCGTCGCGCCGTACGTCCGGCATGTCGTCTACGTGCCCGGGAATCATGATTTTTACGGGAGCCGCTGGCAGAGCGAGCTCGAACGCGGGCGCGAGGCCGCTGCGGCCGCGGGCATCCACCTGCTCGCCGTCGGGGAGGTCCTGGCCATCGAGGGCGTACGGATCATCGGCGCCACGGTCTGGACGGACTACGCCTTGCTTGGCGAGGCATGGCGGGCTCCGACGATGGCCTCCTGTGGTGACCGCAACGGGGGGATGCGAGACCATCGGAAGGTCAAGGTCCGTACGGCCTCGGGCGAGACGAACGCCTTCAGGCCGAGCGCCGCCGCCGCCGAGCACGTCGCCCAGCTTGGGCGGATCGAGCGCGCGCTTGCGGAGACGTGGGACGGCCCGACGGTCGTCGTCACGCATCACGCCCCCCACCCCGCGTCGCTCGGGAGGCAGGGCCCCCTGCAGGCGATCGACGCGGCGTACGCGACCGACCTTACGCGCGTCCTCGAAGGTCCGGACGCACCCGCCCTGTGGATCCACGGCCACATCCATCGGTCCGCTGACTACGTCGTCGGCGGGACGCGCGTGCTGGCGAACCCACGCGGCCGGCATGGCGAAAACCCGGCGTTCGACCCCGCCCTCATCGTGGAGATCTGACCGTGCGTGCGCTCGCCATCTTCGCCCTGCTCGCCGGCCCCGTCGAGGCGGATGCCTTCCAGCCCGCCCCGGGCCTCTACTGCCCCGAGGGGGCCGACGTCCCCGCGATCGTCGTCGGTCCCGAGGCTGGGGTCGTCGGCATCGACCTGATGGAGTGCCACGGCGCCCGGATAGCCGGCGGCCGGGTGACGTCCCGCCAGTGCTACGGCAACGGGGGCAGCGTCGTCCCCTACGACGCGGAGCTCGTCCTCCTGCCCAGCAGCGTCCTACTGCACGACGGCGTCCGGTACCGGCGGCGGCTCGAAGGGGAGCCGTGCCCGTAGGCCGCCGAGCGCCTGGATCGGGGGTGCTGCAGCGCGCCCCACGAGCGAGGCCGGATTCCGCTCTCGGTGTAACGCCGATCGCGCGGACTGAAACGCGCGAAAATATGCTGAGAGCGTGCCGAAACCGTGCGCAGGCGTGCCCGGGCCGGGTTGCCAATGATAGCGAACCGGCCTTCGCTCCCATTTCGCTGCACAAGATTTCAGGCACGAAAAAGGGGCCCGGTCACCCGGGCCCCTCGTCACCACTCAGAGTCTGAGTGGTGTCAGTCGAACAGGTCGGGCTCCCGTGCGGCCCGCCAGTCGACGGAGACGCAGAGCTCGCGTCCGTAGTGGAGGATGCCCTTCGACGTCATCTTCGGCGTCGCACGGGGCTTGCCGCCGTACTCCTCGATCCGGACGCGGAACGGGGCACGGTCGATGAGGTCCTGCCGGGGGAGGTTCGACCTGTTCAGATCCAACAGGTCGCCGCGCTCCTTCAGCCAAGCGATGAACTTGTTCGGCTTTTGCCCGAGGGCCTTGCCACCGGCCTGGAGGCTGTAGAGCCCCTCGCTCTCGGCGAACCGCTCGACGCACTCCACCGCCGGCCGGGCCCGCTGTACCTGCCGCTGCGAGGCGGTGAGCTGGCGAGAGGTGTCGATGAGCTCCTGGTCTGTGATGACAAGGCGCTCGACGAGGGCGTCCTCCCGATCCATCCGGGCCAGGAGCATCCTCCTCAGCACCCTGTTATCGTCGAGGTCCTCGGGGATCGCGACCGGCGTCGGGGCGGGTGCCACGGCGTAGGAATCGGTCCGCCGGATCTCGGGGAGGACCTCGTTCATCGCCCACCGACGGAACCGCCATGCCGTCGCGCCCTTCACGAGGGCACGCTGGCTGCGCATCAGCAGGGTGTAGAGACCGCCCTCGGTGATGACCAGGACCTCGCCCTGGGGATGCCCTAAGAAGATCTTAGCCCTCTCGTCCTCGTCGAGCGCCTTGAGCGAGACGGACGGGTTCGAGAGGCGGGCGGCCTTGCAGACGTCGGCGCCGACGAACCAGGGCAGCCCGTCGATCTCCACGACGCGGATGTCGTGGTTGTCGAAGCGGAAGATCGAGATCGCCGGCGCGGCCGGGATGCGGACGATGGCGTTCACGCGCGCCTCCCGTCGGTGGCGAGGGGTACGGCCACGAAGGCGATGTTCGGGGGCAGTAGGCCGGCGATGTCCCGCGCGGTCTCGGGCGCACCGATGACGATGCCCCGCTCGTACTGTCTGTTCTCGGCCAGGCATTCGACCATGTCGTGCAGGTCGCTCACGACGGCGGCCCGGCAGACGTAGACGCAGGGCACGTCCTTCCCGTCGATCAGGACGTGCCAGAAGGCCCGGGCGAACGGGCGGACTTTGCTGACCTCGGCGCCTGGCAGAAATGCGCCCGGGTCCCGGCGGAAGATCGCCTCGCGCGCCTTGTCGCTCTTCCCGCCCGGCGCGTCGTCGCCGGTCACCAGGAGGAGGCGGTCACGCGCAGCGGCTTTGGCGGCCTCGATCCGGAGCTCGATCGTACCGAGGACGCTCCTGCGCAGCATCGGGAACGCCGGCTCGGCAGTGCGCTCCAGGAGGAACGACCGCGCCGCGTGGGGATCCTCGACGCTCATGGCCGCCGCGATCTCAAGGACCGAGGCCTCCTCGAAGCGCTCGGCGTACTGCGAAATTCCCTGGGCGAGGGACGCGGCGAGGCTACCGTTCGGGGCGGTCGTGGTGGTAAGGTGGGTGCACGGTTCGGTCACGGGGATGCTCCTGTGGCTGACCAGGCCTCGGCGGCGTTCGCGCGCCTCCGGGGCCATTTTTTTTCGCCAGTGGATCCGGCGATGTCGGCACGAATCGGAGGATATCACCTTCTTCTGAGAACGCGAGTCGATGTGCCGTCATTGCACGTTTCGGGCGCTTTGGTGATAATGGCCTTCCATCGAATCCGGCTCGGAGTGCCTCGTCGTGTATCCCTCCCCAATGCAGCTGCGCGCCGCGCGGACCCTCGTCGGCCTGACGCAGGACGAAATTTCCCGACGCGTCGGCCTGTCCCAGAGGACCATGGTCGCCGTCGAGATGAGGAAGTCGTCCCTGAGCGCGCTCCACTCCGTGATGGGGTTTTACGCCGGCTTGGGCATCAGCTTCTCAGGCACGCCCGACTACACGGTGCAGACCGTCACCTACACGCAGGCGACGCCTCCGGACGTGCCCCCGATCCCGGCCACGTAAGGGGATGTCTGGCGGGCGGTGACCTGCGCGCGGCGCGGTTCGCTGCCGCGATGAGTTTGCCTCGGTAGCGCCCGCCCCACCGTGCCAGGACGCTCTCCACGCCCTCGCTCGCCAGCGTTGCCCGCACGGCGGCCGCGGTTGGGGTGACCCTCAGCCGACTCTCCCAATCCTCCTCGTGGACTAAGCGGACCGCGCGAATCGGTCAGGTGTAGTCAACGGGCACGAATGCGTCCCCAAGGGCGGCGCAAGCCGATCGGCATGCCCGGTAGGTCGGGACAGGGTCGGCGAGGATGCCGACTCGCAGCAGGCCTGCGAAGGTGAGTAGGAACGCCTGGTCACTGGGCATCACGCCTCGGCTCCGATCCTACCGGCGTCGATGTGCTTCACGGCCGACAGGGCCCGCTCCAGGGCCGCCGCGAGGTCGTCGGGTAGACCCCGATCGGGTTAGGAGTTCGAGCCACCAGCTCACCAAGCTGTTCGCGGATTCGATATGTCCTCACGGCATCAGGCGACGGCCGCATGCGAGCACAAATAAATTTTCGACCGCATTAGAGCCCCGTGGAGCCGTCCACGGGGCTCGTTGGCTGAATCCTCCGGTGCCTCGAAGTTAGGCCGTGGGCGAGGCTGAAATCGATGCTTTACCCCCGTGAGATCATGCACCCCGTCGGGGCGGTTGAACTACTGGTCTCGCGAAGTATATCAGCGGATCTCCAAAGCACATACCCATAGACTAAGGCTAATGTCGAGCGGATCATCGGTCCCGACACGGCGGTGTGGTGCCTGACGTGTCGATGGATACGACATGCTCAACACGGCACAGGCGCGCGACCGCGCCCTCGATTTCCACTGGCGCATCCCGGAGAACATCCTCTCGGCCGCCGGCATCCCCGACATCCCCGATCGCAGGCAGGACGTCGCCAGGCGCAGCGTCCTCGCGGCCGCGTGCATCGCGGCCGACATGGCGCCCGGCGAGGATCGCTGGGTCAGCTACTCGCGCCGCAAGGCGTTCTACGCCGGTCAATCGCGGTACATGGGCCTGCCCTACACCTACGACCGCGTGCTCGCCGCCGTGGCTGAACTCGTCGAGCTCGGGCTGATCGAGGAGGTCCGGGCCCGCCCTGGCGACCACCTCTCCACCGGGATGCAGAGCCGCCTGCGTGCGACCCCCGACCTCGTCCACGCCTTCCGCGACGCGCCCTTCGAGTACGAGACGCGTCGCTGCCGCCTCATCCTCAAGGACGAGGCCGGCGACGTCATCGGCTACGACCCGACACGTCAGACGCGACGCCTGGAGGCCGAGCTCGACCGCATCAATGCCTACCTCGGCAAGGTCTCGGTCACGATGCCGACGGGCAACGGGTGGGAGCACGCCACGCGCGTTGTCCGAGCCCGCAACGACCGCAAGGAGAAGGGGACGTGGGCCAGCGTCGTCCCGACCCCGAGCCCCGAGGTTTACCGCGTGTTCGGCCGTGGCCGTTGGGACCGCCATGGCCGGCTCTACGGATGGTGGCAGAACCTCCCCAAGGGACGCCGCCGGGAGCTCCTCATCAACGGCGAGGCGGCCTTCGAGCCGGACTTCGCCACCCTCCATCCGCGGATCCTCTACGCAGCCCGTGGTCACGTCTTGCGCCACGATCCCTACGTCACGGGGACATTCCCCCGTGACGAGGGCAAGCTCGCCCTCAACGTCGCCTTGAACGCGAAGACCATGAACGCGGCAGCGGCGGCCATTATGGACAAGGACGACTGGGAGCACGGCTGGGACTACACCCGCGGCCTGCTCAAGGCCGTCGTGGCGCGGAACACCCCCATCGCCGCAGACATCGCTGCAGACCGTGGGATCCGCTGCATGGCCGTAGACAGCGCCATGGCGGTGGATGTCCTCAAGGCCTGCGAGAAGGCGTCCATCCCCTGCCTGCCCGTCCACGATAGCTTCATCGTACCGGCCTCCAAGGGCCCGTGGATGGAGGCCAAGATGGACGAAATCCTGACGGGCGTTCTCGGCGCTGTAACCCGTTCTCCCTCAACGATAATCGGGTAATTGGTTCCACATATGGGCCCCTGGGCCCCCGTTGTACCCTTGGGCCCGGGCCTCCTGGTTCCCCGCAGGTCGTCATCCCGCCGTCGTCCCCCTGCTACCTTCCCCGTCGCTGCCGCCTGCCCCGTTCCCCGGTGTAGCTCACTACCGTGACGCTCTGCGCCGCCCTCCCTGGATGTGGCTGGCCGTCGACGCTCGGGGGGGGTCGTAGGAATGGCTCTACCCCCTACTGGACCGCCGTCGTTCCAAGTCTAGAACCGCCGCTTACCCCTTGCTAGACCGTCGTTATTCGCCCTCTTTTGCTTGTCCGATGCTGTTCGGTGGGGTATATTCTAGACTGTCGACGTATCCGTCGTCCTCGCGATGCACCACATCCTGAGCGCACCCTCCGGCCCCCGGGGTCGGGGGGTGTTATGTTTCAGGGCCCCACGTGACGTTCACCCCCTTAACGCCCCCGGTCCACGCTATCTTACATGGTTAGTCTCTCCCTCGACGTCATCTGCGACGCGGTCGGCGCCTGGCTGTGGCTCAGGTAGGCCCAACAGGCCGATGGCTCCTGGCTCGATCCGAACGCTCCGGCTCCGCCCGACGCGGCCGCTGTCCTGGCCTACGCATACGAGGCGCACCTAGCGGCCGAGGCGGGCGGCACAACGTGGGACGGCTGGGCGGTCGCCGTCAACGAGCGGGCCCTGACGCGCACGCTAAGCGAGGTCACCGCGACGCTGCTCGACGCCCGGAAGGACAGCGACCCGTGGACGTTCGCCGACGGGGTAGATCGGCCCCTCACGAACGACCGCTTGAAGGTGCTGAGCCTGCAGATCCGGAGGCATATTGGCGTCTGTCTGGCGGTCTACAACCAGGTCGCTGCCGGCATCGGCGCCGGCGCCATCACCACCGCGGAGGTCGACGGCGCCTTCGCCGACGTCGACGCGATCGTCTTGAAGGCGGCGTCGTGACCATCCCACTCCTGGCCATCCTCGCTCGCCCCCTGACCGCGTCGACCCTCTCCGAAGTGGCGGTGCTGGAGACAGCGACGCACGGGACCGTCCGGACCTGGGCGGGGTTCGTTCGGCGCAAGGCCAAGGAGGACGTGATGCCTAGCGAAATTTCTGCTCCTGACTGCGGAGCCGATCGCCTCCATCGCCGAGGCCGACGCGCCGGGCACGGACGTCGGCGACCTCGTCTACGTCTCGGGGACGCTCCACTCCGTCCGGTCCCCCTCGCTGACCGAGGCGGCATGCGGAAGCTCCAGCTGAGCCTAGTGAAGCTGACCGCCGTCGACGTTGGCGAAGGATCCGTCCACGTCGCGATCGTCGGCGCCCCGACGAGACGGCCCCCGTGGTCGCCATCGTGGCGGCCGACATGCCCCAGCGCTCAGACTCTTGTGCTTACGGTCGTGGAGCCCTTGAAATAGGGATCGCTATCCTACCGGGCGAGGCGATGGCGTAGAAGAGGTCGGCGTGGACGTGCAGATCAGGAGGGTCGCTTCACGAACCCGATGTCGACGGCGACGGCCTTGAGCCTTTCGGGCTCGCGCTCCTTGCGTTCCGAATACCGGTCGACGAGGTAGTCGGATCGCTCGCGGGTGAGGAGCGTGAACTTCATCAGCTCCTCGCAGACATCGACCACCCGGTCGTAGAGCGGACCCGGCTTCATCCGGCCGGCCTCGTCGAACTCCTTGTACGCCATCGGGACCGAGGACTGGTTCGGGATGGTGATCATCCGCATCCAGCGACCGAGCACGCGGAGGCTGTTGACCGCGTTGAACGACTGCGAGCCGCCGGAGACCTGCATCACGGCGAGCGTCCGCCCCTGCGTCGGGCGCACCGAACCCTCCGAGAGCGGCAGCCAGTCGATCTGGCTCTTGATGACCCCGGTCATGGCGCCGTGTCGCTCGGGGCTGACCCAGACGTGGCCCTCCGACCAGATCGAGAGGTTTCGGAGTTCCCGGACCTTCGGGTGATCGGCAGTGGCGTCGTCGGGCAGCGGCAGGCCGTGCGCGTCGTAGATCCGCACCTCGCCGCCCATCGCCTCCAACAGGCGCGCGGCCTCGTAGGCGAGGAGGCGGCTGAACGAGCGCTCACGGAGCGATCCGTACAGGATCAGGAAGCGCGGGGCGTGGGTGAACGGTGTCTTCACGTGCAGGGCGTCGGTCGTCGGGACCACGAAATGCCCCTCGCTTAGGTTCGGCATTCCATCGGCGAAGGGCTGCAGGGGCTTGTCCAAGACGTTTCATTCCTCTACGTTTCAACGATGGTTGAGATATTGACATCATGATGGACGAACGGCAAGCCGTGGCGGCCTTCGCGGCCCTCGGCCAGGAGCATCGCCTGCGTATCGTGCGCCAGCTCGTCACCGCCGGCCCTGACGGCACGGCGGCCGGGACGCTCGCCGAGGCGGTCGGCGTGTCGGGCACTAACCTGTCGTTCCACCTGAAGGAGCTCTCGCATTCCGGGCTGGTCACGTCCCGGCGCGAGGGGCGCTCGATCATCTACAGCGCCGCCTACCCGGACCTGTCCGAGCTCATCCAGTTCCTGATGCGCGACTGCTGCCAGGGACGCCCTGAGGTCTGCGCCCCGGCTGTCGCTGCCCTTGCCGCCTGTTGCACGGAGACCACCTGATGGACGTCGTGATCTACCACAACCCGGATTGCGGCACGTCCCGCAATACCCTAGCCCTCATCCGCAACGCCGGCATCGAGCCGCACGTGGTCGAGTACCTGAAGACGCCCCCAAACCGGACCCTGGTGCGCCAGCTTGCCGAGCGGGCGGGCGTGAAGGTCCGTGATCTGCTCCGTGAGAAGGGAACGCCCTTCGGCGAGCTCGGCCTCTCGGACCCGAGCCTGACGGACGATCAGCTTCTGGATGCCATCGGCGAGCATCCGATCCTGCTGAACCGCCCCTTGGTCGTCACCCCACTGGGTGTTGCCCTATGCAGGCCCTCCGAGGCGGTCCTCGACCTCCTTCCCGCCCAACAGGGCGAGTTCGTCAAGGAGGATGGCGAGCGCGTCGTCGACGAGCACGGGCGCCGCGTCGCTACCGCCTGACCCCACCCACACCCCCAAGAACAAGAAACAGTCCCGATGCTCGCGCTCGCCATCTTCGTGGTCACCCTCGTCTTCGTCATCTGGCAGCCGCGGGATTTCGGCATCGGGTGGAGCGCCCTGATCGGGGCCGCCGTGGCACTGGGCACCGGGGTCATCCATCCCGGGGACATCCCGGTGGTCTGGCACATCGTCTGGGACGCCACCTTCACCTTCGTGGCCCTCATCATCATCTCGCTCCTGCTCGACGAGGCCGGCTTCTTCCACTGGGCGGCGCTCCACATCGCCCGGTGGGGCGGCGGCCGGGGGCACCTGCTGTTCCCGCTGGTGATCCTCCTCGGTGCCGCCATCGCGGCGGTGTTCGCCAACGACGGGGCGGCCCTGCTGCTCACCCCCATCGTGCTCGCCATCCTGCTGCGCCTCGACTTCAAGCCGGCGGCGGCCCTGGCCTTCATCGTCGCCTGCGGGTTCGTGGCGGATTCGACCAGCCTGCCGCTGGTGATCTCCAACCTCGTCAACATCGTCTCGGCGAACTTCTTCGACATCACCTTCAGCCGCTACGCCGCCGTGATGGTCCCGGTGAACCTCGTCTCGCTGGCCGCGACCCTGGTGGTGCTGTGGTTGTTCTACCGGAGCGACCTGCCAACCACGTACCCGGTGACCGAGCTCGAACCGCCGCGCCACGCGATCAAGGATCCGCTTGTCTTCAAGGCGGCCTTCCCGCTCCTCGCCCTGCTGCTGGTGGCCTACTTCATGACGGCCCCGTTCGGCGTGCCGGTCTCGGTGGTCACCTGCGCCGGCGCACTGGTCCTGCTGGCGCTGGCGAACCGAAGCCGCGTCATCCCGATCCGCAAGGTGCTCGCGGGTGCCCCCTGGCAGATCGTCCTGTTCAGCCTCGGCATGTACCTCGTAGTCTACGGCCTGAAGAACGCCGGCCTGACCGATTACCTGGCGCAAGGCCTCGTGCGGCTCTCGGGCTTCGGTCCGTTCGTCGCCACCCTCGGCACGGGGGTCGCCGCCGCGATCCTGTCGTCGGTGATGAACAACATGCCGAGCGTGCTCGTCGGCGCGCTCTCCATCCAGCAGGCCCCGGACCTGTCGCCCCTGATGCGCGAGCTGATGGTGTACGCCAACGTCATCGGTTGCGACCTCGGCCCGAAGTTCACGCCCATCGGCAGCCTGGCGACCCTGCTCTGGCTCCACGTCCTCGACACCAAGGGCCAGCGTATCACCTGGGGCCAGTACATGCGGGTGGGCCTGGTCATCACGCCACCGGTCCTCTTGGTCACCCTGGCGGCCTTGGCGGTCTGGCTACCCGTTCTCGGGGCCCGGTAGCGATCCGATGGCCCCGGCGCGCCGATGGCCCGTGATCTCGGCCCTGGGCGTGATCCAGATCCTGACCTGGGGCTCCTCGTTCTACCTCCTGTCGGTGCTGGCCGCGCCGATGTCGAAGGATACGGGATGGCCCCTCGGCTGGGTTATCGGAGGGCTGTCCCTTGGCCTCCTCGTCGCAGGCCTCGTCTCGCCGCGGGTGGGAGCCTTCATCGGGGAGCATGGCGGGCGGCCGGTGCTGGCCTTCGCCGCCATCGCGCTGGCGCTGGGCCTCATGGGCCTTGCCCTTGCCCCGAACCTCACGGCTTACCTCGCGGCCTGGCTCCTCGTCGGCCTCGGCATGGGCACCGGCCTGTACGACCCCGCCTTCGCCACGCTCGGGCGCCTCTACGGCGCCGAGGCAAGGCCCGCCATCACGACCCTGACCCTGTGGGGCGGCTTCGCCAGCACGGTGTGCTGGCCGCTCTCGGCCTTCCTGATCGAGCGGGTCGGCTGGCGCGGGACCTGCCTCGCCTATGCCGGGCTGCACCTCTCGGTCACGCTGCCGCTCGTCCTGCTCGCGATCCCCCGGCCCCCCGCGCATCCGGTCACGCGATCCGAAGGCGCGATCCCCGGCGTCCGGCTCGATGGCCGGGAGCGTCGTGCCTTCCTCCTCATGGCAGGGGTGCTGACCCTCGGCGGCACGGTGATGGCCATGGTCTCGGTGCACCTCATCACCCTGCTCCAGGCCCGTGGCGTGGCTCTCACCTCGGCCGTCGCCTATGGTGCCCTGATCGGACCGGCACAGGTGGGTGCGCGCATCGTCGAGATGGCCGGCAAGGGTCGGCACCATCCCCTCTGGACCCTGACCGCCGCCATGGTCCTGGTGGTCCTCGGGATCGCGATGCTGACGGCCGGCCTACCCTTGGTCGGGCTGGCGCTGGTCCTCTACGGGGCCGGCAACGGGATCTACTCGATTGCACGGGGTACGGTGCCCCTGGCCCTGTTCGGTCCCGAACGCTACGCCGCGCTCGTCGGCCGCCTCGCCCGCCCGGGGCTGGTGGCCCAAGCGCTTGCACCCTCCGTCGGAGCCTTGGTCCTGACCCACGCGGGCGCGGACGCGACCTATGCACTGCTCAGCGTGCTCGCCGTGGCGAACGTTGCGCTTGCCCTATCGCTCTGGCGTGTCCGGCCGCGAAGCTAGGAAAGCGGAGGCTGCCTGGGACGTCCGCCGTGATCCGGTCCAGATCCGGTCCTTGCCTCCGACCCGTCGTGAGCCTACTGACGCTTAAACGATTCCATAACGGTTTAAGTGTCGTGCAGGAAAAGCAAGCGCTCGACGGCTTCGCGGCCATCGCGCAGGAAACCCGCCTACGCATCATCCGCATGCTGGTGACCGCCGGGGCGAAGGGCATGGCCGCCGGTGCCATCACCGAGGCCATCGCAGGTGCCTCGGCGCCGCGCATCTCGTTCCACCTCAACCACCTGGAGAACGCCGGCCTCGTCGAGAGCCGCCGCGAAGGTCGCTCGATCATCTACAGCGCGATCTTCCCGGCCCTGTCCGACCTCGTCGCCTTCCTCATGCGCGATTGCTGCGAGGGTCACTGCGAGGTCTGCGACCGCGCCATCGACCTGTTCGCCAAATGCACCGGACGGCCCCAGCGGGTCGAGCAAGCCCCCAGGATCGCCTGCGAGGAAGCATGACCACCTTGCGCGACATCCTCGAAGGCCGCCAGATCCCGATCTACTTCGCCGCCATCGGCCTGGCCGTCGTCGTTGCGCTGTTGGTCCCCGGAACCACGGCCCTGGACGTCGGGATCAACCCGGCCCTGGCGTTGATGCTGTTCGTCACCTTCCTCCAGGTACCCCTGCCCGAGTTGGGGAAAGCCTTTACGCGGGTCCGTTTCCTGGCGGCGCTCCTCGCCACGAACTTCGTCGCGCTGCCGATCCTGGTGGCCTGCCTGATCCAGTTCCTGCCCGCCAATCCGATGCTGCGGCTGGGCGTGCTCATGGTCCTGCTCACGCCGTGCATCGACTACGTTGTCACCTTCGCCCACCTCGGCCGCGCGGACGCCAAGGTGCTGCTGGCCTCCACCCCGGCGCTGCTGATCGCGCAGATGCTGCTGCTGCCGGTCTACCTCAACGTCTTCCTCGGCGAGGACGCCGCCAGGTTCGTCCAGGTCGGTCCGTTCGTGCACGCCTTCGTCTGGCTCATCGCGGTTCCCCTCGGACTTGCTGCGGCCGTGCAGATCTGGGCCGCACGCAGCCGCACCGGCCAGCGGATCGCCGCCGGGCTCGGGCTTCTGCCGGTGCCGGCAACGGCCCTCGTCCTGTTCGTGGTGATCGCGTCCGTCCTGCCCCAGCTCGGGCCCGCCCTGGACGACGCCCCGCGGGTGGTCCCCGTCTACGTCGTCTTCGCCGTGGCGGCTCCGCTGCTGGGTTGGGCGGTCGGGCGCGCGTTCCGCCTGGATGCCCCCACCGTCCGCACGCTGGCCTTCAGCGCCGCCACGCGAAACTCCCTGGTGGTCCTGCCGCTGGCGTTTGCGGTTCCGGGTGCCGTGCCACTCCTGCCCGCCGTCATCGTCACGCAGACGCTGGTCGAGCTCCTCAGCGAACTCATCTACGTCCGCCTCATGCCAAGGTTCGGCGCCCCGGCATCCTCGCCGGTCGACGCCTAGGTCGACGGTCGTTCCACGGACGAGCGGCTGCGTGACCCCGCATCGCCACCCGCTTCCGGCCTCTTGGGACCAAGACAAGGACGACCGGCGGTCCCGTTCCACTGCTGGGTGTCGGATGGGCCGGCTTTCACATCGGTGCATCGAGCATATCGAGAACCGGGCAGGCCGGCGTCGGGGCGCCGCTGCACCGCTCCACGGTGTCGCTCAGGATGCGCTCAAGCCGCGCGAGACGGGCGAGCTTGGCGCGGACCTCGGCAAGGTGGGCGGCTGCGACGTCCCGGACCTCGCCACAGGACCGGTGCCCGGGCGCGGCCAACGCCAGCAGGGTCCGGATGTCCTCGATCCCGAAGCCCAATGCGCGAGCCTGACGGATGAACGCCAGGCGCCGGACATGGGCAGGATCGTAGGCCCTGTGACCGCCCTCCGTGCGAGCCGGCGGCGGCATGAGCCCGATGCGCTCGTAGTAGCGGACGGTCTCCAGGTTGATCCCGGCCGCCGCCGCGATCTGCCCTATGGAGAGACCTCGCGCACCCTTCGCCATTTTTCGCTTGATCCCGTAGTGGCTACGGGATGCAGGGTGGCACGATGATGATCGACACACCATCCATGGCGCCTCCCGCAAGACCCGCCTCACGTCCGCGGGACGGCCTGCCGATTCCCTCGGGAAGCTGGTTCGCCGGGCTGGGCACGGTCGCCGGGCTGGGTGCCCTGGCGGCCTCGTCCTGCTGCGCCCTCCCGGTGGCGCTTGCCGGTCTCGGCGCGACAGGGGCGGTTTTCGGAGGATTGGCCATGTTGGCTAGCATCCGGCCGATCCTGCTTGGCGGGGCCGCCCTGGCCCTCCTCATGGGTTGGGCGCTGTTCTTCCGTTACCGGGCGACGGCATGCGACATGGCCGAACCATGTGCTCGCATGGGGCCGTCATGGCGTACCCCTGGCCTTCTGGGACTTGGGACGGTGCTGGTCGGTTTGGCGCTCGCGTGGGAACCATACCTTGAGCCTGTCGTGCTCAAGGCGATGCGGTGAGGCGGACGATGCAGCTTCGGTCCACCCTGACCTGCCCGCACTGCGGTCATCGAGCGACGGAGACGATGCCGACCGACGCCTGCCAGTTCTTCTACGAGTGCACCGGCTGCGGCACGCTCCTGCGCCCGAAGGCGGGCGACTGCTGCGTCTTCTGCTCCTTCGGCGAGGTCCCCTGTCCGCCCATCCAGGAAGCCCGCGAGAACGGCGGGTCCGCATCCTGCTGCTCGGGGTCCTCCTGAGCTGCGGACCGGACAGGAGGCATACCCGCTTGGTCCCGGTCCGGGCATGGTGCCGTGCTGGACGATCCGTCCTCTCCCGGTCACGATCCGACGCTCGATGGAGCGCGTCCGGTAGCCTCGGGTGCATGGCTCCGGGTCCCCGGGCGCGGGGCGTCCGGTCGTCGCGCGACACCTACGTCTTCCGTCCCGTGCCCGTCATCGCGAAACTCGCGCTCGTCGTATCCCCTTGGCGCGTCCGGTAGTCCCGTCCCTTCCTTGCCGGTCTGTGATGTGGCATCGTCGGACGGTGACCTTCTGGCTCGCCCTTCGCAGGCTGCTCCCGCTCCTGGCGGTCCTCAGCCTCGCCCTTGCGCCGGTGACCGCATCCGCGGCTGCCGCAGGCATGCGCGCGCCGACGGGCGTTCACGGTCACGCCATGGCGATGTCCGACGAGGCCATGGACGGCATGGCCGGGATGGCCATGGACGAGATGCCGTGCTGCCCCAAGGAGCGGCCGGACATGCCCGACTGCTCGAAGGGCTGCCCCCTGATGGCGCTTTGCCTGGCTAAGGTCGCCACCGGACTTCCGGTCGCCCTCGGACTTCCGGGTCGCGTCGCCCGCTTCGAGGGACCCACCTGGGCCGTCATCGCGTCCTTCGACAGCCTCTCGCAAGGGCCGCCCACCGAGCCTCCCCGAGCCTGAACCCGATGCCGCCGGCGTGAGCGCCGGCATGACGCCGCGCGTCCACGCGCGGCCCGCCATCGCGTTCAGGAGACAACACCCGTGACCCAGAAGCCTTTTCCGCGCGCCGTCTCGGCGGCGCTGCTCGGTGCCGCCCTGTCGGCGACCGCGTTCCCGGCGCTTGCCGACATCAAGGACTACCGCTTCGAGCTCTTGCAGCAGGAGGCCAAGGTCGGCGAGGCTGTCCTGTCGGTGCGCCTTCTCGATAAGCGCAGCGGCAAGCCGGTTCCCGACGCCGTGATCTTCGCCAAGCGCATCGACATGGCGCCCGACAGCATGGACGAGATGACCTCGAAGATCGAGCAGCTCCCCACGACCGAGCCGGGCGTCTATCGCTTCAAGGCGAAGCTCACGATGGCCGGCGGCTGGCGCCTGTCGCTCGGGGCCAAGGTCCAGGGCGAGACCGGCACGGTCGAGGACAAGCTGGTCTTCAAGGCCGTCAAGTGAGCCGCGCGGCCTGGTTCGCCGGGACCCTCGCCGCACTCGCGGCGGGGGGCGCCGGCTATGTCGCGGGGCATGGGGAGAACCCCGTGCCGGCGCTCGCCGAGCGCGCCCGGACGGAGCTCGCCCGGTGGTCTCCGGCCCCCATGCCGGCCGCGCAGGCTACGGCCCCCACGAAGGCGGCCGGACCGGTGGTCTACTACCAGGACCCGGACGGGAAGCCGGTCTACTCGCTGTCGCCGATGGCGACCGCGGATGGCCGGGAGTTCCGCGCGGTCCACGCCAGCGAGGACGTGCGCTTCGACGCTTCGGACGACGGCGAGGCCATGCCTGCCGACATGGCCGGCCAGGGGATGGCCGGGCATGACTTGGCCGCCCAGGACATGGGGAAGGCCGGGGACGCGAAGCCCGCCGCGGGCGCCCGCCGCATCCGCTACTACCGCAACCCGATGGGGCTGCCGGACACCTCGGCCACGCCCAAGAAGGATTCGATGGGGATGGACTACATCCCCGTCTACGAGGGTGAGGACAGCGACGGCAACGTCGTCACCGTCTCGCCCGGCAAGGTGCAGCGCACCGGCGTGCGGACCGAGGTCATCGAGCGCCGGGTGGTGGCGCAGCCCGTCCGGGTGCCCGGCACGGTCGCCCTCGACGAGCGGCGGGTGACGGTCATCGCGACCCGGTCGGACGCCTACGTCGACCATGTCGAGAACGTCACCACCGGCGACCGCGTCCGCAAGGGCCAGGCGCTGGTCCACGTCTACTCGCCCGAGATCAACGCGGCGGCGGCCCAGCTCATCGCCAACCCGGGCTTCGACGGCGCGAGGCGGCGCCTGCGGAACCTGAACGTCTCCGAGGCGGTGATCGACGAGATGGAGCGGACCCGGAACGTGCCGATGGCCATCACCTGGTCGTCGCCCCGGGACGGCATCGTCCTGCAACGGACCGCCATCGAGGGCATGAAGGCCGCGGCCGGCGATACCCTGTTCCGCATCGGCGACATCGCGACGATGTGGGTGCTCGCCGACGTGCCCGAGCGCGACCTTTCCAACGTCCGCGTCGGGCAAGCCGCCACGATCCGCCTGCGCTCGGCCCCGGGGCGCATCTACTCCGGCAAGGTCGGGACGATCTATCCGCAGGTGAACCCGGAGACCCGGGCCACGCGGGTGCGCATCGAGCTCCCGAACCCCGACGGCACCTTGCTGCCCGACATGTATGCCGACGTCGAGGTCGCGACCGGCGACACCAAGCCCGTGGTCGCGGTGCCGGACGACGCCGTCATCGACACCGGCGAGCGGCAGGTGGTGCTCCTCGACCGCGGGGAAGGCCGTTTCGAGCCGAAGGAGGTCAAGGTCGGCGTGCGCGGCACCGGCTACACCGAGATCCGCGACGGCATCTCGGCCGGCGACCGCGTCGTGACCTCCGCGAACTTCCTCATCGACGCCGAGAGCAACCTGAAGGCGGCCCTCCAGGGCATGGCGCCGCCCAAGGACGACCGGCTGGCCGCCGACGCGGGAGGCACGCCATGATCGCGCGCCTCATTGGCTGGTCGGCACGTAACCTCGTCCTGGTGCTGGTTGGGACCGTGTTCGCCGTCGCGGTCGGGGTGATGTCGCTGCGCACCCTGCCGCTCGACGCCATCCCCGACCTCTCGGACGTGCAGGCCATCGTCTACACGGAGTACCCGGGCCAGGCGCCACAGGTCGTGGAGGATCAGGTCACCTACCCGCTGACCACCGCCATGTTGACGGTGCCGAAGGCGAAGGTGGTGCGCGGCTTCTCGTTCTTCGGCGTGTCGTTCGTCTACGTCATCTTCGAGGACGGCACCGACCCGTACTGGGGCCGCTCGCGGGTGCTCGAATACCTCAACGCCGCGGCGAGCCGCCTGCCGGCCGGGGTAACCCCGACACTCGGCCCCGACGCCACGGGCGTGGGTTGGGTCTACCAGTACGTCGTCGTCGCAAAGGAACGGACGCTCGCCGAGCTTCGCTCCCTGCAGGACTGGGTGGTCCGGTTCGGGGCCTCGCGGGCAGAGGGCGTCGCCGAGGTCGCCGGCGTCGGCGGCTTCGTCAAGCAGTACAACGTCGTGGTCGACCCGAACCGGCTTCGTGCCCAGGGCATCTCCCTCAACAAGCTCCGGGACGCAATCCGGTCGAGCAACGCCGACGTCGGCGGCCGCACGGTCGAGCTCTCCGAGTTCGAGTTCATGGTCCGCGGTCGCGGCTACCTGAGGGGCGTCGCCGACATCGAGAACATCGTCCTCAAGACTTCCGGCGGCACGCCGCTGCGGGTCCGGGACGTCGCCCGGGTCGAGCTCGGACCGGACGAGCGTCGGGGCATCACCGAGATGAACGGCGAGGGCGAGGTCGCCGGCGGCATCGTCCTGCAGCGCTTCGGCGCGAACGCGCTGAACGTCATCGAGGGCGTGAAGGCGAAGCTTGCGGAGGTGGCGAAAAGCCTGCCCGCGGGCACCGAGATCCTGCCGGTCTACGACCGCTCCCAGCTCATCGACGCGGCCATCGACACCCTGCGGCACACGCTGGTCGAGGAGAGCGTCGTCGTCTCGCTCGTGTGCGTCGTGTTCCTGCTGCATGTGAGGAGCGCGCTCGTCGCCATCCTGATGCTGCCGGTCGGGATCCTGATGGCGTTCGTCGGCATGCGAGCCCTGGGTCTCGGCGCCAACATCATGAGCCTGGGCGGCATCGCCATCGCGGTCGGCGCCATGATCGACGCCGCCATCGTGATGATCGAGAACGCCCACAAGCACCTGGAACGGGCGCCGCCAGGCAAGCCGCGGACGGAGATCCTGGTGGAGGCGGCGTCCGAGGTCGGCCCATCCCTGTTCTTCTCGCTCCTCATCATCACGGTCAGCTTCCTGCCGATCTTCACACTGGAGAGCCAGGAAGGCCGGCTGTTCGGGCCGCTGGCCTTCACCAAGACCTTCGCCATGGCGGCAGCCGCGATCCTGTCGGTGACCTTGGTCCCCGCGCTGATGGTGCTGTTCGTGCGGGGCCGGATCATCCCGGAGCACAGGAACCCGCTGAACCGGCTCCTGATCTGGCTCTACCGGCCGCTCATCGCGGGCGTCCTGCGGGCGCGGGTGCTGACTGTCCTGCTCGCCCTCGGGGTGCTGGCGGCGACCGTGTGGCCGGCCCGTCAGCTCGGCTCGGAGTTCATGCCCGACCTCAACGAGGGCACGCTGATGTACATGCCGACGACCCTGCCGGGCCTGTCGGTGACCAAGGCCGGCGAGCTCCTCGCGACCCAGGACCGCATCATAAAATCCTTCCCGGAGGTAGCCTCGGTCTACGGCAAGGCGGGCCGCGCCAACACCGCGACCGACCCGGCGCCGATGGAGATGTTCGAGACGGTCATCGCGCTGAAGCCGCCGTCCGAGTGGCGCCCCGGCGTGACGCTGGCGAGCCTCAAGGCCGAGATGGACAAGGCCCTGCAGTTCCCGGGCGTGTCGAATGCATGGACGCAGCCGATCCGCGCCCGCATCGACATGCTCTCGACCGGCATTCGCACGCCCGTCGGCATCAAGGTGCTGGGCACCGACCTTAAGGAGATGGAAGGGGTCGCTCGCCAGGTCGAGGCGGTGGTGCGCAACGTGCCGGGCACGTCGAGCGCCTACGCCGAGCGGGTCATCGGCGGCTACTTCCTCGACATCACGCCGGACCGGGAGGCGCTCGGGCGCTACGGGCTGATGGTCGGGGACGTGCAGGACGTCATCGCGACGGCGCTTGGCGGCCAGAGCGTGACGAACACCGTCGAGGGACGCGAACGCTACACCGTCAACGTCCGCTACCCCCGGGCCTTCCGGTCCGATCCGCGGGCCATCGCCGACGAGGTGCAGGTGCCACTCCCGGCTGGGGGCACGGTGCCGTTGCGCGAGGTCGCCAAGGTCGAACTCACCCGGGGCCCGACCTCGATCCGCACGGAGAACGGACAGCTTGCGGTCTACATCTTCGTCGACATCAATGGGCGCGACCTCGGCGGCTACGTGGCCGAGGCGCGCAAGGCCGTGGTGGACGAGGTCAAGCTCCCACAGGGCACGACCCTGCAGTGGAGCGGGCAGTACGAATACCTGGAGCGGGCCGAGGCGCGCCTGAAGGTCGTGGTGCCGCTGACGCTGCTCGTCGTGTTCCTGCTGCTGTTCATCAACTTCCGGCGCCTGACCGAGACGCTCATCGTCATGCTGTCGCTGCCGTTCGCCCTGGTCGGCGGCATCTGGCTGATGTGGTGGATGGGCTTCAACATGTCGGTGGCCGTGGCGGTGGGCTTCATCGCGCTCGCCGGCGTCGCCGCCGAGACAGGGGTGATCATGCTGGTCTACCTCGACCACGCGCTCGACGAGGTCCGGGCCGCCTGCGCACGCGAGGGGCGGCCCCTGAACCGCGAGGACCTGCGGCGGGCGATCATGGTCGGTGCGGTCGAGCGGGTTCGCCCGAAGATGATGACCGTGACCGCCATCATGGCCGGCCTGATCCCGATCCTGTGGAGCACGGGCGCCGGCTCCGAAGTGATGCAGCGCATCGCCGTGCCGATGATCGGCGGGATGGTGTCCTCGACCGTGCTGACGCTGGTCGTCATCCCGGCGGTCTACGCCCTCGTGAAGGGATGGGGTCTGTCCGCGGCCGCCGAGACGCCGGCGAGCGTCGCCCCGGCCGAACGACCCGCTTACCGCGAGGCGGCGGAGTAGGCGCTTGCGGACGGATTGAGTATCCCGGGCATGAGAGAAGGAATTTATTAGAACGAACTATAGCCGTCTGAGTTGACAGAATGAGCAAGGCAATACTGGAGGGGTACTGTCATCCAGTGCTGACGCTCGTTTCTTTTTGTCTAACATCAAGGAGCTTCACATGAGCAATATGTCGAGCGAGATGCAGTCCTGCATCGACGAATGTCTTCGCTGCTACCAGACCTGCCTCGGCATGGCCTCGAACCGCTGCCTGCCGGCCGGCGGCAAGCACGTCGAGCCCGAGCACTTCCGCCTGATGCTGGCCTGCGCCGAGATGTGCCGGACGTCGGCGCACTTCATGCTGATCGGGACGAGGCATCACAAGCACACCTGCGCCGAGTGCGCCGACGTCTGCGAGGATTGTGCCCGAAGCTGCGAGCAGGTCGGCGACATGCAGCATTGCGTCGAGCAGTGCCGCCGCTGCGCCGAGAGCTGCCGGAAGATGGCTGCCTGACCGAAGCGCCGCCGGGGCCGGTTCGGACTCAGCGACCGGCCACGGCCTTCCGGCGCGGTGCGGGGGGCGGCATCGCCCCCGGGGAGGCGCCCGGATGGCAGGGCGGGACGTTCGCCCCGGTCTCCAGGCTGGCGATGATCGGGCAGTCCGGCCGGCCGTCGCCATCGCAGGCGTCGGCCAGGGACCGGAGGGCGTTCGCCATCTCGTTGAGTTGGCGGGCCCGCTGTTCGAGCTCCTTCACGTGGGCCCTCGCGATGGCCTTCACCTCGGCGTTGCTGCGGGCAGGGTCGCTCCAGAGCCCGAGCAGCACCCGGATGCGGTCCAGCGAGAAGCCCAGGTCCCGGGCGTGCCGGATGAAGCCGAGCCGGTGCAGGTCGGCGGTGCCATAATCGCGATAGCCGCTGTCGCGCCGGTCCGCCGGGGGCACGAGCCCGATGCTCTCGTAGTGCCGGATCATCTTGGCCGAGACCCCGGAGGCCCGGCTCGCCTCGCCAATGTTCATCGTGAGAGTCCCTCCGTTGACCTTCCTATGATGGGAAGGTGCAGGAAGGTCCGCAAGCCCAATCGGCCGCTGCCCGCACCCTGCTTCCACTTCGAGGCCCGGACGGCATCGCGCCCCGACAACCCACGGAGTTTCCGATGCAAGCCACCGCGTCCCGCAAGGCCGTCCTGTACCGCATGATGATGCCGCAGCACACGTGCCCCTACGGCCTCAAGGCGAAGGACCTCCTCGAACGCCAGGGCTTCCAGGTGGAGGACCATTGGCTGACCACCCGCGAGGAGACCGACCGCTTCAAGGCCGAGCATGCGGTCAAGTCGACGCCCCAGACCTTCATCAACGGCGAGCGCGTCGGGGGTTTCGACGACCTCAGGCGGCATTTCGGCCAGGCCGCCAACGACCCGAACGCGACGACCTACACGCCGGTGGTGGCGGTGTTCTCGATGACCGCGCTGATGGCGCTCGCGGCGAGCTACGCCGTGTACGGCACGCCCCTGACGGTCCGGGCGGGCGAGTGGTACATCGCCTTCAGCATGTGCGTCCTCGCCCTCCTCAAGCTGCAGGACGTCGAGACCTTCTCGTCGATGTTCCTCGGCTACGACCTGCTGGCCAAGCGCTGGGTGCGCTACGCCTACGCCTACCCGTTCCTGGAGGGCATCGCCGGCGTCCTGATGGTGGCCGGCGCCCTTAACTGGCTGTCGATCCCCGTGGCCCTGTTCATCGGCACCATCGGCGCGGTCTCGGTGTTCAAGGCGGTCTACGTCGACAAGCGCGAGATCAAGTGCGCCTGCGTCGGCGGATCGAGCAAGGTGCCGCTCGGCTTCGTCTCGTTGACCGAGAATGTGATGATGGTCGCCATGGCCGTCTGGATGCTGGCGATGGGGCATTGAGCGGCATGGCCACGACGTTCCCCGCCTGGCTCCACGCGCTCTCGATCCTGGCCCTGCTGCTCGGGGCCGCCTGCTCGTTGCTGCTGTCGGTGCAGGTCATTCGGCATCCGCAGCACATGACCGTGATGAACGTGGTCTGGCCGGTCAGCGCCTTGTTCGGCACGGTGGTCGTGGTCTGGGCCTACTTTCGCTATGGCCGCCTCGCGACCATGGAGGCGCATCACCGCGCGATGGAGCGGGACGAGAAGCCGCCGAACATGACGCAAACGCCGTTCCCGGTGATGGTGGGCAAGGGCGCGCTCCACTGCGGGAGCGGCTGCATGCTGGGCGACGTCGCCGCCGAGTGGCTCGCCTTCCTGGCGCCGGTGGTGGCGGTCTGGTTCGGCTGGCAGTCGCTGTTCGAGGAGAAGATGTACGCGGTCTGGGCGCTGGACTTCGTCTTCGCCTTCGGGCTTGGGATCGTGTTCCAGTATTACGCCATCGTGCCGATGCGCGGGCTCTCCCCGGGCCGGGGCATCGTCGCCGCGCTCAAGGCCGACACCTTGTCGCTGATCGCCTGGCAGGTCGGCATGTACGGCTTCATGGCGCTCGCGCAGTTCGCCGTGTTCCCGCACCTTGCCGGTCAACGGGCGCCGGTGAACTCAGTTGAGTTCTGGTTCGCCATGCAGGTCGCCGTGGTCGCGGGATTCATGACCAGCTACCCGGTGAACTGGTGGCTCGTCGGCTCCAGCATCAAGGAGCGGATGTAAGCTCGCTTCCGCCAGGCCGCGCGACCTGCCTGCCTTGAGGTCCGTCGTTTTAATAGAGAAGGAATAAGGGGCCCCGAAGGGCCCCTGGACGATCACATGCGGTGGTGGCGATGACCATGACCGTGGCGCATCATGTGGCCGCGGTGGTGATGGTGGCGCATCATGTGGCCGTGCCCGTGACGATGGCCCATCATGCGGCCATGGCCGCGGTGGCCGTGCATCCCGTCCATGCGGACGTCGACGATGCTGGTCTGGGCCTCGACGGCGCCGACCATGCCCGGGGCTGCCGACGCGGGGGCGGCGATGCCGATGGCGCCGAGCGCGGCCAGGGCAGCGACGGCGAAAAGGGACTTCCTCATGGGGGCTTCCTCGTGGGTTGTTGGTGGCTCGGTCTCGCCCGAGCCGATCATGGGACCGGCACGGACGGTACGGGAGCGACGAGGAACGGCTCCGCTTCTGAGACGGTTCCGTGGGTGCGCAGTCTCCCGGTCGCCTTGGATAAGGAAAGCTTTTCCGGAAACTCGGCGTCGTGGTTTCCGGCCTCCGGTCACAACGATGGCACCGGCGCGTAGCCAGCACGAAACCGTCGTCTCAGGCCCGAAGCAGGCGAAGGGCGTTGGCCGTCACCAGGACGGTCGCCCCGGTATCCGCCAGAATGGCCGGCCATAGCCCGGTGATGCCGGCGAGTGTCGTCACCAGGAACACGCCCTTCAGCCCGAGGGAGATGGCCACGTTCTGATGGATGTTGCCGAGCGTCGCCCGGGAGAGCGCCACGAGCGCCGCCACGTCCGTCACCCGGTCGTTGAGGATGGCCGCATCGGCTGTCTCCAGCGCCGCATCGGTGCCGCCGCCCATCGCGATCCCGACGCTGGCGGAGGCGAGCGCGGGGGCATCGTTGATGCCGTCGCCGACCATCGCGACCGGCCCGACCTCCTTCAACGCGCCGATCTCGGCGAGCTTGTCGGCCGGCAGCAGGTCGGCCCGGACCGATAGTCCCAGGCCCTTGGCGATGGCCTCGCCGGTGCGCCGGTTGTCGCCGGTCAGCATCACGCATTCGACCCCGAGCCGGCGCAGGGCCGCGACGCCGGCGGCCGCATCCTGTCTGGGCTCGTCCCGGACCGCCACGACGCCGAGCGCCTCTCCGTCCCGAACCACGACGACGGCGGTCTTGCCCGCTTCCTCAAGGGCCCGCACCGTTGCTTCCGCTTCCGGCGAGAGGCTGGCCAGTGTCGCGGCGTGGCGCGGGGATGCCACCGCGACCGTGCGTCCCGCAACCGTGGCCTGGACGGCCTTGCCGGGAACCGCACGGGCATCGCGTACGGGGCGCAGGGGGATGGCGTCGGCCTCCGTACGTTCGAGGATCGCACGAGCGATGGGGTGGCTCGATCCGGCCTCCACCGTCGCCGCGAGCCCGAGCAGGGTGCGATCCGTCATGTCCGGGGCAAATCGGAGGACGTCGGTGACCCTTGGACGCCCTGCCGTGAGCGTCCCCGTCTTGTCGAACGCGACGGTACGCACCCGTCCGATGGTCTCCAGGGCGGCGCCGCCCTTCACCAGCAGTCCCCGCCGCGCTCCGGCGGCAAGACCCGAGGCGATGGCGGCCGGGGTCGAGAGCACGAGGGCGCAGGGGCAGGCGATGAGGAGCAACGCCAGTCCGCGATAGATCCAGGTGCCCCAGTCGGCGCCGAGCAGCAGCGGCGGGCCAAGCGTCGCCAGCGCGGCGACCGCGAAGGCGACCGGGGTGTAGACGGCGCTGAAGCGGTCGATGAACCGGGCGGTCGGCGACTTCGACGCCTGCGCCTCCTCCACCATGTGCAGGATGCGGGCGACGGTGTTGTCCGACGGCATCCGGGCGACCCTGACCTGCAGGGCCCCGTCCGCATTGACGCTGCCGGCATAGACGGCGTCCCCGACCTCCTTTGGCCGGGGCACCGATTCCCCCGTGATCGGGGACTCGTCGAGGCTCGACGTGCCGTCCGTGACCTCGCCGTCCGCAGGGACGCGGTCACCCGGGCGCACCAGCACGGTTTGGCCGATCACCAGGGAGGCGGCCGCCACCTCACGCACGGCGCCGTCCCCCTCGACCAGGCGCGCCGTCTTCGGCACCAGGCCCACGAGGGCCTTGATGCCGGCCCGGGACCGGCCGGCCGCAAAGCCTTCGAGCATCTCGCCAACGGTGAAGAGGAGGACCACCACCGCCGCTTCCTCGGCGGCATGGATGGCGAGCGCCCCGATGGTGGCGACCGACATCAGCATCTCGATGGAGAAGGGCGAGCCGTTGCGGGCGGCGGCGATGGCGCGGCGTCCGTAGAAGGCGAGACCCAGGAGCGCGCCGGGCCAGTAGGCGTATTCCCCGGCCAGCCCGGGCCGAACCGTCTGCAGGAGAAATCCGCTTGCGAACAGGACGGCGATGCCCAGCGCCAAAAGCCCCTTGCGGCTGCGCCAGGCGGGGGTCTCCGCCTCCTCCTCGACGATGGCCGGGGCCGCGATGCCCGTCGTCTGCGAGCGGGCGAGGTCGGCCGCGATCGGCAGGGACCCGACGCCATAGCCGAGCCCCGTGATCCGGTTCTCCAGGTCCGCCCTGGGCGTCGAGCCCTCGTCGAGCACGAGGTCGAGGACCTGGGCCGTGTAGTTCACGCGCACGTCGCGGACGCCGGGCAGGCGGGTTACCGCCGTTTCGATCTTGGTCGCGCAGCTCGGGCAATCCATGCCCTTCACGCGGTAGCGCAGCGCGGCGCCCGCGGGGACCGCTCCCGATGTTCCTAGCCCTGACATGGCAAGCTCCGTCGACCCGGGCCTCGCGCCGAAGGGTCTGAGGCCCTACATGCACCCTGTAGGAACTACAGGGTCAAGGCCATGGCGCACGCACCCCCCATGACCATCGGCGACCTGGCCGCGGCGACGAACACCCGCGTCGAGACGGTCCGGTGGTACGAGAAGGTGAAGCTCCTGCCGGCGCCGGAAAGGTCGGCGGGCAACTACCGTCTCTACGGTCCGGAGCACCTGCGCCGCCTGAGCTTCATCCGGCGGGGACGGGACCTCGGCTTCACGGTCGACCAGATCCGGGAGCTTCTCGCCATGGCCGACGACCGCGACCGGTCCTGCGCCGAGGTCGACACCATCGCCCGCGCCCACCTGGCGCAGGTCGAGCGCAAGCTGGCCGACCTGACCCGGTTGGCGCATGAGCTGCGTGACGTCATCGGTCAGTGCGGCTGCGGGTCCGTCGCCGACTGCCGCATCATTGAGGCTTTGTCTCCCCACGGGGATCCGTCCTGAGGATGGATCGGCCTCGTCGGCATCAGGTGGAAGTGCGTCCTCCCGCCGATGTTGCAGAGGCAGTACAGAAGGTAGACGCAGGCCGGGATGGCGATGAGGGCCAGGGCGAACGCCCGGCCGGCCGCGCGACGGACGTGGGGCCTGACGCGGCGTCGGCGACGTGAGCCGCCGCCGCCCCAGTCAGCGATGGTTCGGGCGACCTTCTTGCTCATGCCGACCCTCCTACTCGGCGGCGCGGAGATGCGGTTGGACCGGCATGGGCCGATCCTTCCTCTCGGGGGCGACCGCACCGGCGAACCTGGCATAGAGGGCCGGCAGGACGACGAGGGTCAGAAGGGTCGCCGAGATGAGGCCGCCGATGACTACCGTCGCCAGGGGGCGCTGGATCTCTGCCCCGGTCTCGGTCGCCAGCGCCATCGGTACGAACCCGAGAGATGCCACCAGCGCGGTCATCGCCACTGGACGGAGCCGGGTCATGGCGCCCTCCATGATGGCCTCGCGCCTTGGCCGTCCCTCGGCGATGAGCTGCTTGATGTAGGTCAGCATCACCAAGCCGTTGAGCACCGCCACCCCGGACAGGGCGATGAAGCCGACGGCCGCGGGCACCGAGAACGGCATGCCCCGCAGCCATAGGGCGGCGATGCCCCCGGTCAGCGCCAAAGGAACCGCGCTGAACACCAGGAGCGCGTCCCGGGCCGAGTTCAGGGCCGAGAACAGCAGCAGGAAGATCAGGAAGAAGCACACCGGGACGACCACCATCAGGCGCTGGCGGGCGGAAGCCAGGTTCTCGAATTGCCCGCCCCAGGTGACGTAGTAGCCGGCCGGAAGTGAGACCCCCGTGGCCACCTTGTCTTGCGCCTCGGCCACGAGCGAGCCGATGTCGCGGCCCCGGACGTTGGCGGTGACCACGACCCGGCGCCGGCCGTTCTCGCGCGAGATCTGGTTCGGGCCCTCCGTCACCGAGAAGCTCGCGACCTGCTTCAGGAGCACGGACGCGGCGCGCCCGTTCGGTCCGGGAGGCAACGGCACCGGGATGTTCTCCAGGGCCTCGCGGTCCTCGCGCACCTTGTCGTTGAGGCGCACGACGATGGGGAAGCGCCGGTCGCCCTCGAAGACGACGCCCGCCTCGCGGCCCCCGATGGCCGCCCCGATGACGTCCTGGATCGCGGACGTGCTCAGGCCCAGGCGGGCCGCCTCGGCCTTGTTGATCCCGATCTCCAGGAACGGCAGCCCAGCCGTCTGCTCGACCTTCACGTCGTCCGCGCCCTCGACCCCGCGCAGGATGCCGGCGATCTGGTTCGCGGCCGCGGTCATCGCGCCCAGATCATCGCCGAAGACCTTTACGGCGAGGTCGCCGCGGGTGCCGGCCAACAGCTCGTTGAAGCGAAGCTGGATGGGCTGGGAGAACTCGTAGACGTTGCCCGCGAGCGCCCCGAGGGCCTTCTCGATGCTCTCCTGCAACTCGGCCTTGGACAGGTCCGGGTCCGGCCATTCGGCTTGCGGCTTCAGGATGACGAAGGTGTCCGACGAGCTCGGCGGCATCGGGTCCGAGGCGACCTCGGCGGTGCCGGTCTTCGAGAAGACGTAGGCGACCTGGGGGAACCGGCCGATGGCCTGCTCGACCTTCAATTGCATCGCCTGCGATTGCGACAGGGACGTCGACGGGATGCGCTGGGCGTTCAACGCGATGCTCTTCTCGTCGAGCTGCGGGATGAACTCCTGCCCCAGACCCCTGAACAGGACGCCGGCTCCGACGAGCAGCACCAGGGCGACCGCGACGAAAAGCATGGGCACGCGCAGGGCGGCCCCGAGGACCGGGCGGTAGGCGGCCTTGATCGCCCGGACGAAGAAGTTGTCGGTCTCGGTGACCTTGCCGGTGATGACGATGGAGATCATCGCCGGGACGAAGGTGAGCGACAGGACGAAGGCCGCGACCAGGGCGATGATGACGGTAAGCGCCATCGGCTCGAACATCTTGCCCTCGACCCCGGTGAAGGTGAGGAGCGGCACGTAGACGAGGATGATGATGGCCTGCCCGTAGAGGGAGGGCTTGATCATCTCCTCGGCCGAGGCCCGCACGGTGGCGAGGCGCTCCTCCAAGTCGAGCTTTCGCCCGAGTTCCCCTTGGCGTTCGGCGAGGTGGCGAAGGGCGTTCTCGGTGATGATGACTGCCCCGTCGACGATAAGGCCGAAATCGAGGGCCCCGAGGCTCATCAGGTTGGCGCTGATGCGCCCCTGGACCATGCCCGTCATGGTCATCAGCATCGCCACCGGGATGACTAGGGCCGTGACGATGGCCGCGCGGATGTTGCCGAGCAGCAGGAACAGGATGACCACGACGAGGGCGGCGCCCTCGGCCAGGTTCTTGGCGACCGTTCGGATGGTGGCCTCGACCAGGACCGTGCGATTGAGGACCGTCTGGACCTCGACGCCGGGCGGGAGCGTGCGCCGGATGCCGGTCATGCGCGCGTCGACCGCGGCGGCGACGGTGCGGCTGTTCTCGCCGATGAGCATCAGGGCGGTGCCGATGACGACCTCCTGCCCGTCCTCGCTGCCCGACCCGGTGCGCAGATCGCGCCCGATCCGCACCTCGGCGACGTCGGAGATGCGGACCGGCACGCCGCCGCGTGTGGTCACGACGACCGACCCGATGTCCTCCATGCTCTCCAAGCGGCCGGCGGCGCGCACGACGTAGCCCTCGCCGTTGTCCTCCAGGTAGCGCGCGCCCTGGTTGGCGTTGTTGGCCTCCAGCGCCCTGCCGATGTCGGCGAAGGACAGGTCGAGGGCCGTCAGCCTCATCGGGTCGGGCTGGACGTGGTACTGCTTCTCGAAGCCGCCGATGCCGTCGACGCCGGCCACACCTGGGACGGTCCTCACCTGTGGGCGAATGATCCAGTCCTGGACCGTGCGCAGGTAGGCCGTGCGTTCGAGCTCCGTCGAGAGCCTGTGGCTCTCGGGTGTGAGGTAGCTGCCGTCCGGCTGCCAACCGGGTTTACCGGGCTTCGAGACCTTGCGCTCGGCAGGTTTCGCGTAGTGCACCGACCACATGTAGATCTCGCCCAGGCCCGTCGAGATCGGCCCCATGCGCGGCTCGACCCCGGACGGCATCGCCGCCTCGGCCTCCTGAAGGCGCTCGGCGACCTGCTGGCGGGCGAAATAGATGTTCGTCGCCTCGGAGAAGACGGCGGTGACCTGGGAGAACCCGTTCCGGGATAGCGAGCGGGTGTATTCCAGGCCCTTGATGCCTGCGAGCGCGGTCTCGACCTGGTACGTGATGATGCGCTCGATGTCGTTCGGCGAGAGCGAGGGCGCCGTGGTGTTGATCTGCACCTGGTTGTTGGTGATGTCCGGCACCGCGTCGATGGGAAGCTTCGTCAGTGAGAACACGCCGAACCCGGCCGCGAGCAGCGACAGGAGCACCACGAGCCAACGCTGGCGGACGGAGAAGTCGAGGATCTTCGAGATCATGGCGGCCGCCCTCAGTGGTCGTGGTCGGCTTCGGCCTTGCCGAGCTCGGCCTTCAGGACGAAGGAGTTGGCCACCGCGACCTCGTCGCCGGGCTCCAGGCCGGCGACGACCTCGTAGGCATCGTCGTCCGCCTTGCCGAGGGTCACCTCCCGCTTCGAGAAGCCCTCCTCGGTCCGCACGAACACCACCTTCTCGCCACCGATGGTCTGGATGGCGGACTTCGGCAGCCGCACAACGACCTTGTCCTGGGCGATCTCGATCTCGGTCGTGACGAAGGTGCCCGGGCGCCAGGACATGTCCTTGTTCGGCAGGGCGACGATGACCCGGGCCGAGCGCGTCTCCGGGTTGAGGATCGGGCTGACGAAGACGACCTTGCCCTCGGGGCGGGGAGCGTCCTCGCTCCCGACGATAGTCACCCTGGCGCCCTCGCGGACCTTGGACAGCTCGGTGGTGGGGACGGGGAGCTCGATCCAGAGGGAGGAGAGGTCGGCCACGGTATAGACGTCGGCCGGGTCCCCCTCGCTGCCGACCTTCGTTCCGACGTCGACCTTGCGCTCCACGATCCGCCCTGCGAGGGGGGACCTGAGCTCGAAGCGGCGAAGCGACGACAAGTTCGGAGTGGTTTCGTCCTTCTTGGCCGCGGCGGCGACCTCGGTCGCGTTCAGCCCGAGGGCCGATAGCTTCTGGCGGGAGAGATCGACCCGCAGGCCCGCCTCGGAGTAGGCGGCCTTCGCGTTGAGGAAGGCCGATTCCGCCGAGATCCTCTTGTCCCAGAGGGCCTGCTGCCGGTCGAAGTTGGTCTTTTCCAGATCCGCCTTGACCGTCGCGGTGAGGAAGTCGCTCTTGGCATCCGCGACCTCGCGGCTGTCCAGGACGGCGACGATCTCGCCCTTGGCGACGTCTTCGCCGAGACGCTTGCGCATCTCCGCCACTGTCCCGGCGACCCGCGCAGGCACCCGGGCGATCCGGTCGGCGTCCTGGGTGATGGTGCCGGGCACCAGGAGATGGCGCGAGAGGATGCCGCCCTCGACATGCGCCAGCTTGATGTCCTGCTCGGCGGCCTGCTCGGCCGTCATCTTGATCTTGCCCTCGCTTGCCTCGTCGTGGCCGTGCGCCTCGCCCTCGGCGTGTTTGTGGTCGCCGTCGACCTTGGTGGCCTGCGCCCCGGTCACGGCCGCGTTGGTCGCCGGAGTCTTGGCCGCGGTGGAGGACAGGCCGGCGGCGGCCAGCGCGCCCCGCACGGTCTCGGACACGCGGGGGACGGCACCGCCGATGGCGACGCCTATGGCCAGGAGGGCCACGGATATGATTGCACGCATGGAAGGGAGGCCGTTCGCATAGGACCGCGGTCACCGCCTGGGGCTGGGTCGACGGTCCGGATCAAGTCAAGCTCGCTCAAGGAGCCGGCATCCGCTGGGATGTCCGGTCTGCATCCGCCACAGCCGTGGCGGTGCCGCCTCAGGCGCGAGGGGGCCTTGGAAGGCGACCGGCGGAGATCGAGGCTACGGTGACGTCGGCCGTGGCATAGGACGGGCGTCCGGCGGTGGCGATCGGAATCCCGGGTGACGCCTCGATGCAAATGGCCAGATGGCAGCCGCAGGTCGCATGGCAGGCCGGGCACCCGTCGGGCTGGTCCGGCGCACCCTTATGCGAGGACGTGGCGAACGCGGGCGCGTGATCAGGAAGGCGATGGGCGTCGGCGGAGGAAATCGCACAGGGCGCCATGAGCGCCAGGAGGAGGACGAACGACAGCAGGCGGACGGCGGTCGCCCACCAGCCGCGCGACGCCTCGTAGGCCCTGATCGGGAATCCCGCGCTCATGACTGCCTTATGGACGATCCGGAGGCGCTCGTACATGCCGGACGGGCGTCCCAGGACGCCTATCCGAATGCCGACATGCTCGGGGGTGCGTCCGCGGAGACGTCGCCCCCCTCTGCGACTTGGGTCGCCGTAGCGTCGCGATTCCCGCCCGCCCGAGCAGGTCGGCGAGGAGCGGGACCGGGCATCGGACATGCTGCGCACCTAGTTTTGGAACCGGTCCTGGCGATCGTCCGACAAGCCAAAGATGGAGCTGGGTTAGGCACGGGCGGCCCCTTCCACGAAGGGACGGAACCGCGCACCGGCCCATGCGTAAAACGCTCCAGGCCACGCTTACCGAGGATCAACCAAGGGAGCCGGGCCGCCAGCCTCAGCAGAATGCCGCGGTTGAAGTTCGGGTAGCATGGTGCTACCTCTTGGAGGCTGGATGGCGCCGCACAATCCCCTGGCAAAGGTCCGCGCGCTCGCCGCCGACGAGGAGGCCTGTTCGTTCTTTTCTCCCGTCCTCGAAGAGCTCAGGACCCGTAAGCTCGACACTGACGACCTGCGGGCGATCATCCAGACGGAATTGGGCGAGGCGCACTTCAGCAAGTCCGAGCCGACGCGAAGACACCACCCGACCACCGTGTCGGACTACTACTCGATCTGGGTCGACGACTGCGCCGACTGGATGTTCCTGAAGCTGCTGGTCACCGGCGCTGACGTCCTGGTCGTCACCTCATTCAAGAAGGATATCGATCGATGACGATGGAGGCCTGCCAAGCCTGCGAGGCGATCGCGGTCTGCGAGCGCGTCGAGCCCTTCGTGGTCGAACGGTCGGGGAAGAGCCTCGCCATCCAGGACCGTCGCATGGTCTGCGCCGAATGCGGGAACGTCAGCTATCAGGGCTCTCAGATCTCTGAGCACGAGCTCGCCGTCGCCAACGCCGTGCGAGAGATGGACGGGCTCCTGTCCGCCGCCGAGCTCAACGCCATCCGCCTCAAGTACAAGCTCCGCCAGGCCGACATGGAACAGATCCTCTCCACCGGCCCGAAGACCTGGACCCGCTGGGAGCGCGGCAAGGTTCCTCAGAGCAAGGTCGCCGACCGCTACATCCGCGCCCTAGCCCGGGACCCCTACCTCGCCCGCCGCGAGATGCTTGCGGCCGGGGTCGTAAACCCGGAGGCCGAGGGCGTCTTCGCCCAGATCGAGCTTGACGATCGCAAGCGCGCCCACGCCGTCATGCGCGACGCCCTCGGGCGGCGCACCGAGATCGACCACGAGCGCTTCGCCGCCCTCGCTGCCGACGCGGCCTTCGACGCCTTCCACGGTAACCACGCGAACCCGGAAGCCGTCGCCGCATGAGCGAGAAGCCTCCCATGGGCGTGCTCCACCACCTTCCGCCGAGGAAACCCCTCGCGGATATGGAGGATTTCCGGCGCGACGTGGGAGAGACCATCGCGGCACAGTTCCGGGAGCAGAACGAGATCCTCCGCGCCGAGCGCGGTGAGCATCTAGCGCGTGTCCGGGAACAGGATGAGCGCCTCCAGCGGCAAGGCGAGCTCATTGAGCGGCTCACCCGCGGCGTCGAGCTCCTCGTCACCGAGATGCACGGCGTCCGGACCGGCAAGGCGGAGGAGGCCTTCGCCCGCGTCGGCGGCGAGGGCGCCGCCCCGGACCTGCCCACCGTCTCCGCGGAGTCCGCAGTGGTCTACATCTGTACCGCGGGCAGTATCGGCCGGAAGCTCGACTTCCGCGCCAGCGAGATCGGTACCCTGCTCGGCGCCAAGGGCCTGCGCTGGGCGGGCAACGGCGCCTACCAGGAACTCGGACGCGAGGTCGGCCCGAACCATACCAAGTTCTGGCACCGCGACGTCCCCGCCCGGCTCCGGCGCGTCCTGGACGAGAACAACCCAGCCCGCCACGGCATCACCGATCGCAGTGTCCTCGCGATCTTCCGCAAGTGGAGCGCCCGCCGGACCGGCGGCCCAGACCTCCTCGACAGCATCGAGGCGCTCAAGGCCTGAGCCCGGGCATCAGTTTCGGTGTGCCGCGGCGATTTGCTGTAACCTTGGTAACGGGGTTTTGATGAAAGCGCATCTAAGAAGCTATAAGCGTTGTCACGCGATCTATATCATCGGATTGTATTGTACTTGTATATATCAATCACGAACTAATTATCACGCATTCTCTACGTGAACCTCTCAACGAGAGATAATAATGGCATGATAGGTATCGGAGGCACGGAATTCTACAAAATATTTCACGAGGAAATAGAAAAACCTCGAATATTTGCTGATATAAATCAGCTTGCGCCGTCCGACATCGAACTCAGAATTCGCGCAATCTTCACTGCGCATAATTTTGATTTGGATGCTGTCGGCTTCGTACAAGCCTGTATGTATCAGCGAGAACAGAAGCTACCTTTCATAAAAATTGGACCCAAGCGACTTACTGAAGATGTTGACCTACTCGTTAAGGCCGTCGCATTCGGAATAGTTGACTGTCAAGAAATATCAACTGATCTCAGATTTAGTCTGTCAAGACCAGAGTCAAATCTATATGTAAACGGATTTCCTGCATGTTGCTTGAGAGATATAAATCGGATGCACGATGATGATCAAGATATGGATCACTTAGAATTCACGCGATTACATGGGGCTGCCGTGCTTGATCAAATCCAGCCTGTCATTCGTGATTTAAAAACATATTGGGGGAAAGAACCTCTCAATAAAAGCGTTCTGAAAAAGAGTTTGTTCTTACCAATAAAAGATCAAACAATTTCAGATATTCTCGAAACTGTCCCCGGTGAAATCATGCGAAGTTCACTCAGAGGACAAATTGAAAGGGCAGCATATGTAAGACATGAAAGATTGAGACTGCTTAGGAGCCCCCGATTACCTTCGATAGACGATGAAAAGGCGATTTTTGATATTTGAAAAATTGCCTTTTACACTGATCAGTGCAAACTACAAACGGCCGGAAGTGAACAGAAGCCGGGGCTGGCTCAATAGCCGGGAAGTCAGCCGACGACGCTGGTTCCCATCGCGTCGGGAGCCTTCAGGTCACACGACTGCATCCCGTGGGGCGATCACGTTAATTGCGCGGCCTCGAAGGGCGGCACGACGACGCTGATGTGCACCCTCGCCCAGGAATTCGCCCCGCGCGGGGTGCGCGTGAACGCCATCGACCCGGCGCCGTGAGGACCGGCATTAACGCGGGCGAGATGCAGGGTAAAAATCTCCGCAGTGCGGTGTCGCAGATCCCGTATGGTCGCATCGGACGGGTCGAGGACATCGCCGCGGCCATCGCGCTCCTGGCCTGCGACCTGTCCGACTACATCGTCGGCGACACCCTTCTCGTCGATGGTGGGATGACCACTCCTGGCACGATGCCTATCGGCGGTAGGCCGGGGCCCGCACCTCCAAATCCGATTGATAGGTGAAAACCGTTAAGGCGCATCAGGGCTCGTCGCAGCCTGCGATGTTCCGGTCGGCATCCCGCTCGAAGGTCGAGGTGGTCAGCGCGTCGGGGATCCGCTCGGCGATCATTAGAAAGGGGCCTTGCATGGTGTTGGGGGCGAGCAGGGCCAGGCTGCCGCGGCGGAGGGCGCCGTCGCTCTCAACCAGGTGGCCGCGGCACCTACTGCGGCAGGCGACGATGACAGAAGGCCGTCAAACGCCCTTTTGCTGCTCACGAAGCTGGTCCACCCAGGCCCTCAGGTCCCCGACGGCCTTGAGCAGTTCGTCTGGGCGCAGGGGAGCAGCGTTCCGCCCGGGAGATGGATCGTGGGCTTCCGTCTGATCGCAGCACCGTTTGAAGCCGGCGGCGAAATCCTCGACGTTGGCAACGGTCAGGCTCGCCACCTTTCTCAGGTCCTTGGTGCTGATGTAGTCGCGGTGCCTTTGGATGACACAGTTGAAGGCCACCTCCTCAAGGGCCCGTTCCCACGTACTTCGTAACCTGCTGAAGAAGTGGGAGGCCGCAGCCCCGTACTCATCATCCCGATTGTCGTCGTAGAGGACCTTGGCCGCCCGCGCGTCCTTCTCAAGAGCGTCGAGGCGCTCCCGGACCTTAGCCCCGATCCAGGGCAGTCCCTGGTTCACGACGCCCGCGCCGACAGAGGTGTGGGTGAGCGAGATCAGGGAGACCGGGATCCTGCCGTCGATTGACAGCGCATGCAGGTCGTTCAGGAAGACGAGGTCATGCGTGAAGACGATAATCTGCCGGACGCCCCCTTCCTCGACCAGCCGCTCGGCGACCTTGCGCCGCCACCGATGGTCCAGCGAGGAGACCGGATCGTCGAAGACCAGCGTCGATCCATGAGCCGCGGTAGCGAGCTCGGTCAGGAAGGCGGCCAGGGCCACGCAGGTCTGCTCGCCCTCGCTCAGGATCTCGCCGACCTTCGCCCTCTCGTTGGCGAACAGCCGGACCTGGTACTGCGGGGAGCCGTACCTGCCGCCCGAACGGACGATGTCGACCCTCACCCTGTGGGCGGCCAGCTTCTGGATCTCTTCCTGAAAGCGATCGCGGACCTTCGGCGTGATGACCTTGTCGGCGATCGTGTTGCCGAGCGTCGTGATGGCATTCGTCGCCATCTCGGACAGGCAGTCCTTCAAACCCGCCAGCTCGCTCAGCCGTGCCACCTCGATCCTCGCCTTCGGCAGCAGTGCCTCCAAGAGTGCGCGGTCACGCAACTCGTCCCGTTCCGCAACCAGCCGTACCCGACCGGCGGGATCGACCGCCGTCAGAAGCTCCTTGGCATAGGCCTGCGTATCATCCGCAAGAGTCGTTAGCGTGCCGATGATGCCGGCCGCAACCACGGGCATTGGACCCGCGCCGCGGTCGGCGAGTGCCCGCGTGCAGATCCATCGCCGAAGCCGGACGGTCGCCAGCCCGCGCAGGATCGCGGCGGCGACATCCGGATGGGTCACCGACAGCTGGCGGCGCAGCGGAAACCCGGACATCCGCAGCGACAGACCCGACAGCTTCCCCAGGGCCTCCTCGTAGGCCACCTCGGCCTTCCGCGCCTCGCGCTCGCTGTCGGCCTTCACGAACTCCTCAAAGGTCAGCTTCAGATCCCCGGTCCCTTCGGAGATCGGCTGGTGGCAGAGCACGCAGACCGCTTCCGCGTCCGTCCGCGGGAAGTCGTGCCCCTCGTAGGCGACATGCTCCGAGTAATGCCGCGCCGCGTCCCATAGGGCTCGCCAGGTCGCCTCCCCGACCCCCTTCAGGGCGCTTCCGCCGAAGGCGCGTTCGGCCGCGAGCGAGGCGGCGGAGCGTTTGGAGCGGGCGGTCCCGGCGAGCGCCGCAAGCTGCGTGAGCTCCGCATCCGACACCGCCCCGAAGACCCTATCAAGCTCCTCGGAGAGGCGGCGTACGGCCCGGGCCAGCTCGCGCTGCTCCCCCGAGGCCCGGACCGGGTCGCGGGCCAGGTCCTCCTCAAGCCGGCGAAGCCTTGCGCGCTCCTCCGCTGACAGGTTCGACAGCTTCTCCAGGGGTCCGAGGTCGGTACCCGGAGCGAGCGCGCCGAGAAGCCGCCCGACCCGGGTCCCAGACCCGAACGCGGGTTCCGTGAACGCCGAATCCCGCGCCTGCTCAAGCGCCCCCTGTTCCGCCGTCAGCGCCGTGCGGATCGCTTGGCAGACGCCGGCGAGCTCATCGGGGATGTCGAGCCCGAACGGACGGAACGCGACCTCGTTCCTCTCGCGCACATGGACCATTCCGCATTCGCGGTCGAAGACGCTGACGCTGGAAAGGAGGGCGTGGGGAGAGCCCGCGTCGGTCCAGGCCAGCGGCGCGATCGGATCGCCCGATACGACGCATCCGATCGTGGCGGATCCCGCATCGGCACCGCCGCCGAAGGCGTTCGGCAGGATCTCGCCGGGGGAACGCGCGCGGCACGCCCGCTTCAGGATGCGGGCGTACCCGGATTTCCCCACCCCGTTGTCGCCGTAGACGATCGTGATCCCATCGGGTTGAAACTGGAGTTCCTGGCCGGGAGCCAGCCGATTGACACCCATGACGTCCCTGATCGAGGTTAGCGCCACCTTCTCGCTAGTGGTGGCCATGGACGGAACATGCTCGACGCCAAAGGGCGACGGGGTCACCTCGATCCCTGGGAAGCCGCATCCCCTCTTACAGAGTAGCGCAAGCTCGCGGTGATCGTCGGCGTCGAGGGTGCGCTTTGCCACGATGCGACGCAGAGCGTCCCGCTGCCAGTCAGGCTTATTCCTCGACCATTGTAGGATGATCTCGAAGACCGAACCCGTCGCCGCCATCGAGACCCATTCCCCCGCATGGGTTCGAGCTTAGCAGCAGGCCACGGATCTGTAAGGGGCGCCGACGTCGTCGCGGGCTCCGCCCCGTTAGTCCTCGGGTCGCCGCCTATAGGCCTTGTCCACTTTGTTGAAGAAGTTCACGTGGCTCAAGCGCATGTCCATCTTCCTGCGCGGCGTTAGAGCGTCAAAGGGCTTCTTTTAGAGCGTCACGCTACCCACACTTCGTCGATCAGGTCGCCCGCGCCCAAGCCGCCCAGGTCATCTCAGCCACCCGCCGCCTCCTCGGCATCCGCAACGACCGCATCATCAAGAGCTACGACGCGTCCCGGGGCGCGGCGATGGCCGACCGGACCCGCGACGACGCGGCCCAGCAACTCGCCGTCGCTCATGCCGGCACGATGGACGCCTTCTGCGAGCGGGTGAAGAAGGTCGTTCCCTCGGCCAAGCCGTGCCGCCTCAGCTACCGCGAGGGGATAAAGGATTCCCACGGCTAGACCGAGTTGAGGGCCGGGCACCTAGTACTGCTGTGTCACAAAATTTTCTATGTTCCTGATATTGCTCACTCTTTCTCGGCGCGGCAGCGAGAGAAAAACGCAGGTTCTGCAGTCTGTTATGGGCTTCGTGACACAGTCGTACTAGTGGTCGGAACCTGACGCTTGGTACTCATCCGTGAACGTCCGAGAAGGGTGGCAAGCAGCTTGGCTGCTTTCAGTCGCAAGACGTTCTAAAGCGGACCAAGGATGAATCACCGTCTCCGGACGGTCGGTCCAACTCATCTCAGGGTCGAATTTTGTTAAAGCCGGATGCCGACTTCATCAGAGGCGATGCCACCGGCGCGAAAGTGCTCTGCCTCGGGAGACAGCGTGATTCACGATTGCAAAGCCCCGGTCACGCGACGTCTCGTGCTGGTCCGGCATGGCCAGAGCGTAGCCAACCGATCCGGCCTGTTCACGGGATTGCTGGACTCGCCCTTGACCGAGCAGGGCCGGATGGAAGCCGAGGCAGCCGGCCGGCGTTTGGCCGAGCGCCGCTGGCGCTTTTCTGTTGCCTTCACCTCGACGCTGACGCGGGCCGTCGTGAGCGGCCGGCTTATCCTCGATGCGCTCGGGCAACCCGGATTAATCCCCCAACGCTTCGCCGCGCTCGACGAGCGAGACTACGGCGACCTCAGCGGGCTCGACAAGACCACCGCCGATGCGCGCTGGGGGGCGGTGCGGATTGAGACCTGGCGCCGCTCCTACGCTGATGCGCCGCCGAATGGTGAGAGCCTGCGCGACACTGTCGCGCGCATCGTGCCCTGCTACCTCCGATCCATCCTACCGGCGGTCATGGGCGGGGACGTGCTGGTCGTCGCCCACGGTAATTGCCTGCGGGCGCTTGTGATGGCGCTCGAAGACCTCAACCCGGCGGAGGTCGAGCACCTCGAACTCGCGACGGGCTCCGTCAGGATCTATGAGTTTGCCGCGGACACGACGATCAAGGCACGCTGGATTGACGGGTGAATGCGCTTGTCGGCCCCCCAGAATGGATCTCCGCAAGCCGCGAAGGGGCCCCTTTTCATCTATTCCGTTGATGGGAAACATCTGATCATTCCGTTGGAGTGAATGAAAGGGACATGGGATTCTCTGGCATCACATCGGAGCCATCCATGTCCATGCCCAGACTTTTCTCCCACCCTCGATCGATGGGCGCCTTGGCCGGCACGAAAGCCATCCTTCCGGGACTGGGCCTCTGCGTGGCGGTCACCGCCGCAGCGGTCGGCTTCGAGGCCGTCGAGGCGCATCTGTTCGGTCGCGCCTGGCTCGAAGCCCTGGTGCTGGCGATCCTGCTCGGCAGCGCGATCCGCACGGCCTGGACCCCGTCGCAACGTTTCTTTCCCGGCATCGCCTTCGGGGCCAAGACCGTACTGGAGATCGCGGTTGTTCTTCTCGGGGCCTCGCTCAGCCTCGCGACGATCTTGGCGGCCGGTCCGGGTCTGCTCTTCGGCATCGCGGGCGTCGTCACGGTGGCGATCCTGTCGAGTTACGGCATCGGTCGGGCGCTCGGGCTGCACCCGCGCATGGCGATCCTCGTCGCCTGCGGTAACTCGATCTGCGGCAACTCGGCCATCGCCGCCACGGCGCCGGTGATTGGTGCCGACGGCGAGGACGTCGCCGCCTCCATCGCCTTCACCGCGGTTCTAGGCGTGCTGGTGGTGCTCGGGCTGCCGCTACTGGTGCCCCTGCTCGGTCTCTCGCCGATGCAGTACGGGGTGCTCGCCGGCCTCACCGTCTACGCTGTTCCGCAGGTTCTCGCCGCCACCGCGCCGGTCGCGGCACTCAGCGTCCAGGTCGGAACCCTGGTGAAGCTCGTCCGGGTGCTGATGCTCGGCCCGGTCGTCCTGGTGCTCTCGCTCGGCGCGAGCCGGCTGGGCGAGAAGACCGACGAGGCCGCCCCCGGCGTCACAGCCGGCGACCGCCCGGCCCGCGCCAGCCTCGCGATCCACCGCCTGGTGCCGTGGTTCATCCTCGCATTCCTCGCGCTCGCGGGACTTCGCTCGGCCGGGCTGATCCCGCAGGTCGCGCTCGCGCCGATGTCGGAGACCGCCAACGTGCTGACCGTGGTCTCGATGGCGGCGCTCGGCCTCGGGGTCGACGTGCGCAGCGTCGCCAAGGCCGGGGCGCGGGTGACGCTGGCGGTAGTCGCCTCGCTCCTCGCGCTCGGCGCCGTCAGCCTCGGCCTGATCCACGTGCTGGGCCTTGTCTGATCCGGGTGTGGATCCGGCTCCACCACCGATCCAGGTTTTCATCCGGCGCGATGCCCCGAAGAAATCCGGATTAAGCGGGAGATTGAAAATTCTCGAATCATCGCACCGGGAGATCGTTCGCATCGCGAAAGACCGTTGGAGGGAATAAATCGCTTTCCGTAGCATCTCCCTTGTCGCGAGGAATCGCCACGAGGCCCGATGCGCTCGAACGCATCGACGCCGACATTCTTCAAGGGGAGAGACCATGCACGGATTGGACAGACCGACGAACCGCCGCCTCGTCCTGGGTGGACTCGGGCTCGGCAGCCTCGGCGCCGCGTTGCCGGCCTGGGCCGCGGGCTCGGTGAAGCTGCCGCTGCCCGGCGGCCCGGACGAGCGGGCGCTGACCACCGCCTTTCCGGGCAAGGGCGAGATGATCCTCCAGCGCACCCATCCGCCGCTGCTGGAGACGCCGTTCTCGGTGTTCGACGCGGGCGTGTTCACCCCCAACGACCGCTTCTACGTGCGCTGGCACTGGGCCTCGATCCCGACCGAGGTCGATGCCGGCACCTTCCGGCTCAAGGTCCACGGCCATGTGGAGAAGGAACTCTCGCTCTCCCTCGATGCCATCGCCGGCCTGCCGCGCTTCGAGATCGCCGCGGTCAACCAGTGCTCGGGCAATTCACGCGGGCTGTTCGAGCCGCGGGTGCCCGGCGCGCAATGGGCCAACGGCTCAATGGGCAACGCCCGCTGGACCGGGGTGCGCCTCAAGGACGTGCTCGAAAAGGCCGGGGTGAAGGCCGGTGCCGTGCAGGTGCGCTTCAACGGCCTCGACGAGCCCGTGGTCGACGACGCGCCGGACTTCAAGAAGTCCCTCGATCTCGACCACGCCAACAATGGTGAGGTGATGATCGCCTACGCGATGAACGGCGAGCAGCTCCCGCTGCTCAACGGTTTCCCGCTCCGGCTCGTGGTGCCGGGCTGGTACTCAACCTACTGGGTCAAGATGCTGTCCGACATCGAGGTGCTGGACAAGCCCGACGAACAATATTGGATGAAGACCGCCTACCGTATTCCCGACGTGCCGGGTGCTAACATCAAGCCCGGGCAGACAGGGTTCAAGACAGTGCCGATTAACAGGATGGTGCCGCGCTCGTTCGTCACCAACCTGACCGACGGCGCCAAGGTGGCGGCCGGAACGCCGGTGGCCATCCGCGGCATCGCGTTCGGCGGCGATTGTGGGGTGAAGGCGGTCGAGTTCTCCGGCGACGGCGGGGCGACGTGGTTCCCGGCGCAACTCGGTGCCGACGAGGGCCCCTACAGCTTCCGCCGCTTCGACGGCAGCCTGCCGGCGCTGGCCGCCGGGACCCACACGGTCAGGGTCCGCTGCACCAATACCAAGGGCGTCGCGCAAGGCATGGACCGAGTCTGGAACGCCAACGGCTTCATGCAGAACGGCATCGAGACCGTGTCCTTCCAGGCCGCTTGAGGAGAACAGCCATGAACACAATTCGCCCTGCGGCCCTCATCGCCGCGCTCATCCTGTCTCCCCTGGTGGCGCTCGCGGCGCCTGCTCCCGAGCCGATGCGCTTCAGTTCGCAATCGATCGAATTTCCGACGTCCGACCGGATCTTTCCGGACGGGCCGGGAGCCGAGGCGGTCAATAACAATTGCCTCGCCTGCCACTCGGCCGGGATGGTGCTGACCCAGCCCAAGCTCACGAAGGCGCAGTGGACCGAGACCGTGAACAAGATGGTCCACGTCTACAAAGCGCCGGTCGATCAGGCCGATGTGCAGACCATCGTCGATTACCTCACGGCGTTGAAGCCCACGCCCTGAACCCTCGAATCCCGAGGCCGCCGTGCTTTTTTCGCCGGCCTCGGGGAATAGACCGCCCTCGCTGGCATCTCCCTAAGGCGATGCACGGCCTGACCGGTCCCGCACGACGCAATCCGATTTCGAACTCGCCCGCACGGCCGGCCCCAGGCCGTCGAACGAGGGCGCATGCCCGAGAGACACGCTTCATGACCCACGTCCGTACCAGCCTCCGCGCCCTCCTCGCCGGAGCTGCCTTGCTCCTCACCCAGAACCAACCTGGATTCGCCGCCGGCTTCGACGGCGCAATCAAGAACAACGCGCTCGCCCTGAACGCCGCCGGCACGGTCGCCGCGGTGTCGAACAGCGAGGAGAGCGCCGTCATCGTCTACGACGTCGCCAAGGGCACGGTGCTCCGCCGCCTCGACGGCTTCGTCACGCCGCGCAACATCGTGTTCGCGCCGGACGGCGCCCGCTTCTACGTCTCCGACAGCGGCACGGGCCGGATCACGGTCTACGAGACCGGCACCGGCAAAGAAGCCGGCGTTCTTGCCGCGGGCCCCGGTGCGTTCGGCACGGTGCTCTCGGCCGACGGGACAAAGCTCTACGTCAACAACGAGGCCGCGAGCACGCTGACCGTGTTCGACACCAAGACCATGCTCGCAGTCGCCGTGATCCCCGGCTTTGCGCAGCCGCGCCAAGGCGTGAAGCTGTCGCCGGACGGCAAGACCGTGTTCGTGACGAACTTCCTCGGCGACAAGATCACGTTGGTCGACACCGCCACCAACAAGATCACCAGCGAGATCGCCGGGTTCGACAAGCTGCGCGCCATCTCGATCACCAAGGACGGCAAGACGCTGTTTGCCGCCAACAGCGGCCGCAACACCGTCAGTGTGGTCGATGTCGCCGCCCGCAAGGTCACGTCAGAAGTCGCGGTGGGCAAGGACCCCTACGGTGCCGCGCTGACCCCGGACGGGCGCTTCGTCTATTCGGGCAACCTCAAGGACAACTCGCTCTCGGTGATCGACACCGACACGCTCAAGGTCGTCGCCACGGTGACCGGGCTGAACGAGCCGCGCCAGGCGATCGCATTCTCCAGTGACAACGCCCACGCGTACGTCCTCAACCGCGACCTCAGCGTGGCCGTGGTCGACCGCGCGAAGAACGCGGTGGTTTCGACGATGAAGCCGTGAAGCGTCGCGCGCCGGGTGCCTTTCGGCGCCCGGCGCGTTCTCGATCTCGACACGTCGCGAACGCAGGACAAAGACCCCATGCTCGGCCTGTTCCAGCGCAAGGACCGCCTCATCGTCCACGGAAAGACGCCCTACAACGCCGAGCCGCCGCTCGATCGCCTGCGGGCCGCCTTCCTGACTGATCAAGCCGACTTCTACGTCCGCAGCCACGGCGACATCCCGGACCTCGACGCCGACGGCTACCGCCTGACCGTCGACGGGATGGTCGCGACGCCCCTCGACCTCTCCCTCGCCGATCTCAAAGAACGCTTCGCGCCCGTCACCGTGACGGCGGTGATGCAATGCGCCGGCAACCGCCGGGCCGACATGCTGGCGGTGGCCCCGGTCTCCGGCGACCCGTGGGCGCCCGGCGCCATCGGTAATGCGGAATGGACCGGCGTGCGGCTCGCCGACGTGCTGCGCGCGGCCGGCATCAAAGCGGATGATGAGCGCCACGTCGCCTTCGAGAGCCACGACCGGATCGCGGACACGGACACGCGCTTCGGCGCCTCGATCCCGCTCGCCAAGGCGCTGGCGCCCGAGACGCTGCTTGCCTTCGCGATGAACGGCGAGCCTCTCGCCCCCGAGCACGGCCATCCGTTACGCGTGGTGGTGCCGGGCTTTGCCGGCATCCGCAGCCCGAAATGGCTCGCCCGGATCACGGTGCAGGACCGGCCCTCCGACAACCCGATGCAGGCCGACGACTACAAGCTGTTTCCGCCCGACGTGACGGCCGAGACCGCCGACCCGGCCCACGGCATCACCATCGAGGCGATGCCGTTGAACAGCGCGATCTGCGAGCCCGCCCGCGGCGCTGCGTTGAAGGCCGGCCGGCACGCGATCCGCGGCTACGCCATCGCCAGCGACCGCGCGGTCGCCCGCGTCGACGTCTCGACGGATGGCGGCCGCAGCTGGGCGCAAGCCCGGATCAAGCGCGATGCCGACGCGCCCTACGCCTGGACGTTCTGGGAGATCGAGCGCGAACTGACCGCGGGCGAGCACGAGCTCGCGGTGCGGGCCTGGGATTCCGCCGGCCAGACCCAGCCGGCCGCCCCCGACGACACCTGGAACTACAAGGGTTACCTCAGCGCCGCCTGGCACCGGGTGCGAGTGACGGTGGCCTGACCCTCACGCCCAGAGCAGGGCGGTGGCCGCGAGGCCGGAGATCGCGATGAGCAGGGCCGCAATCCCGACGGTGAGGAGGCGCGGCATCATCGGGATCTCGGAATGGGCGAGCCGTGCCCGGATCGCCCGGTCCCGCCACACGGCGCCGGCGAATGAGGCGAGCGCGCAGCCGATCAGCGTCAGCGACAATACCTTCAGCGGCCAGACCGCGAGCACCTCCCGCAGGAAGCGCTGCGCGGCGAGGCCGACGCCTAGGAACGCGAGCCCGGTGCGAAGCCACGCCACGAAGGTGCGTTCGGCCGCTAGAACCGTCCGATCCTCGGCGAGTCTCACCCGGGGATCGTCGGGGGGCACGGGTTTCGCGAGCTCGCTCATCCGGCATTCGCTGTCGCGATCAGGTCGAGAAGCGCGTCGGCGGCCCGGCTGCGGTAGCGCTCCTTGTGGCGCAGCACCCGGAACGGCCGGCTCGGTAAGTCGAACGCCGCCCGGACCAGGGTCCCGGCCCGAAGCGCGGCGGCGACCACGGTCTCGGACAGGACGGCGGCCCCGCCCCCGGCCTCGACGGCGGCGCGGACCGCCTCGTTAGAGGGCAGTTCGAGCGTGACCCGAAGCTGGGCGGCTGCGAGGCCGGCCGCACCCAGGGCCGCCTCGAAGGCCGAGCGGGTTCCCGATCCCGCCTCGCGCAGCACCCAATCGACCCCGGCGAGGTTTTCGGGTTCGAGGTGGGTCGCCTCGGCGAAGGCATGGCCAGGGGCGACCACGAGGACCAGTTGGTCCTGCGCGATGGTCGTGCTCGCGAGCGTCGGGTCGTCCAGCGCCCCCTCGACAAAGCCGAGTTCGGCCTGCCCCGCGCGCACCGCGTCGGCGGCGTCGGTGGTGTTGCCCACCGCCAACCGGATGGCGATCTCAGGGTAGGCCCGGCGGAAGGCGACGAGGTGGCGCGGCAGCCAGTCGCTGGCGATGGTCTGGCTGGCATAGAGGGCCAGCGTCCCGCGTCGCATGCCACTGAGGTCGGCGAGCACCAGTTCGGCGGCCTCGGCCCGGGCGAGTACGGCGCGGGCCTCGACGAGGAACACGCGTCCCGCCTCGGTCAGCTCGATCCCGCGGCCGACCCGGTGAAACAGCTTGGTGGCGTGCCGCCCCTCGATGTTGGCGATCGCCGTGCTGACTGCCGACTGGACGAGGTTCAGCGCCTCTGCAGCCCGGGTCACGTGCTGCCGCTCCGCCACGGCCACGAAGATGCGGAGTTGGTCGAGGGTCATGGTTGCCGCGGCGGAACCGGCAATCCACGGACCTGCGCGTCAACCGCCTGCGCGACGGTCAACAGCCGCGCCTCGTCGGTGCGACCCGTCACGACGTAGGACATGCCGCCATCGACCCAGGAGAAGGCAGCGACATCGCCCTCGCGGGCGAAGCGGAACACCGTGCGGCCATCCGCATCGCCCACGCGGCTGTAGAGCGTCAGCCGGGTGCCGTGATCGTCATCGTACATCAGCATCGCGGCGGATTCGGAACCCGCCGGCAGCAGCCGGCCGCCCATCAGGCGGAAGCCGTAGGCCGTGAGGTCGGGGGTGGTCACCGCCCGGCCGAGGCGCTTCGAGAGCCACGTCACGAGGTGCGGCTTCTCGTCGGCGCGCACCTCCACCGGATGCACCGCCTCGACCACGTAGGTGCGGAAGGCCGCCACTGCGTCGTCGGTCGCCGGCTCGGTTCGCGCGAGCGTGACCGTGGGTACCTGCCGCACGGCATGGCCGAACCAGCCGGCGGCACCGCCGACCGCGAGGCAGAGCACGGCCGCAGCCGCGACCGGAAGCCAGCGCCCGGTTATCGGGCGATGTCGCGAGCGGATATTGGCGACCCTGAGCCGCGCCGGGATCGCCTCCTCGGCGATCGGCGCGAGGCGGGCACGCAAGCGCTCGCGCAAGGCGCGATCCGCCGAGACCTCGGCCGCCCGCGCGGGATTTCCCCTGAGCCATGCCTCGACCAGCGCCTGCCGCTCCGGTTCCAGACGACCGTCGATCAGGCCGTGCAGGTCGTCCTCGCCGACCGGGCGCGGATCCCCGCTCATTTTACCCTCCTCAACAAGCCGGTTCGGCCCGTTTCCAGAAAACTTCGCATCCGCTCCCGGGCTCGGCTTAACCGCGACATCACCGTGCCGAGCGGTACTCCGAGCACCTGGGCCGCTTCCGCATAAGACAGATCCTCAACCGCGACGAGCAGCAGCACCGAGCGCTGCTCCTCGGGCAGCGCATCGAGCCCGGTGAGCACGTCACGGGCTCCCATAGCGGTCTCGGGGTCGGCACCCGGATCAGGCACCTGCTCCAAAGCCTCCGCGCCGAGATCGACGCCGCGCCGGCCCCGGCGTCGAACAGTGCCGAGGAACAGGTTGCGCTCGATCGTGAACAGCCAGGCCCGCAGGTCGCCGTCGCGGCGGCGTCCGGACCAGCCGGACAACGCCCGCTCCAAAGTGTCCTGGACGAGGTCGTCCGCCGCTTCGCGGTCCCGTAACAGCGCGACGGCGTAGCGCCGCAACGCTGGGATCTGCGGTTCGATGAGGGCAGCGATCTCGTCCACGAGGCTTTACCGATCAGGGCTTGGCGATGTGCCATGCACCGTTGAGGAATCCGTCGCCGGTGATGTCGCCGGGCTTCGTATCCTTGGCGAAGGTGTAGAGCGGCTTGCCCTTATAGGCCCACTGCATCGTGCCGTCGTCCCGCGTCACCATCGTCCAGTCGCCACTAGCAGCCGAGCCGGGCGCCGCCATCAGGGCGGGCCAGTTGGCGGCGCAGGGGCCGTTGCACATCGACTTGCCGCCCATGTCCTTGTCGAAGGTGTAGAGGGTCATGCTCTTGGCATCGACGAGCGCCGGCCCCTTGGCAGTCTCGGCCGTCATCGCAGGCGCAGCGGCCTGGGCGGCGACGGCGGAGAAGGCGAAGGCCGCAAAGGCGGCGCGGATCAGCATGGTGCGCATGAGTGAGGTCTCCGGCGGTCGACCATGACCGCATTGGGAGAGATGCCGAACGGGCGCGTCTATTCCACTGACATTTGGAAAAGATCGATCACATCGGCAGGGCCGCGAATTCGTCCCCGGCCAGGGAATAAAACCGTTTCCCCGGCATCTCTCCCCTCGACAACGAACAGGGAGGACGGCTCATGCGCGGAGCATTGGGATTTGCGCTCACGGCCGCCGTGATGGCCGGCGGCCTCGTCGGCGGCCGGATGATGATGCCCCCGACGCTGGCCGCTGCCGAGCCGCCGGCCGTCGTCTCCGCGTCCTTCGACGCGGTGATGGCGCAGTCGATGACGCGGATGCATGCCGACATGATGGTCCCGCCCTCGGGCGATCCGGACCGCGACTTCGCCGCGATGATGATCCCGCACCACGAGGGCGCGATCGCGATGGCCCAGGCGGAGCTGCTCTACGGCAAGGATCCGGTCCTGCGCCGCCTCGCGCAGGGGATCATCGTCGAACAGGGCCAGGAGATCGCGGTGATGCGCCGGGCGCTCGCCGATCTCCCTCCCGCGCCGGATTCGTCCGCCGCAGCCGCCCACCTTCACCACCATGGCACGGCCCCTGCCGCCGAGATGCCTTCGGAGATCTGCCGATGAAGACCGCCCTCACCCTCCTCGCGCTCGCGCTGCTCTCCGGCTCGGCTCTCGCCGGGCAGGCCCCGGGCGCAGCCTCCGCACCGGACGTGCCGGTCAGCGGCAGGGACCGGTTCTACACCTCGGACCAGTTCTCCAACACGGTCTCGGTGGTCGATCCCGCCGCCAACGTCCTGCTCGGCGTGATCCGGCTCGGCGACCCGACGCCGATGAACCTGAGCCCGCTCTATCGCGGCCAGCTCCTCGTCCACGGCATGGGCTTCTCGCCCGACCACAGGACGCTGCTCGCGGTCTCGATCGGTTCGAACTCCGTGAGCTTCATCGACACGGCGACCAACACGGTCCGCCACACGGCCTATGTCGGCCGCGCGCCGCACGAGGCCTTCTTCACGCCGGACGGCCGGGAGGCCTGGGTGAGCGTGCGCGGCGAGGACTACATCGCCGTACTCGATGCCGCGACCGCCAAGGAGACGCGCCGGATCACCGTGCCGAACGGGCCCGGCATGACGATCTTCTCGCCGGACGGCGCCTACGGCTATGTCTGCTCCAGCTTCAGCCCCGAGACGGTGGTGATCGACACGAAGACCCACACCATCGTCGGGCGCGTGAAGCAGGAGAGCCCGTTCTGCCCCGACATCGCCGCGACACCGGACGGCAAGCAGGTGTGGTTGACCCTCAAGGATGTCGGCCGGACCCAGGTGTTCTCTGCGACGCCGCCCTTCGCGCCGCTGAAGACCATCGAGACCGGGCCGATCACCAACCACGTCAACATCGTCTCGACCAAGGCCGGCCAGTTCGCCTACGTGACGATCGGCGGCCTGAACCAGGTCAAGGTGTTCCGCACCGACGACTTCACCCAGGTCGCCACCATCCCGACCGGCGCCCTGCCGCACGGGCTCTGGCCCTCGGGCGACGGCAGCCGCGTCTATGTCGGCCTAGAGAACGCCGACAAGGCGGCGGTGATCGACACCGCATCGAACACCGTGATCGCCGAGGTTCCGATCGGCCAGGGGCCGCAGGGCGTGGCCTACGTCCCGAACGCCGTGCCGGAGGGGGACGGAAAGCAGAACCTCCAGCCGCTGGGCGCAGCCGGCAAGACCAGCGCGCTGACGCTCGCAGGCACCGATGGCAAGCCGGCGACGCAGGTGACCCTGTTCGACCAGGGCGTGCTGCAGACCCTGCAGGCCGCGGTCACGGGACTGGCGCCGAAGACGCCGTTCGTCCTGGCGCTCGCCGCCGATCCGAAGGGGGCCGCCGGCCTGGAGCCGCTCGCCGCCTTCATGACCAACCCGGCCGGCGCGGCCATCGTCAACGCCATCGGCCCGATCCGCCAGATCACCCGCACGGATGCCGGCGCGAGCCGGCGCTACCTCGTGGTGGTCTCGGGCAAGCCCGGTGAACTCGGCGGCGTCGTCCAGATGCAGACTGTGGATTGAACGGGCGGCCTCACGAGCGCGGGAAGCGGGAATCCGAGAGCATGCGTTCGCAGCGCGCGTCCGGCTGCAACGTCTGCTTTCGAGGCCGCCGTTAGATTGCTCCTATGACCTAGTTGGGTCGGAGGCGGAACGTCCGCTTCAGGGCGAAGGGTCAGGGTCCGCTTCCCACCAGTTGCGACTTCGCAGGTGGGTACCAAGCGTCAGGTTCGGACCACTAGATCGGGACACGCCCCGACCGGCAGCTTCTCCAGCGTAGAGGAAGGTGCCGCGAAGAGGCGACGCGTCAGTCGAGTGCTTTCGACCAGCTCATCTCCTCCCCCCGTTACTCCTATCCAGTGTAACGCGGAAATTGCGAACTTTCAGGCTTCAGGGATCCAGCCCGAGACGGGCCGCCAGGGCCGCTGAGACGGCCTCCCGGCGGTAGATGACGGGGTTCTTCCCGGCTGCTAGGCCCCGCTTTGTGCGTGCCTTGAGCGCGGCCGCCGCCGCTAGGATGACCGCACCCGCGTCGATCGGGCTCGCGAGGCGGTACCCCTTGGGAGCGCCTGCAATGACGACCGCCAGCCCGTCGGCGATCGCGCGGTCGAGCGTCGCCGGATCCGGCGCGCCCGCCTCCGCTGCCCGGGCGCGGGAGGCAGCCTTGGCGGCGCGGTTGGCCTCGCGTGCACGGGCGGCCGAGAATGAGGGGCGGGGAGTGCTCATGGGCGGATGATGCCGTGACGAGGTGCAAGGCACCATGACATGTCACGCCCTCGACACCCTCTCGGCACGCCCTCGTGCGCACCTCGTGCTGAGCGCAGCATTTCCTCAGCATATTTTTGGGCGTTTCAGTTTTCCACATCGGCGATTCATCAAGAGCGAAATCCGCAATCACTCAGGACGCGTGCTGCAGCACCCCCGGAAACGGATCGTTCACCATGCCGTGTGGATCCCTTCGACTTCGGGTTGACGGGGAGTCCCGGCCAGGCGCGAATTGAGTCGTGAGATCGCCCCGCCCGGAGAGAAGCCGATGTCCCACGAGACCCGTTCCTTCACCGTCGACAGCTCCTTCCGCGTCGCGCAGGGCCTCGCCCTCGGGCACTCCGCCGTGGCGGGGGCCTTCGACGGCCTGCGCGAGTTCCAGCGCCAGCGCGACCTCGCCGACCTCGGCGCCGTCGAGGCCGTCGCCCGGGAGCTCCACCGCGTCCGCCGGCTACTCGCTGCCGCGCAGGCCGAGACCGCCGCCGCGCGCGCCGAGGTCGCCACCCTGGAGCGCGCCGTCGACGGCGAGCGCGCCCGTGCCGACCGGGCCGAGGCGAACCTCGCTCGCCTCGTCGAGGCCGTCCGCGACGGCCGCATCCGGGCACAGTAAAGCCCGCCGGGGCGATCCGGCGGGCTCGGTCGTCGGCAGGGTCCGAGGCGTCAGCGGCGGGGGCCAGCCGGGGCGCTCGCGTAGCACTCCTCCATCGTGAGGCCTGCCAAGGCCAGCTTGTCGACGAGGTCCATCTCCTGCGCGGGCGCCGCCGCCTCAGCCGCCGGCTTGTTCCTGTTGCCGCCCGAGGACGATCCGCCCTTGCCGGCCGCGCCGTCCTTGCCCGCCGCCGTCTGGATCGGGAGCGCAACGATCGCCGCGGGCGTGACGAGGCCGAGCTCGCACCGCATGCGGCCTTCGGGACCGCCAAGGACATGCTGCTCCAGGATCCGCGCCGGCGCGCGCCACGCCGCGAAAAGTTGCTCGCGCGTCAGCCTGTCGAGCCACGCGGCGATGAGCGGCGGCAGGGCGGGGATCGCCTCGTCGCTGGGCTTCGTGCCGACGACCCGGCGCCGGGCGTGCTCGCGGATGAGCAGGCCGAGGACGTACTGGCCGTCGTCGATCGGGGCCTCGTCGTCCCCATCCCGATCGGCGAGCGCCGCCGCGGCCATCACCGCCGCCGGGTTGGGCGGGCCCCCGAAACCCAACATCCGGAAGGGGGCCGACAGGGCGGCGGCGAGGGCGGCGAGCAGGGCGTAGAGGATGCGCACGGGGCAGGTCCTTCGATCTGAGGGTGACGGGGGGAGCTTCACGCCGCGGGCAGCAACCCACCAGCCGGGGCCTCCCGGCTCGTCGCCGACGCGATGCCGAGGGCGCGGTAGGCGAGGTAGGGCGGCAGCTGCCGCCGATGCCCGTGCAGCAGCTGGAGGCCGTGCGCGGCCTCCAGCTCGCTGAGGCCGTCGCGCTCGGCCAAGGCGTGCCCGGTCCAGGAGGTCGCCTGCGAATAGCCGCGCCCGTTCTCCTCGGACGCCCAGTCCTCGTCGAGCTCGGCCAGGTACTTCAGGCCCTCGTGGACGGCGGCCCGGACGGCCGGGTCCTGGGCGCGGGCGAGCCAGTGCGGCATGGCCGGGCGGGCGAGGCGCGCCTCTGCACGCACCCTGTTGGCCTCAGCGGCCTCCAGCCACCGCTCGGCAATCCGCCCGCCGTACGCTGTCCAGGACGTCGCCGTCATCAGCTCACGCGCGGATGCCAGCTCCTTCCCCAGAGACCACAGCCGCTTCGCCACGAGGTCCTGCAAACGCTGGCGAATCGGTGCCGTCAGAACCTCGTCGGCCTCGGCCCGCTGTTCGGCCCGCCGGTCGGCCGCCCCGCGCCGGGCGCCCGCCTTGGCCAACGCCGCGTCGACGGCGGCCCTGAGCGCGGGCACGTCGACCTCGGCCTCGCTCGTCCACCAGCACGGCAGGAGCGTGCCGTCCGGCGAGCGGGCGTTCGCCTTGTCCGTCCAGCTGTAGCCGGCGCCGATCATCTCGGCGCGCGCCCCGCGATAGGCGTCCTGGAACGTCTGCGGGATGGCGTCGAGGACGTGGAGTAGGCGGGCGTTCCCGTAGCGCTGGCGCTCGCCGACCAGGCGCCAGGGCAGGTCTTCGAAATCCAACGGGGGAGCAGTCAACCAGGGCATGGGCGTGTCCACAGGATAAAATAGCTAACGCAGACTAATACGCAGCATAGTCATTTTCAATGGCGATATTGACATAAAGGTGCAGCTAATGCATATTGATCTGCGTTCACAAGGAGCCTCCCCGGTGCCCCGCCCCCCCATGCCCCTCCATCCCCACAACTGGTCGCCCGACCTCGTCGAGCGCGTCAAAGCCGCTTGGCTCGCCGGCGCGTCGGCCGGCGTCATCTCGGCCGCCCTCGCCGCCGACGGCGTCCACCGTTCCGCTTCCTCGTTCATCGGCAGGATGCGCCGCGAGGGCTGCAGCTTCCTGGGCCCCGGCACCGGCAGGACCCGCCTTGCACGTAATCCCCACGAGGGCCCGCGGAAGGCCCCGAAGGCCGTCGTGGTTAAGGCCGCGCCGCCGCCCCCGCCGGCCCCGCGTTTCACCCCCCGCCCGAAGGCCTCCGACGTCGCCCTGCCGGAGAGCCGGCGGGTCGCGATCCTCGATGTCAGGGACGGCATGTGCCGCTGGATCGCCGGGGACCCGCGCCGGGACGCGCCGGCTTGCGGGCACCCCACCGATCTCGGCTCGCCCTACTGCCCGGGGCACCGCTGCATCGGCACCGTCGCCGCCCGGTCGCGCGGCGTGCCGTACATCCCGATGAGGAGGGCGGCATGACGAGCTGGTCGAGCCTCGCGCAGGACTATCAGCACGCCCTCGGCGAGGACGGGGGCCGGATCCCGCGCCGACGTTCGCGGACCGGGGCGTCATGAGGCGGCACACCGCCCGCAGGCCGGGCCCCTGCGAGCGCTGCCCCATCGGCCGCGGCGTGCAGCCGGGCGAGCGGTACCTCGTTCACGTCGGCCTCGACGAGGACCACCGCGACTTCTTCTACGCCCGCCACTGCGAGGCGATGCCCGATGCCTGCCGGGCCGCGATGCCCCGGGGCGAGGACCCGCACTGCGCCGCCGTGACGTACGGCCCCGACGAAATCCCCTTCTAGGAGACAGCCCATGGTCGACGTCCGTGCATTCTTCGCCCTCTCTGGGCCGCCTGACATTCCCGACGTCCTGAGTCCCGATCGCCCGATCCTGCACCCAGAGGCATTCGATCTCGGCCTGGAGCAGGGCACGAGCGATAGCGACGGCACCTCTCATCAAACGTGGCTCGGGCACGTCTGCACGAAGGTCGCAGCCTGCTTCGGTGGAGACACCCTCGGGCGGGAATGGATCGTCCTGCGCGTGTGGGCCGGGCATAGGTTCGTGCCGGTGGGCCATGAGGCCCCGCACCAGACTGCGCAGGGGTGGCGGCACGCCGGCTGCCTGGTTCACCACGCCATGAAGGTCAGGCAGGTAGAGCAGGTCGTCGGCGATGACGGCGAGCCGCAGTGGCGGCTCCTCTCGCGCGATCCGATCTTCGTCATCGAAGACCAGCCTCTCCGGGCTATCCGGGTGCGTGGCCTCCCACCGGCCGAGCAGTCCAGGCGTTATGCCCTGGAGAAGCGCCGCGAGAAGCTCCGGCTCAGGCTGCTCCAGAGGGGCGGATTTTGATGCCCTACCTCGATTCCGAGATCGTGACGCTGCGGGACGGCACCGCCTTCGCCGTCTACGAGGGCGACGGCGCGCCCATCGTCGCAACGCGCGTCGGTGACCCCGCCCTACCGCAGGGCCTCGCTGCCTACGGCATCGGCTACGGCCGCGCCGGCGAGGCGACGGTCCTCCACCGGGGGATGCCCGCCGAGACCATCCGCGAGTTCTGCCGTGCGCACGGCGGCGTCCAGTCGGCGGGCGCGGCCGCGCTGGAGATCCTGCGGCGGATGACGCCCGCACCTCCGCCGGCGCCCCTGCCGGTGTTCGCTCCTATGGACCGGGCGCCGCGGCCTACCGGCCCGGGCAGCCGCAAGGCCCGGGCCGCCGCGCAGCTGGCGGCGTACCACGCGGCCGTCCCGAGCGCGGCCCCGGTGTGGCGCGTGCCTAACGTCACGAGGCCTGCCGAACCCATGCCCCCTGACCTCGCAGCCACCCCGTCGCAGGAGTGATCCGATGCCCTACCGCGAACGCCCGATGAGGCCCCTCCTTCTCCCGATACACCCGGAAACTCAGCTCACGGCGGACCCCGGCCTCACCGTCGAGAGCCGCCGGTTCACGGACGTACTGACCCTGCAGGAGAGCTTACTCTGGCAGACCGCGCCCCTCACTCGGGACGGGCGCGCCGAGGTGGTCGGGGCGTTCCGAGAGGGGTGGCTCGTCCGGCGGCCCAGCGTGAACCCGCCGTTCGAGATCGTACTCCGGCAAGATGGCGGGCCCGAACCCTGCGCAATCGTCCTCATGTTGCGGTCGCACACGATGTACGGCCGCCTGGTGTCGGCCGTGCCGGAGCACATTCCTTTGGAGCACGGGGACCGCTCCGTCATCGTGACGGCCGATCGCGTCATCGCTGTCCGTGGCGCGAACGAGGCCCGCGCATTTGGGTATCTCGCCAACCTCCTGGTCGGCACGCACTGGTCTCCACGCCGGCGAGCGCGGCCGATACCCGCCGAGGACGCCGATGCCCTGAGGCTGCTGTGATGTCTTGACAGATGGTTAACCAAGTCCCCATAATGGGGACCTGGAGCAGGCACTGACCTCTCCTCGCACGATGGGAAACCACGCCATGACGAAATCCGAAATCCTCTCCGCCGTCTCGCGCATCAAGCGCGCCCCGAACGTCACCCTCCTCATGCGCGCGGTCGATGCTGTGCTCGGCAGCAACGCCATGGGCATCGCCCGCATCGGCGCGCGGTGGGAGGTCTCCGAGGGCGGGTTCGCCATCTACCAGGCCGACTTCGCCACGGTGCGCCGGCGCCTCGCCAGCTACGTCATGGATGCCTGCTCCTGCGATGAGGCGGATGAGCCCGCTGAGCAGACCGCTGCCGTGGTTTCCCAGCCGACCCAGATCCAGCAGGCCTGCGCCGCCCCCCGCGTCGCCATGAGGCTCGTGCGGACCGTCACCACGCACGGCATCGTCGCCGTCAGCGTCGGCCCCTGCCCGGAGTTCCCGGACCATGGTCGCGACGAGTACCGCGTCACGACCGATGGCGATGTCGTCCGCACCCGGTACGTGCTGGCCAACGATCACTACAGCTGGAGCAGCCCCGGAGCCCGTCCGTTCATCACCCCCAACCGCAGCCCGGTGACGGCGCGCCGCACGATTGATGCGGTGGCCGAGTGCCTCGCCGCCGCGCCGGCTATGACCACCCAGCCATGCCAGCAGCAGCAAGCCCGCGACAGGCGCAGTCCAACCCGGGCCGCTCCCACTCAGTCGAGCTTCGACGCCGCCACCGTCGCTCAGGGTGACAGTGTATCGCGCCTCCTCGACGGGCTTCTGCGCGAGGACGCGCCCGGAGATCTCGCTCAGGCGCTCGTCACGGTCCACGCCGCATCGGCGCACCTCAACTCGGCCAATGTTGCGTACACGGCGTCGCCGTCGAAGGCATCGCTCGCCTCGCAGTGGCGGGCGCGCTTCATGCACCTGCAGGCGTTGCGCCACTACGACGTCCTGCTGGAGATCGATGCCATCGGCCATCTCCAGATGGGCTACGGCCTGAGGCCGTGCCTCGAAGGGATCGCGGTCCTGCAGGGCGACGAGATGCTCTTCCACGTCCCCCTCGGGACTGAGCGGCGGGGTATCGAGACCGCGCTCCGGATCTACGCCGACGCCTTCTCGGCCGGCCGTGAGGCCGGACGCGCCGCCGCCATGGCCGACTTCCGCGCCTTCATCGGAGAACCCGCGTGACCCGCCGCATCACGCCCGAGACCCTCGCCGAGGTGGGGACATTCCTCCTCGGGCCCGAGTGGCGCCGGCCGCTCGCCGCCCTGCTCGGTCCCCTCCATCCGGAAGGGGCCCGCCCTTCGCTCGATCCCCGACTGCCCGCCCGGTGGGCGACCGGCGAACGCGAGATCCCCGTGTGGGTCGGGGACGCCCTCATCCAGATCCTGGACGAGCAGAGCGAAACCGCCAGGGCTCTGGCCAACCGTCTGAAGGGGGAATGACCATGGCGCGCGATTGGGACTGGTTCGAGCCCCGCGAGAGGGACGACTACGAGCAGGAGTACGGCTTCGTCTGCGCATGGTGCGTCGAGGTCTGCGACGACCACGAAGCCATCGTGCTGACGCGCCATCCGGAGATGCCGACCGTCTGCATCAACTGCGCCTGCAGGGGAGGAGAGTGACAATGGAACCCGCCCACGCCGCCTTCCTCGACGCCTGGCGCGCGCAGGAATTCCACGTCCCCCTGGGGCCCTGGCCGCGCCCGGCCCCCCCGAAACCCGTCCTGCCGGGCCCCATCCAGCTGCCCCTCTTCGATATGGACGGAGATCCGGAAGCGCCGCCCGCCTCGCCCCCGCTGCCGAGCGCTCTCCTGACGGCCCTCATCGACGACGCCGGTGTCGGGCGCCGGCGCCCCCGGGACATCGCGATCGTCGAGGCCGCGATCGCCGCGAGCATCCCGGCCGACGTGCCGACGTTCGCCGATGAGATCCTTTCGGCCCGCCGGGATGGCGAGGACCTCGTCTCGCGCGTGCGCCTGTTCGACGGTGGCACCATCATCCTCAACGTCGTCTGCGGGCCCGAGCCCACCGTGCGCGAGTGGGAGGCCGAGGGCGACCAGCGCGCGTTCCACTACGCTGACGGCGCGTGGGTCCGATTCGACGAGGCGGTGACCCCGCCGCCGGCTAAGGCGTAGCCGTCCCCCGCAGACGTCGCGTATGTCGAGGCCGCGATCCAGGCCATCCTGCCCAAAGGTGTGCCGACCTACGTCACGGAGGTCCTCAGCGTCGGCCGCGTGAACAGGTCTAAGCGGAGGCTTGTCGAGATCGTCCTCTGGGACGGCGGGATCGGACGCCTGGAGATCTCCGGCGAACCGGGCGCCCATGGGTACCACTGGAAAACCACCGGCGGCGACGCTCGCCCCTTCCACTGGGACGAGGCGGCGAGGTGCTGGGCCCGCGTCGACGAGCCGGACGGCTGAGGGCGATCTTCCCGATCGGGTATCCCGATTTGGGTCATCTCGTAACCCATTAAAATGGCGTGACTATTTCGGTGTTTCAAATCGGGATGCCCGATCGGGAAGATCCTTACGCGGCGAGGTCGACCGGTTTGGCGTCCTCCTCGACGTCGGCCGTCGCCTTCGCGCGCTTCCCCTTGCCGGCGAGTTCGCGCTCCCTGCGCCGGCGCGCCAGCTCGGCCCCGAGCTCGACGGCCGAGGGAAGGGCGGCCGCCGCGATCGCGGCCTGCTCGTCCGACCACGCGTGCCAGCGAGCCATCAGGGTTTGCTTGAGGTCCAGGCGATCGTCCTCGGTGTAGTGGCGCTCCAACACGTCGTCGCTGCGGATGCCCTCGTTGTGGTCGACGACCATTTTGACCGTGTCCCTCGGGATCCGGAACACGGACTGGCAGACCGTCGTCATGCCGCGGCGAAGGTCGTGCGGGGAGGCAACGACCCCCATGTCGAGCAGCCTGTGATTGATCGCGGCGTCGGATAGGTGCCCGTCGGAGGCGGCATCCTTCCGCGCGGCCCGGATCTGGGGGAACAGGTACTCGCTGCCGGCATCCCGCGCCCGCGCCATCTGCTGCTGGACGAGGTCCCACAGGGCAGGCGGCAAGGGCAGGGCATGCCTGTGCTTGTCGCCCCTCTTGGCCGCGGTCTTCCTGTGCGCCGGCCCCATCGACCAGACGCCCCAGCCCGGCACCTCGGCCCACGGGACGAAGTCCTCGACGAGGGACTCGACGATGGGACGGCGACGCTGGCCCGTCAGGACGAGGAGCTGCAAGGACGTGGCGACGGTCGGCTCCAGGACGCCGGCCCGGGCGATCGCGAGGACGCGCCCGATCTCGGCGGGCTTGGCCGTGTATCCGCCCGGCACCTTGCCGTTCGCGCGGGGCTTGTCGCCCGGCGTCCGCTCGGGCGCGCGCAGGCCCGGGATCCCGGCCTCGACGCCGCTGACCTTGCGGTGTTCGTGCCGGGCGAGGTAGCTCCACATCGGCCGCAGGACGGATGCGAGGTGCTCGGCGTGGCGCTCCCGGCCCGAGGCATGGATCGCATGCACGATCGTGGCGAGGTCCTCGATCGTGATGCGCTTCACCTTCCGGTCGGCGAACACCGCGAGCTCGGGCGAGTGGAGCAGCTTGCGATAGTCCGTGTGCGTGGCCGCCCGCCGGGTGCGCGCGACTTCGGTGAGGAATGCCGTGCGGGCCTCCTCCCACGTCCACTTGTGCGGGCCCCAGGAATCCAGGAACGCCTCGACCAGGGCCGGGTCCCTTGGGCCCTTCTCCGGCTTGGGAGGGAGCTTGCGCATCTGCCGCAGCTTGTCCCCGAGCCACTTCTCGTCCGGGAGCCCGAGCCCGTCGACAAGACGGCGCCGCGCCTCCGTGGCGATCGCGCGCGCCTCCACGAGCCGCAGCAGATCCGTCGAGCCGAGCGTCAACCTGTGGGTCTTGTGGCCGGTCTCGAACTTGAAGGCGAAGCGGACGCCCCTCGGCCCGACGCGCATGAGGAGCCCGGGGCAGCCGGCGTCGATGAGGTCGTACGCCTTCCCCTTGGGGACGGCGTCGGCGACGCCTTGCTTGACGAGGGCTTCGGTGAGCTTCACGGGCATGCGGCGTACTCGGGCGGATCTCGGGCGGAGGTTTTCGGGCGGATCGCCGCCCGGGTTCTCCGCCATCCCTATCGCCAACCCGTTGCCAAAGCCTTGATCGGACATGCTAAAAGCCTGGGCTCCACCGGTTTCATGCCCGTGCCGATCCGCCCGAATGGACCCGAAAATGCTCCGTTACGAGGAATCATAATCCTTGTGTCGGGAGTTCAAATCTCTCCCTCGCTACCAAGAATTCGACCCGCTAAGTCCATGACTTGGCGGGTTTTTCTTTGCGCGCTCTCGATCCCTCGAAACATCCCGGCGACACTTAGCCAATAGCGAGATTGAGCGTGCGATCCGCCGGCGAGAGCCTGACCTGGCGGCCCCATTCGAAGGCCAGGAAATCCTGCTCGATGCCGTCGGCGAAGACGACGCCGCCATCGTTCATGCGCGAGGTCACGAGAAGCCCGGCATCGGTCAGCTTGCCCGCGCGCAGCCGCGTGCCGCTGGCGACGCTCGGGAACGGCTCGCGCACCCAGTAGCCCACCGCCGCCTCCTCCGTGCCGAGGGGGAGGGCGAGATGCGTCGCCTCGGCGATGGACCGCGCCCAGCCGGTCACCCCCGTACCGGACGCGACGATGAGCCCGCTGGAGGATTGATCCTCCGCCTCGCCCGCCGCTTCGACCCGGTAGCGCGCGGATTGGTGGCTGCGGTGCCCGACGAAGATCTCGTTCAGTGCGAACAGCGTCTCGCCATGGTCGAGCACGGCCTTGACCATGGTGCGCCGCTCCACCTGCGCCGCGCCGTTGACGCTCGCGGTGAGCACCTGCCCGAGCCGCTCGACGGCGACCCGGACGAGGATCCCGTCGTAGAGGTCGGGCGCCGGGTTGACGCCGATCACCGGCTGCGCGCCGAGATACTTCGCGACATTGGCCACGAGCCCGTCCTGGCCCACGGCGACGACGACGTCGTCAGCGGCGAACAGGAAGCGGTCGAGGTCGGCGCGCCGCACCAGGGCCTGGCGCCACTCCCCCGGGACCGAGGCCCGTGCCCGGGAGAGCACGGCGTGGAACCGTTCGTGCCGCTCGACCACATCCTCGAGTTTCTGGCCGCGGCTCTCGAGGAAGAAGCGCGCCTGCCCGCTCGTGGCGTGCCGGGCGATCAGGGCCTCGTAATCGGTCTCGCGGATGACGAAGACGGCGCGGTGGGTGAGGGCGGCCATGCTGAGCAGGTTTCACAAAAGTGGTCACCGGTTTTGTGTCTTAAAACCTGCGACATTTCAAAGATCTAAGCGAGGTGAAGCGTTGGCTTGCCGACGCGAACCTGCTTAGCGCGCCCCCACCATCGGACGGGCCTTGTGGAACTCGCCCATCACGGCGGCGAGGAGATCGGGCGTCACGCTGACATGCTCGATCGTGTCGAGCTTGCCCGCCAGTTCCTGCGCGGCGAGGCCGAGCAGGATCGCGGGCGGCAGGTCGCGGTAGATCGCGACGCGCTGTGCCTCGGCCTGGACCTTGGCTCCCTCGACGAGGCGGATGCGCTCCGCTTCCGCCGTCGCCTCGACGCCCTGCGCCTCGGCCAGACCGGCGGCGCGGTTTCGCGCGTTCTCCGCCTCCTCGGCGATGAGGAGTTTCTCCCGGCGCGCCAGTTCCGTGCGCGTGGCGAGCTCGTTCTCTGCGATGGCACGCTCCTTCTCCACGGCGAGGGCACGGCGGGAGAAAGTCGCCTCGTCGGCCTTCTGCTGCAGCGCCTCGAAGGTCGGGGTCTGCAAGGCGCGTTCGAGTTCGCTCGTGGGTGCGAGGTTGGTGAGCCGCACCGACACGGCGGCGACGCCGATCTCGGCCAGGGACTGGTCCGCCGCCAAGACGGCCTCCAGCCCCCCGCGCAGGGGCTCGGGGCCGGCATCGAGGATGGTGCGCACCGGCTTGCCGCCGAGATATTGCAGCACCGCCTGACTGGCGATGCCGGCCATGCGCGCCTCGATCTTCTCGATCGGCTCGCCCTGGAGCTTACCGGTGCGAAGGTCGATGGAGAAATCGATGCGGCTGGCCAGACGTTCCGGATCGATCACGTGCCAGCCGATCGTCCCCTGCACGGCGACGGCCTGGAAATCCTGGCTGCGGCCACGGACGAACAGCGTCATCTCGCGGTCGTCCATCGGCATCTCGGCGATGCTCGATGTCTCCGGGCGGAACCAGAAGACGAGGCCCCGGCCGCTCTGGCGGATGCGGCCCCGGCGATAGCGGATGACGTGGCTGCTCGCCTCGCTCCGCAATTGCGCGACCAGACCGATGTTGCGGATCGATGCCATGGAAACCTCCTGTCGGGTCAGCGGGACGGTTGAAATCGGTAGAGTTCGGCGGGGCGGAACGACGTTCCGGCCTCGCGCGATCCGGTCGGCGCCAGCCAGCCCCGGTCGAGCATCCGGCGTCGGAAGGCCGGCTTGTTGAGCGTGGTGCCGAGAACCGCCTCGTGCACGTCCTGCAGCTGTCGCAGGGTGAAATGCTCGGGCAGGAGGGCAAAGCCCACATCCGAATAATCGAGCTTTCCGCGCAGACGCAGCATGGCCATCGCCAGGATGTCGGCATGGTCGAAGGCGAGGGGCAGAACCTCACCCTTGGGCGACAGTGCCACCACGTCTCCGCCCGCCTCGCCCGACCAGGGCACCTCGATCCCGGCCGCCACGAGGGAGGGTGCGCGCTCCAAAGCCTCGGCGAGGGCCGCCTCCGGCAGGAGGGCGAGATAGGCCACGCTGACGATCCGCATGCGCGGATCGCGGGCGAGCGCGCCGAACGTGTAGAGCTGCTCCAGATGCGCCCCGGTTATCCCCGCCTTCTCATGCAGGACATGGAGAGCGGCCGCATCGAGGGTCTGGTCGATCCCCACGAAACCGCCGGGCAGCGCCCAGCGACCGGCATGCGGATGCTGTTCGCGTTTCAGCAGCAGCGCCGCCGGGCGGCCCTCGCGCAGGCCCAGCAGGACGAGATCGACGGCGAGGGCAGGGCGCTCGTAGGCGGTGGGATCGTACTCGGCCAGGAATTCGGTTTCGGTCACGGGGCGAGCCTTATATGCGTTCTGCATCTTCGTTAGATGCGTTTTGCATATAAGGCAAGGGCAGAGTTCGACGTCATCCGGAACGATGGTGAGGATCGGATGCCGTCGGGTCCGACTGACCCGTTTCGCCCGCTCTCACGATCTCAGGACGGCGGATGGGGAAAGACGCTCAACCGCCTAAAGACGGCCATGACGCACAGGGGGCTTCCGTGAGATCGTCACATAGTCCGGCCCGACCCTTGCTCCCCGGGATGCGACGGTTCCGCCGGATCGGGGTTTGAGGAGGAAGCCATGGCCGAGATGCCGAAGACCGAGCCCGCATCGGGTGGGCTCGATGCCTATATCGACGCCGCCTCCGCCCTCCTCGGCATTCCCCTCGATCCCGCTTGGGTCGCGGCGGTGGGCGCGAACCTCACCGTGCTTCAGGGCGCCGCCGGCCTCGTCGCGGGGTTTCGCCTGCCAGACGAGGCGGAGCCGGCTCCGGTCTTCGCGGCGTGAGCGGCGGTATGACCGATCCGAGCACGATGCACGCGGCCGACATCGCCGGGTCCGTCAGGGATGGGGCGATCAGCGCCCGCCTGGTGGTCGAGGCCGTGCTGGCGCGCATCGCGCGGGTGGACACGGCGGTCAATGCCTTCACCGACGTGCTGCCCGAACGCGCTCTGACGAGAGCCGATGCCGTCGATGCGGCGCGAGCCCGTGGGGAGGCGTTGGGGCCGCTGGCGGGCGTGCCCTTCGCGGTGAAGAACCTCATCGACATCGCGGACCTGCCGACGCGGGCGGGCTCGAAGATCAACCGCGATCTCGCCCCTGCCGAACGGGACGGCGCCCTGGTGCGACGGCTCGAAGCCGCCGGGGCCATCCTCGTGGGCGGCCTCAACATGGGCGAGTATGCCTATGATTTCACCGGGGAGAACGTCCATGACGGCGCGACCCGCAATCCGCACGACCTCGGGCGCATGTCGGGCGGCTCGTCCGGGGGCTCGGGGGGCGCCATCGGCGCGGGCCTCGTCCCCCTGGCCCTCGGCTCGGACACCAACGGCTCGATCCGCGTCCCGTCCGCCTTCTGCGGCTGCTTCGGCCTCAAGCCCACCTATGGAAGGCTGACGCGGGCGGGGAGCTTCCCCTTCGTCGGCAGCCTCGATCATCTCGGGCCGATGGCGCGCAGCGTCACCGACCTCGCCTTGTCCTACGATGCCATGCAGGGCCCCGATCCGGACGACCCGGTGGCGACCACCCGTGCCCCCGATCCCGCCATGCCGAGCCTCGATGACGGCATCGGCGACCTGCGGATCGCCATGGCGGGCGGATACTTCGCGCGTGGCGGTGACAACGAGGCCTTCATGGCGGTGGAAACCCTCGCCGCATCCCTCGGCTCCAAGCGCCGGGTGGAGATCCCAGAAGCCGCGCGGGCGCGGGCCGCCGCATACCTCATCACCGCCGCCGAGGGCGCCGCACTCCATCTCGACCGGCTGCGGACCCGCGCCGCCGATTTCGACCCCGCCGTGCGCGACCGGCTGATCGCGGGGGCGATGATTCCCGCCCCCTTCGTGGAGCGCGCGCAGCGCTTCCGCCGCTGGTACCGGGCGGCGATGCTCGACCTGTTCCGCGAGGTCGACATCATCCTGGCCCCCTCGACCCCGTGCCGGGCTCCGAAATCGGGCCAGGTCACCTTCGAGCTCGACGGGGTGACCCTGCCGGTGCGGGCGAATATCGGCGTCTTCACCCAGCCGATCTCGTTCATCGGCCTGCCCGTGGTGGCGGTGCCGGTACGGCTCGACGACGGCCTGCCCCTCGGCGTCCAGGTCATCGCCGCCCCGTGGCGCGAGGATCTGGCGCTGCGGGTCGCGCGCCACCTAGAGAGGAACGGCGTCGTCTCCGCGCCGCATGCGATCCTGTGAGCGAGCCGATGGAGATCGATGCGCCAGACGTGATCGCCGAGGTCGAGGCCGCCTTCGCGGCCTATGAGGCGGCGCTCACCGGCAACGACGTGGCGACGCTGGAAGCCCTGTTCCACGACGATCCCCGCACCATCCGCTACGGCGGGGCTGAGAACCTCTACGGCATGGACGCGATCCGTGCCTTCCGCCGCGCCCGCTCACCGGCCGGGCTGGGGCGGACCCTGTCCGATACGGTGATCACGGCTTACGGGCGGGATACGGCCGTGGCGATGACCCTCTTCCGCCGCGACGGATCGCCCGGCAAGGTCGGCCGGCAGAGCCAGACCTGGATCCGTTTTCCCGATGGCTGGAAGGTCGTGGCCGCGCATGTGAGCGTCATCGACGGTTGAGGCACGTCATTCCCCCGCCCCCGCGCGGGAGACGTGCACCTTCAGGGCGCGGGAGATCCGTGGCGTCCGCTCACGTCTCCTGAGGCGTCGTCTCGTTGACGACGCGGCGCAGGCGTCCCTTGCGCTTCTCGTACTGGAACATCGAGGTCAGGGTCGGATCGTTCGGATTCGGTGTCGAGACGATCGGCTCCGGTGCCGGTGCCGGTTGGACCGCCGGGGCGGGGGCCACCCGCTCGAGCGCGAGGCGGACCACCTCGCGGTCGCGCCGGATCAGAGCCGCCACGGCGCCGTCGGCGGCCATCGTCGCGCTGGCGCCGTCGCTGAACGTGATCGGCAGGGTCGCGGCGGTATTGGCCGAGGATTCGAGCACGTCGAGCCCGAGTCCCACGAAGGACGCAGCAAAGCCGAAGGGCGACGGTAAGGCCTTTGTCGAGGTGGCCAGCGCGCCCTGGAGACCGCGCACGATGTCACCGCTCCAATGCGCCTCCGGCGTCGACTCGGGCGCGAGCCCGAGATCGGTGAGATCCTCCACGCCGCGGGCCTCGCCGTTGGGAAAACGGAACACGCCGTTCTCGTAGGTGGCCACGCCCTCGCCGAAGGTGCCTGCCGTGATCCGAATGTCCGTCATCGTGCCGTCCAGGCGGACGTCGCCCGCCGCCGTTCCCCAGAACAACGCAGCCTTGTGTCCGAAACAGGGCGCCGTCTCAGGCGATCGCTGACGGCGCAGTGCCGTAGGCCTCCGCCATCTGGGCGATCGCCTCGAGCTTGGCATGGAGTGCCGACCAATCGTCCCGCTCGGCGATGGGGTCCCACAGGCTCTCGACCTCCTCGATCAGCATCGTGCAGGGCGTGGTCCCGGCGAAATACGGGTGGTCGAGGCGGAGGGTCTCCACCGGGGACAAGGATGCGAGGCTGGTTCTGACGGCGGCGAAATCCTCGCGCTCGTAGAAGGCGGAGGAAGGGCTCGCCGCCGCACGGTCGGCGCTGAGGAGACCACCGTACCAGTCGAAGAAGGTCTGCTCGAACGGCGCCCGGCTCTTCGCCAGGAAGCCCCAGAAGGCGGCGACGAACCGGTGCAAATCCGCCTCGTCCGCCGGCTTTGCCAAGCCCAGCCGAGCGAGGAGAGCCTCGGCGAAGGCATCCTGAAGGCTCGATCCGAAGACTTTGAGGGCGCCTTCGAGGGCGTCGCGGTCGGCGAGCGGCATCAGGCATTCGGCGAGCCGGCTGAGATTCCAGAACAGGGCCTCGGGCTGGCGGCCGAAACTGTAGAGGCCATGGACGTCGAAATAGGCGGCGGTGAAGCCCGGGTCGCTGGTCGGCGTGAAGCGCCACGGACCGTAATCGAAGCTTTCGCCCGTGATGTTGATGTTGTCGGTGTTGAGCACCCCGTGGACGAAGCCCGCCGCCATCCACTGGGCCCCCGTGCGGGCGACCCGGCGGCAGACCTCCTCCAGGAAGGCGACGGCACGGGGCGCGGTCTCGTCGCGCCAGGCCTCCGGCAGATAGGTCCGCACCGCATGATCGAGGAGCTTCTCGATGTTGTGCGGCTCGTCCAGCGCCAGCAGGCGCTGGAAGCTGCCGATGCGGATATGGGAATGGCTGAGGCGCACCAGAACGCTGGACCGGGTGGGGGAGGGCTCGTCGCCCCGCTCCAGTTCCTCGCCGGTCTCGATGAGGCTGAAGGTTTTCGAGGTGTCGACGCCCAGGGCCTCGAGCATGGAGGTGGCGAGGATCTCGCGCATGCCTCCCTTCAGGGTGAGGCGGCCATCGGCCGTGCGCGACCACGGCGTGGTGCCGCTGCCCTTGGTGGCGAGATCGAGGAGGCGACCGTCAGCGAGGTCGTGAAGCTGGGCGAACAGGAAGCCGCGCCCATCGCCGAGATCGGCGTTGTAAGAGCGGAACTGGTGGCCGTGATAGCGCAGCGCCAAAGGCTGGGGCAGGCTGCCGGCGAGGGGCTGGAACCGGCCGAAATGCGCCACCCACGATTCGTCGGAAAGGTCGTCGAGCCCCACCCGCGCCGACCAGGGCCGGTTCCGGTAGCGAAGGATCGTCTTCGGGAAGTCGGCGGCGGCGACGACGTCGTAGAAATCGGGGCCGAGTTCGGCGTGCTTCGCGGCGGTGCGTGGTGATGGCATGGGCGGGCAGGGGTTCCTACGAGAACGGCCGGGACACTAAGCAGGTTTCGCAGAAGTGGCCGCCGGTTCTGCGATAAAAACCTGCGACCCATCAGAGAGCTAAGCAGGGTGAAGCGTCGGCTTGCCAAAGCGAACCTGCTTAGTGTCTCTCACAAAACTCCCGCCGCGCTGTCCTGCTCGGAGCAAGAACCGACCGTAATCGGGAGTTTTGTGAGGCACTCTTAGCGAGGGCAGGCCGGCGATGACAGCCGCCCCCGACCACGCGAGCGCCGTTCGGAGAAAGGTCACGTACCTCCGAACCGCCGCTGCTCCGCCCGGCTCGCCAAGATGATGACCTTGCCGGAAAACCTCTCGATCAGGGCGAGGTTCCGGGCTCGCCTCTTGCGGTTCCAGGTCCAGACGTAATGCAGGAACTCGGCGTCGAGCCGTTCCGGGCATCCGCGGGCCGCGTCCGGCCGGACCCGGCGATAGCTCGCCGCCAGGCGCCGGATCACGCGCGCCATCGTCAGCCAGGCCGGGAGATCGAGATAGACCAGGGTATCCGCCGCCTCGAAGCGCGGCCCGATGAGGTCCGTGTAGTTCCCGTCGATGATCCAGCGGGGGAGGGCCGCGAGGCGCTCGACTTCGGTACGGAACTCGGTGGCCGGCACGGGCTCCCAGCCGGGACGAAAATAGGCCTGGTCGAGATGGAAGACGGGCAGGTCATGCGCGGCGCCGAGACGCCGCGCCAGTGTCGATTTCCCGCTTCCGGGCGGCCCCATGACGATGACGCGCTGCATCCGAAAGGCATACCGCGCCGGGGGAGGATTTCGCCAGTCGACCTAGGGGCATCCGGCGCCGCGCCGTCGCCTTCCGAGTCGGAATGGGCGACCCGGAGGGCAATCGCCACGTGACGCTCGTGGCGAACCCATGAGGCGACCAGACCTGTCGCGGAGGGAGACGGCGCTCCCTCCGCGGGAGCCCGACCCCGGTCAGGCCGCGCGGATCGTGGCGAGGAAGCGGCCCAGCTCGGAGTTGAGATGTTCGGACTGGCGCGACAGCTCCGATGCCGCGCCGAGCACCTGGCTGGCGGCAGCGCCGGTCTCCTCGGCGGCACCGGCCACGCCCGCGATGTTCACCGTGACCTCTCCCGTGCCGGTGGCGGCCTGGGACACGTTGCGGACGATCTCCTGCGTGGCGGCGCCCTGCTCCTCCACCGCGGCGGCGATCGTGGTGGCGACGGCGCTGATCTCCTGAATGCGGGTGGTGATGCCGCCGATCGCCGAGACCGCCTGATCGGTGGAGCCTTGGATCGAGGCGATATGGCCGCCGATCTCCTCGGTCGCCCTGGCGGTCTGGTTGGCGAGTTCCTTCACCTCGGCGGCGACGACGGCGAATCCGCGCCCCGACTCGCCGGCACGGGCCGCCTCGATGGTCGCGTTCAGGGCCAGGAGGTTGGTCTGGCCCGCGATGGCGCTGATCATCGTCACCACGTCGCCGATCTTCGCCACGGCGCTGTTCAGGTCCTTCACGAGCAGCGCGGTCCGCGCGGTTTCCTCGACGGCGACATGGGCCAGGCTGGCCGAGGCGCTGACCTGACGGCCGATTTCCTGCACCGACGAGCCGAGTTCCTCGGCCGCCGCCGCCACGGTGGTGACGTTTGAGGCGGCCTGTTCCGCCGCGGCGGCGACGCTGGTGGATTGCGCGGCGGTCTGCGTCGCGGTGCCGGCCATGCCCTGCGCGGTAGCCTGCAACTCCGTCGCCGAACTGGACACGGTCTGGATGATCCCGCCGACGGCGGACTCGAAGCCGTCGGCCATGGACCGCATGGCGGCCTTGCGCTGCGCTTCCGCGCCGGCACGGACCAGGACGGTCTCGTCTTCCAGAGCCTTCATCCGGTGCAATCCGTCCTTGAACACCTGCACGGCGTCGGCGATGCGCCCGATCTCGGTCCTGGCGTTCTGGTGCGGGATGGTCACCGACAGGTCGCCGGCGGCGAGGGCCTGCATCGGCTGCACCACGGAATCGATGCCTCGGGTCACGCCGCGGATGATCAGGAAGGCGGACAGGACGGAGAGGAGGACCGCGACGACGATGGCGGCGATGCCCAGGGTCCGGGCCTGTTCGAAGACCGACTTGCTCCGCGCCTGCGCCTGATCCGCCCCGACATTGTTCAGGCTCACCAGCTTCTCGAGGGCGTCCGACATGCCCCGGCGGATGGTGATCCCCTTGGTCTCGTAGAACGAGAAGGCCTGCGCCTTCTCCCCGTTGCGGGACATATCCAGGATGGTCTGGCGGATCGCGGCGAATTTGGCGGCCTCGCGCGTGAACGTCTCGTAGAGTTCGCGCTCTTCGGGAGAGGCGATCATCCGCTCGTAGGCGAGCTTCTTCTCGTCGATCCTCTTTCCGAACCGCGCGAGGTCGCCCTCGATGGTCGCCAGCTTCTGGGGGTCGGTTTCCTGCGTATGACGCAGCATGACGCCGTTGTTGCGGGCCGTCAGAGTATCGATCTCGCCGAGGACACGAACACTGGGGAGCCAGTTGTTTTCGATGTCGAGAGCTTGTTCGCGCATGCGCTGCGTACTGACGATCCCAAGCACTCCCAGGCCAACAACGAACAAAGTAAGCAGGGAGAATGCCGTGATGAGCTTGGCACGAATCGAGAGAGCCTGGATCGACATGAAAACCTCTTCCTGACCGCGGATCGCGACGATCAGCTTTTACTTTGGATTTGACATTCCAGCCGAACGGTTAACGATCACTTGTTGTCATTGGAAATATTTTAACGTCGGCGTATTACAGGCCATCCGCCGGTCTGAGCCTCCTCCCGCCGGCCCCCGATACCTTCTTCTCCGCCCCGCCGCCGATTCCGGTGCGCGGCGTCCCACGCGCCCAAGCCCCCATCCGACCACATTCGCCTTGCATAGGCGGCACGTCATGGCGCCGCGCGCGCCGGCGAAGGCGAGGATTGTCATGGGCGGTGCTGCAGCGGAGAAGCGGATGACGCCCCCCGATGCCGGCCATGCGCCCGCCATCGCCTCGGCCCTGCGCACCATCGAGACCGAGTGCGAGGGCCTGCGCTGCCTGATGGAGGCCATCGGCAACGGTCTCGGCACCGCCTTCTCGGACGCCGTCGCGCGCATCTCCGCCGCCAAGGGCCGCGCCATCCTCACCGGCATGGGCAAATCGGGCCATGTCGGCCGCAAGATCGCGGCGACCATGGCCTCCACCGGCACGCCGGCGCTGTATGTCCATCCGGCCGAGGCGAGCCATGGCGATCTCGGCATGATTCAGCCGCAGGACGTCGTCGTCGCCCTGTCCTGGTCGGGCGAGACCACGGAACTCGCCAACATCATCGGCTATGCGCGGCGCTATCGGGTCGGCCTCATCGCCATCACGGCGAATGCCGGCTCGACCCTCGGGCGTGAGGCCGATATCTGCCTCACCCTGCCCAAGGCCCGCGAGGCCTGCCCCAACGGGCTCGCGCCCACCACCTCCACGGCGATGCAGCTCGCTTTGGGCGACGCCCTCGCCATCGCCCTGCTCGAGGCCCGCGGCTTCTCCGCCCGCGAGTTCGGCATCTACCATCCCGGCGGACGCCTGGGGGCTTCGCTCCGGCAGGTCCGCGAAGTGATGCATGCGGGTGACCAGCTGCCGGTGGTCCGGCGCGGCACGGGTATGCGGGCCGCCATCGCCGAGATCGACGCCAAGGGCTTCGGATCGGTGGTGGTGGTGGAAGAAGACGGCCGCCTCGCCGGCATCCTCACCGACGGCGACCTGCGCCGCAACGTGTTCAGGGCCGATCTCGACAGCCTCGTGGTCGAGGCGCTGATGAGCGTCCGGCCGCGCACCGTGAGCCCGGAGACCCTTCTCGCCAAGGCCCTGGAAATCCAGGAATCGATGAAGATCACCTCGCTGATCGTCGTCGAGAACGAGCGCCCCGTGGGCCTCGTCCATTATCACGACCTGCTGCGGGCCGGGGTCGCCTGACGACGGGTCCTACCCGGCGAAGTCTGGAGCGGATCCGCCAATGGTCTCGCGATGAGCGCTGGCGTCGCGCCGCGCTGTCCCGGCATCACACCGTCAGGCAGTCGAGGATAGGCTCCAGCATCCCGTCGATGGCCCCACGCGCCACCTCGGCCGGTCCCAGCGCACCGTCGAGGGCGAGCCGGGCGAGACCATGGACCAGGGACCAGCAGGCGATGGCCCTCGGGTCCGGGGCGGCATGATTGGACGCCGCCGGTAGCCCGTCATCCTCGAAAGGGGTTCCGGCCACCGCCGCTTTCAGGAGCCCGAAGGCGCGACCGGCCGCCGCCGCGTAAGCCGCGTCGCCCGTATCGATCCGCGCACAGCGCCACATCGTGTCGAACTCGGCCGGATGGTCGAGGGCGAAGGCGACATAGGCCCGGCCTTGCGCGCGAATGCGCCCGTCGCGGTCGGTCGCGGCGGAATCGGCCGCGGCCAGCGCGTCGCCCAGCATCCTAAAGCCCTCCGTCGCCACGGCGGTGAGCAACCCGCGCGCATCGCCGAAATGATGCTGCGGAGCCGCCGGCGAGACGCCCGCCCGCCGCGCCGCCTCCCTCAGGGAAAACCCGTCGATCCCGCGCTCCCGCAGGATGGCCGTCGTCGCCCGGATCAAGGCGGCCCGCAGATCGCCGTGATGGTAGGCCGAGGCTTCCGTGGCTGCGACGCCCTTCGATGACTTGACAGTGTCAAGATGCTCACTCATGCTCGATCTATACGATGTCAAGATAAGGATGGGCAAGACGTGATCCCCGCAGCGAGCCTGTTCTCCCTCTGCAGCACGATCGCCCTCTTGGGCTGGGTCGCCCTCGCCATCGCGCTGTTCGCTCCCCGGCTCCGAAGGGCCACTTGGATCGGCACCGGCCTCGTCCTGCCGGCGCTTCTGGCGGTGGCCTATATCGGCATCCTGGCGGCAGGGTTGGCGGGCGGCGCGAAAGGCGGCTTCGACTCCATCGAGGCGGTGCGTTCCCTGTTCGCGGACGACCATGCGCTCACCGCCGGCTGGATCCATTATCTCGCCTTCGACCTCTTCGTCGGCACCTGGATCGCCCGCGCCGGGATCGGGGCGGGGATCTCGCCGCTGCTGCTCCTGCCCTGCCTCGTCCTCACCTTCCTGGTCGGCCCGGCCGGTCTCCTTCTTGCCCTCGTCATCGGGTTCAGCACCGGCAGGCTCGGCCTGGAGACCCGGCCATGATCGCCTTCACCCTCGGCGGAGACGCTCTCCGCCCCACGGCACTCGCCCGGCTTCGGGCGGACGATCCCGTCCTCACCGCCTTCGGCCTCGCCTGCCTGCTGACCGGCGCCGTCACCCTGGCACTCCCCCTCGTCGATGGGAGGCTCATCGATGGCGCCTTCGTCTGGGCGAAGCCCGCGAAGTTCTTCGTTTCGGTCGGTGTGTACGCCGTGACCTTCGCCTGGTTCACCGGCTACGTCCGGCCGGATCGGCGCCGTTCGCGCTCGCTGCGGATCGGCCGGTTCCTGCTCGTCGTCGCCGGCGGGTTCGAGCTCGCCTACATCACCCTGCAGGCGGCGCGGGCCGAGGCATCGCATTTCAACGACGGCGATCCGCTGCACGCCGCCCTCTACGCCCTGATGGGGTTCATGGCCCTGACCCTGCTCGCTGCCAAGATTCCCCTGGCCATCGCGGTGGCGGTCCGGCCACGTCCCGGCCTCGAGCCGAGCCTGCGTCTGGCGGTCATTCTCGGCCTCGCGACGACGGTGATCCTCGGGGCCGCCACCGGCATCGCCCTCAGCGCCAACCATGGCCATGCGGTCGGCCCGACCGGTGCGAGCCTGCCCCTGCTCGGCTGGAACCGGGCGGGCGGCGACCTGAGGATCGCCCATTTCCTCGGCATGCACGGGGAACAGATCGTGCCGTTCGCCGCCGCCTCCTTCATCGCCCTCGGCCTGCCGAGGCGACGGGTGCTCGTGCCCCTGGCGGCCTGCCTCCTCTGCTGTGTCATCGCGGGGGCCTGGGTCCAGGCGGGGCGTGGTCTCGCCTTTCCCTTCGGTTGATCGCATCCTTCCCACCGCGATGACGTCGGCGGCGCTTTGAGGCGGCGGCGCGCTCGCCTATGCTTGGGGGAATGCCGCCCGTGCTCCGCCCCGTCCGCCGCCTCGACCCGATCCTCGTGGACCGCATCGCCGCGGGCGAGGTGGTGGAGCGCCCGGCCTCCGCCGTGAAGGAACTGGTTGAGAACGCCATCGATGCCGGCGCCACCAGCATCGAGGTGACCATCGAGGCGGGGGGCCGCCGGCTGATCCGCGTGGTGGATGACGGCGCCGGCATGAGCGCCGACGATCTCGCCCTCGCGGTGGAGCGCCACGCCACCTCGAAACTTCCCGGTGGCGACCTGAGCCGCATCGAGTCCCTCGGCTTTCGCGGCGAGGCGCTGCCCTCCATCGGGGCGGTGGCCCGCCTCTCCCTCACCAGCCGCACGGCCGAGGCCGAGAGCGGATCGACCCTGGTGGTGGATGCCGGCATCAAGGGCGAGGTCCGTCCCGCGCCGAGCCCGCGCGGCACGCGGATCGAGGTCACGGACCTGTTCTCGGCGACGCCGGCGCGGCTGAAATTCCTGAAATCCGACCGCGCCGAGGCGCTGGCCATCGCCGATGGGTTGCGGCGCCTCGCCGTGGCGCAGCCCCGGATCCGCTTCGCCCTCCGCTCCGAGAGCGGCAGCCCCCTCGTCTTTTCCGCCGAGACCGGCGACGACGCGGCCTTGCGCCGGCTCACGGCGGTGCTGGGGCCGGATTTCGGCGCGAGCTCGGCCCCCCTCCACATGGCGCGGGAGGGCTTCGCCCTGTCCGGCCATATCGGCCTGCCGAGCTACCATCGCGGCGCGGGCAACCAGATCCACTTCACGGTCAACGGCCGCCCGGTGCGCGACCGCCTGCTCCTGGGCGCCGTGCGCGGGGCCTATGCCGACACGATGAGTTCGGACCGTCATCCGGTGCTCGGCCTCGCCATCACCTGCGATCCCGCCCTCGTCGACGTGAACGTCCATCCCGCCAAGACGGAGGTGCGCTTCCGCGAGCCGGGCCTCGTGCGCGCCCTCATCGTCAGCGCCATTCACGAGACCCTGCGTCAGGTGGGAGCGCGCAACGCCAGCACCGGCGCGTCCCGGACCCTGGACGCCCTGCGCCCGGGCCATCCCTCACCGACGATGCGACCGGCGATGCAGGCGCATTCGGGTCGTGGCGCCTGGTCGGGCAGTGTGCCGCTTCCGCCGGGCCTGCCCTCGTTCGGCGCGCCCGCCGGCCTCGCGCCGGCATCGTCCTTCGGTGCGCGCGGGGGCCTGTTCGAGGCCCCGCAAGCGGCGTTCGGCCGGCCGGAGACAGGGTTCGAGGAAGCCGGGCAGGCGCTGTTCTCCGGCGATCTCGCACCACCCGGCGCCGACCTGCGCCAGCCGGAGATCGAACCACCCGACAGCGAGCATCCCCTGGGGGCCGCCCGCGCGCAGCTTCACGAGACCTACATCGTCGCCCAGACCCATGACGGGATCGTCCTCGTCGACCAGCACGCGGCCCATGAGCGCCTCGTCTACGAGCGGCTGAAGCGCGAGCGCGCCGCCGGCGGCATCGCCCGCCAGGGCCTCCTGATCCCCGACGTGGTGGAGATGGCGCCCCAGGACGCCGAGCGCCTGATCGCGGCCGCCCCCGACCTCGACCGTCTCGGCCTCACTCTGGAGGCCTTCGGCACCGGCGCCGTCCTCGTGCGCGAGGTTCCGGTGGCGCTGGCCGATTCGTCCACCCGCCATCTCCTGGAGGACATCCTCGACGCCCTCGACGAGAGCGGACTGGAGGAGGGGAGTGCGGACGGCACCGAGGGCGGCCCCCTCGGGCGGCGCCTCGACGCGATCCTCTCGCGCATGAGCTGCCATGGCTCGATCCGCGCCGGCCGGCGCCTGCGCCCCGAGGAGATGAACGCGCTCCTGCGCGAGATGGAGGCGACGCCCTTCGCCGGCACCTGCAACCACGGCCGCCCGACCTTCGTGGAACTGAAACTCCACGACATCGAGCGGCTGTTCGGCCGGCGCTAGGCCTTCAGGCGGTAGCCAGAACGGAGGCGGCGTCGAGCGCCCCGGCGAGGGCCTTCTCGCGGGCTTCCGGACCGAGGGCGATCCCCTCGGCGATGACGAATTCCGGGTTGGTGATGCCGATGAAGCCGAGGACGACCCGTAGATAGGTCTCGGCATGCTCCGCCGAGGCGGCGGGTGAACCCGCGCCGTAGAGGCCGCCGCGCGCAACGGCGACGATGATGCGTTTCTCCGGCACGAGGCCGACGGCGCCGCTCTCGGTGTATTTGAAGGTCTGGCCGGCCACGAGGATGCGGTCGATCCAGGCCTTGAGCTGCGTCGAGATCGTGAAATTGTAGAGTGGTGCGCCGATCACCACGATGTCGGCGGCCAGGAACTCCGCCAGCACCGCGCGGCCGAGCGCGACGTCGTTCTGGATGTCGGGCGTGTTGGTGGCGTTGGGCTGATGGCCCGCGAGATAGGCGCCAGAGAGATGAGGGATCGGCGTGGCGGCCAGATCGCGATAGGTCACCTCGAGATCGGGCGCTCCCGTGCGGAGGCGGGCGACGATGGCGGCCGAGACGGCGCGGCTGACGGAATGCTCGCCCAGGATGCTGCTGTCGATGTGCAGAAGATTCATGTTCGATCCTCGGTATCAGAATGATACCGAGGCGCTATAGAGTACCGGAGCAGCGCTCGCACAAGGAGGCACATTCGTGGAACCCGGACACACGGAGGTAACCGAGGCACAGCCCATTCACCGCCCCGGCGATTGCCGGGTGGTCGGTACGGTGCTGGCGCGGGTCGGCGACAAGTGGAGCATCCTCGTGGTGATGACGCTCACGGACGGCCCCCGACGCTTCAACGAATTGAAGCGGATCATCGGCGGCATCTCGCAGCGGATGCTCACCTTCACCCTGCGCGGCCTGGAGCGCGACGGCCTCGTCTCGCGCACGGTCACGCCGACAATCCCGCCCCGCGTGGATTACGAACTCACCGAGCTCGGCCGCTCGCTTCAGGTGCCGGTCCAGGCGCTCGGCTCCTGGGCCTTCGCGAACCTGCCCACGATCCAGGCCGCGCGGACCCGGTTCGATGCAGACGGCAAGACGGGCGCGGGCTGAGACGGGGGCGTTCGACGGGCGTGACAGAGGGAAGACCGGCCGCTCAGGGCCGGTAGAGACAGGATCGCGCGTGGCGTCATCGAGGACCATGCCGGGGCAACGCGGCGGCGATGACCGATGGTTCCCGGCGCGCGCCGGGGTCGCAGGCTCAGGCCTCGAAGCGCGAGAAAGCCAGGGCGGTGTCGCCGTAGACCCGCCGCTCCAATTCGGTGAAGCCGGGCGGCAGCGCGACATTGGCGCCCGCCGCCTCCTCGACCACCACCAGGGCGCCGGGGGCGAGCCACCCGCCATGGGCTGCGCTCGCCAGCGCAGCCGGCGCGAGGTCGCGGTTGTAGGGGGGGTCGCAGAAGACCAGGGTGAAGGTCCCGCTGGTGCCGGCCGGGCCGAGCTTGGTCGCATCGCGGCGGAACAGCCGGGTTTTGCCGGCGCAGCCCAGGGCATCGATGTTCTCGCGGATCAGACCGCGCGCTTCGGCGCCCTCGTCCACCAGGAGGGCATAGCTCGCCTCGCGGGACAGGGCCTCGAAGCTCAGCGCCCCGGTTCCGGCGAAGAGATCGAGGACCCGCGCGCCGGCCACCGCGTCGTCATAGGCATGGGCGAGGACGTTGAAGAGCGCCTCGCGCAGTCGATCCGAGGTCGGCCGGATCGCGTCCGATTTCGGGGTGGCGAGGCGGCGTCCACGCAGGTCGCCGCCGACGATCCTCACCGCGAGCCGCCACGGGGCGGACGTCCGCCCCCGCCACCGGGCTTGCCGCCCGCGCCACCGCCGCGATTGCCGAACCCACCGGGCTTGGCCGAACCGCCGGGACGGGACGAACCACCGGCCTTGAAGCCGCCCGGCCTTCCGGCCCCAGCGGGCTTGCCCGATCCGCCGGGCTTGCCGAACCCACCGGGCTTGCCGAACCCACCGGGCTTGCCGAACCCACCGGGCTTGCCACCGGGCCGGAAGCCGCCGCGATCGGCGCCCGAGCGTTCGGCGCCGATGTCACGGTCGCCGCCCTGGCGGTCGTCGGAGCGGCCCTTGAAGCCCGCTCCCTTGAAGCCGCCGGGCTTGAACCCGCCCGGCCGGCCGCCGCCGGGACGATCGTCGCCGCCACGATTGAAGGCCGGCTTCTCGCTGCGGATTCCCGCCGGCTTGTCCCCACGCGGCTCGCCACGATTGAAAGCCGGACGTTCCGCGCGGTCGTTGAAGCCGCCGCCATCGCGAGGCTTGAAGCTGCGGGGGCGCTCGTCGCCGCCACGAGGCGGACCGCGCCGCTCGGCGCCATCGGCGGGCCGCCCGAAACCGCCGCGCGGAGCATCGTCCCGGCGCGGAGGCCTCGCATCGCTGCGCGGGGGCCTTGCATCGCTGCGCGGGGGCCTGGAATCTCCGTCGAACCGGCGCTGCGGCGGCCGGGCATCGGCCTCCTCGCGGCGGGCCGCCTTGGCATCGGATTGGCGCAGCGTCCGGACCGGGCGCTCGGCGCCGCCCGTCTCGTCACGCCGGGCACCGCGATCACGGCGATGCGGCTCGGGGGCCGGCTCCTGCGGGCTCGCCTTCAGGCGCTCCACCAGAACACGGCGCTCGCCGGTATTGATCGCGCCCACGCGCTCCCGGCCGCGGGCAGCGGATGCCTCACGCTCGGCCTTGGGATCGGCGCCACGGCGGGGGATCTTGACCCGGCGCGCACCATCCTCCTGGGGTGCTGCCTCTTCGGCGCGCCAGACCGAGCGGCGGGGACCGGCGCTGTTGCCGCCCGTGGGAACCCGTGCGGGTTCGGCGGGCCTGCGCAGGGGGCGGTCGCCGCCACGGTCGCGGTCGCCACCGCGCTCGCCGCCGCGCGGGGCGTCGTCGTAGCTGCGCCCGGCGCTTCGCGCCGCGGCGGCCGAGGCGCTGCGGGCGGGCTGCTTGGTCTGTTGCTGCGCGGCCTTCGGCGAACCGAACGGGGCGATCGGCTCACGGTTGGGGCTGGTGAAATCGACGCCAGCCTGATCGGCGAGGGTGGGGCCGAGCTGCTCCTTGAGCACCTTGGTGCGGATCTCCTCGACGAGGCCCACTTCGAGGTCGCCGAGCTGGAACGGGCCGAAGGACAGGCGGATCAGCCGGTTCACGGCCAGACCCAGGTGCTCGAGGATGCGCTTGACCTCGCGGTTCTTGCCTTCGCGCAGGCCCAGCGTCAGCCAGAGGTTGTCGCCCGAGGCCCGGTCGAGGAGCGCGTCCACCGGGCCGTAATCCATGCCGTCGATGGTGACGCCCTTGCGCAGCTTGTCGAGCTCGGCCTGATTCGTGTCGCCATGCGCGCGGACGCGGTAGCGCCGCAGCCATCCGGTATCGGGATGGGCGATCACCTTGGCGAGGCCGCCATCGTTGGTGAGCAGCAGCAGGCCTTCGGTGTTGATGTCGAGGCGGCCGATGGCGACCACGCGCGGCAGGTCCTCGGGCAGGGCCTCGAAGACGGTCTGGCGCCCTTCCGGATCGCGTGCCGTGGTCACGAGGCCCCGCGGCTTGTGATAGATCCACAGCCGGGTCCGCTCGCGGGCGGGCAGGGGCTCACCGTCGACGGTGATCTCGTCCGCATCCGTCACGTTGATCGCCGGCGAGGTCAGCACCTTGCCGTTGAGGGTGACGCGGCCCTCGGCGATCATCACCTCGACGTCGCGGCGGGACGCGATGCCGGCGCGCGCGATGGCCTTGGCGATACGGTCGCCCTCGGGCGTCGCCGAATCGGAATCACCGGTGGCACCCGCCTCAGCGGCCTTGGCCGCCGGCCGCGGCAACGCCGCCTTGCGGCGCAGGGGGGCGTCGCCGCCCCTGGCGGGCGCGGCCCGGCGCGGAGCCGGCTGCTCTTCGGCGGAAGGTCCGGGCACACCCGCATCGGTCGCCGGGGACCACGCTTGGCCGGAAACGTTGTTGGTCTCGGGCGCGTCCTCGGACCCGCCCGTCTGTTCGTCTGTCTTGTCGCTCATCCGAGCCCCATAACAGAGCGGAGGCGAGGTTGCGAGCGATTGCGCGTGGAGCGGCCCGCCCGCCGCGCAAGGGGGCGTTGCAGCCGCATACGAAAAAGGCGGCCTCCCGGCCGCCTTCTCTAATGTTCCGTACCGAAGCTCAGAGCTTGCTCTTCACCGTGTCGGCGGCGTTCTTGACGCCGTCCTTGGCATCGCCGACGGTCTTCTGGGCTTCGCCCTTCAGTTCCTGGGCCTTGCCCTCGGCCTTGAGCTTGTCGTTGTCCGTGGCGTTGCCGATGCCCTGCTTCACGTTGCCGACCGCTTCGTTGGCGAGACCCTTGATCTTGTCGGTGGTGCTGCTCATCGTCTGCTCCTGAAAAGATCCTGCGGCCTTGCCGCGTCGGTAAGGAAACGGCTCCATCGCCGCGATGTTCCTGCCGGGCCATCACGGGATCTCGACCCGCCGGGTTTCTCGATGAAGACAGATCTTGGGTTCGACGACAGTGAATGCCCCCCTCTCCCCCAGCAACGCCACCGACCCTCTGAGCCTCGCCTTCGATGCCGCCCGCCGCGCGGCCGACGAAGGAGAGGTGCCGGTGGGGGCCGTGATCGTGCGGGACGGCGCGATCCTCGGCGTCGCCCATAATCGCCCCCGCGCGCTGCGCGATCCCACCGCCCATGCGGAGATCCTGGCGATCCGCGCCGCCTGCGCCGCCATCGACGACGAGCGCCTCATCGGCTGCGACCTCTACGTCACCCTGGAGCCCTGTCCGATGTGCGCCGGCGCCATCTCGTTCGCGCGCATCCGTCGGGTCTATTTCGCGGCCCTCGATCCGAAGGGCGGCGGAGTGGAACACGGGCCACGGGTGTTCAACCAGCCCACCTGCCACCATGCGCCGGAGGTCTATGGCGGCTTGCGCGAGGCGGAGGCCGCCACGCTCCTGCGCGATTTTTTTCGCGATCGGCGGGAGGGCTGAGGCCAGGAGCCTTCCCGGGCCCTGGGACGTTCGGCAACAGACCCTCGCCATCCGGAGATGCCCCATGGTCCCGACCTACCAGCGTGCCCTCATCGTCGGCGCCGGCGAAGGCCTGAGCGCCTCGCTGGCGCGCCGCCTGTCCCGCGAAGGCCTTCGCCTCGGCCTCGCCTCGCGCGCCATCGGCAAGCTCGAAGAACTGGCGGCCGAGACCGGCGCCGCCCTGCATTCCTGCGATGCCGTCGACCCGTCGGAGGTGGAGGCACTGTTCGCCCGGATGGAACCGGCCCTGGGCGGCCCGCCCGACGTGGTGATCTACAATGCCAGCGGCCGGTTGCGCGGCCCCGTCGCCGATCTCGACCCGGACGCGGTGCGTCACGCCCTGATGGTCTCGGCCTATGGCGGTTTCCTCGTGGCCCAGGCCGCAGCAAGACGCATGCTGCCGGGCCGCCACGGGGCCATCCTGTTCACGGGGGCGTCGGCCAGCGTGAAGGGCTATGCCGAATCCGCCGCCTTCGCCATGGGCAAGTTCGGCTTACGCGGCCTGTCGCAGAGCCTCGCGCGGGAGCTCCAGCCGAAGGGCATCCATGTCGCCCATTTCGTCATCGACGGCGGGATCCGCAGCGCCTCCCGCCCGGAGCCGGCGGATGCCCCCGACAGCCTGCTCGATCCCGACGCCATCGCCTCGGCCTATTGGGACGTCCTGCGGCAGGATCGCAGCGCCTGGACCTCCGAGGTCGCGCTGCGTCCGTGGGTAGAGCGGTTCTGAGGCATTTGGGAGCGCCTCGGAACCGCCCGGCCGTCAGGCCGCCGCCAGCGGCTTCGAGACATCCTCCAGGGACTTGCCCTCGGCGGCCGTGCCCCAGATGCCGCCGACGATGGCGGCGATCAGCATCAGCGCGGCACCGATGCCGTAGCCGATCAGCACGTTGTCGCGGGACCCCGTCTCCACCAGGGCACCGAACAGGAGCGGGCCGGAGACGCCGCCGATGCCGGTGCCCAGCGCGTAGAACACCGCGATGGCGAGCGCCCGGATCTCCAGCGGGAAGGTCTCGGCCACGGTGAGGTAGGCGGCGCTCGCGGCGGCGGAGGCGAAGAAGAACACCACCATCCAGGCCGCCGTCTGGCCCACGGGACCGAACACCTCGATCTTGAACAGGTAGCCGGTGATGGTGAGCAGCACCGCCGAGATGCCGTAGGTGAAGGCGATCATCTGGCGGCGGCCGATCGTGTCGAACAGCCGGCCGAGCAGCAGCGGGCCGAGGAAGGAGCCCAGCGCGAAGGGCAGCAGGTACCAGCCGACATGGTCCCCCGGCACCCCGTAGAAGCGCTGGAGCACGAGGGCGTAGGTGAAGAACAGCGCGTTGTAGAAGAACGCCTGCGCGATCATCAGGGCGAGGCCCACCAGGGTCTGCTTGCGATAGCCGACCAGCATGGTGCCGAAGACTTCCTTGAGCGGCGTGTGGCTGCGGGTCCGCAGCTTCATCCGCTTGGATTCGTCCACCGGCGGCAGGGTGATGCCCTCGTCGGTGAAACGCTTCTCGATGCTGGTGACGACCCGGTCCGCCTCGGCGACGTAGCCGTGGGTGGCGAGCCAGCGCGGGCTCTCGGGGATCCATGTCCGCAGCAGCAGGATCACGAGGCCGATGCCGCCGCCGACGAAGAAGGCGATGCGCCAACCCCAGGCCGGGTCGATCATGCCGGGGCGCAGCACGGCGATGGAGAGGAAGGAGCCCAAGGCCGCCCCGATCCAGAACGACCCGTTGATGACGAGGTCGGTCCAGCCGCGCACACGGGCCGGGACGAGTTCCTGGATGGTGGAGTTGATGGCGGTGTATTCGCCGCCGATGCCCGCGCCGGTGAGGAACCGGAAGATGCAGAAGCTGTAGATGTTCCAGGACAGGCCGGTGGCCGCGGTGGCGGCGAGGTACAGGGCCAGGGTGATGAAGAACAGCTTCTTGCGGCCGATCCGGTCGGTGAGCCAGCCGAAGCCGAGCGCGCCCACCACCGCGCCGACGAGATAGGAACTCGCCGCCAGGCCGATATCGAACTCGGTGAAGCTCATGGGCTCGGCCCGCAGGGCGCCCACGAGGGAGCCCGCCAGGGTGACTTCGAGGCCGTCGAGCACCCAGGTGATGCCCAGCGCCACGATGACGAGGATGTGGAAGCGTCCCCAGGGCAGCCGGTCGAGACGAGCGGAAATATCGGTGTCGATCACCGTGCCCATCGGAACCCGCTCCGGCGGGGCGGAGCCCGGCTTTGCCTCGACCATACTCGTCATCGACGCCTCGTTAACTCTCGGACACGAATGTTGTTGGCAATGAACGGCCAAGCCTCGCGGTTCCGTCGGCGTCTTTACCTGTTCACGCTTCACTCGGAGCATGCGTCTCCGGGTGCCTCGACCGATGAATCCCCGCCTCCTCTCCGCCATCCTCGCCACCACGGTGCTTACGGGTGCCGCGCTCGCGCCGCCGCCGCTGCGCGCCAATGAGGCGTCACACAGGCCGCCGCGCGGCGCCGAAGGCTGGCGCCTGCGCCCCGCCGACGTGACGACGACGGGAAGTACCGGTGCGGCGATCAAGGACCGCCCGAGCGCCGACATCCCGGCGGAGCGGCGCACGGTGCGGGTGGTCTATCCCGGCCTCCTGGCCGACCGGTGAGCATCCGGCCCGGCCGCGCAGGCGCGCGCCGACGGCGCGGATACGAGCCTCCACCTTGGGTCGACCATTCGGCGGCCGCTCCGCCCGGCAAAGAGCGACTGGTTCGCGCGACTCAATGGCGGCTCGCCACTACAGCGTAATACGACCGGGACAACGGTAAATAATGAAACAAACTCAATAATCAAAATATTGATGCTGTTGAATGACTCATATTATCTGCCCTACATTGCCTTAATGCGAGCGATTTACATATGAATGCGGACATATAGATAGAAGCAACTGCATCCTAGATACACCTATGATGAAAATCGCATCCTAAAGATTACATATTGCAAATATACTGATAGTATCATCGTCAATAGCTAAAAGTGTGACTGTGGTCGCCATGCAATGCTCGACCACCGCCGAATGGACCATCCCATCGTCTATGTCCGATATGCGACAACTGCCATTTATACGAAAAATTGACTCTATGGATTGACGTTCTCGCAAGCCTATGAGTTGCAGGGTCGGGTCTGATTGAGGGTCAGGATCGATGCTGGGACGGCTCGCCGACAAGATATCCCTGCGGCACCAGATCAGCTTGTTCGCCGGTGCGGTCGGCCTGTCCATCGTAGCCGCGAGCACATTGGGCTCCGCGCTCCTGGCGCGCGGGCAAGCCACCGATATGGCCCAGAACGCCCTGCTGCAGGTGGCCCGCTCCGTCGCCGATCGCCTGGACCAGGACATGGCGGAGCGCCTGCGCGAGATTCGCAACGTGGCGGCCCTCGATCCGCTCCAGCCCCACTGGATGGAAGAGACCGGAAGTCTGCGCAAGGTGCTGCAGACGATGCAGAAAACCCTTCCGGACTATGCCTGGATCGGCTTTGCCGACGAGACCGGGAAAGTCCGCGCGGCGACCGGCGGCATCCTGGAAGGCGCGAATGTCGGCCAGCGTCCCTGGTTCATCGATGGGATGAAGGGCGCGGTCGCCGAGGACGTTCACGTCGCGGCCTTGCTGCAGAGCCTGCTCAAGCCCAGCGGGGACAAGACCCCGTTCCGCTTCGTCGATTTCGCATCTCCCGTCACCGATGCGTCGGGCCGGATCATCGGCGTCCTGGGAAGCCATCTCAGCTGGAGCTGGGCGGACGTGGTGCGACGGGAAGTCCTGTCCTCGCGCAGGCCGGAGCTGAAGGAGGAGATCGTCGTCCTCGACCGGACCGGCCGCGTGCTCCTCGGGCCGGACCTCGGGACCACACCCTACTCCCCCGCCGATCTCGCGGCGGGACATTTCATCGCGAGCGGCCCGGACGGCAAACGGCTCGCCGCCGTCTCGGCCACCCGCGGCCGGGGCGACTACAGCGGTCTCGGCTGGATCGTGGTCGCCCTCCAGCCGGAGGATACGGCGCTCGCGGGAGCCAATCGCCTGACCCTCCTCATCACCCTGATCGGCCTCGGCGCGGGTGCGGTGGGCGTTCTCGGCATCTTCCTGGTGGTGACGCGCCTGAGCCGCCCGCTCGTGAACCTCACGGATGCGGTGGACCGGATCGGCCGCGAGCCGAATGCGACGATGACGGAGCGGGTCCATGGCTCGCCCGAGGTGCTGCGCCTGTCCGCCGCCGTCAGGTCGCTGCTGAGACGGATCGGCACCGCCGAGTCCGATGCGCGAGACGTCGAGACCGAAGCGTCCCGGGCGGTGCAGGCCGCGCAGGACCGGGTCAGGCGCATCGGCGACGACCTCCACGCCCTGCAGCTCATCGCCAACAAGGACGCTCTCACGGGCCTCCTCAACCGGCGCGCGTTCCTTCCCCTCGCGAAGGAAGCCTTGAACGCCTTCAAGCTCTACCGCCGCCCCATTGCGGTGCTGATGATCGACATCGACCATTTCAAGCGGGTCAACGACCGTTACGGCCACCCGGCGGGCGATGTGGTCATCCGCAAGGTCGGCTCCATCATCAGCGACACCATCAGGACGACGGACAAGGTCGCGCGCTTCGGCGGCGAGGAGTTCATCGTCCTGCTCGGCGACAGCAGCGCCGTCGGCGCGGCGCTGATCGCGGAGCGCATTCGCCAGAGCGTGGCCAGCACCGTGTTCGAGCCCGACAACAATCGCCTTCTGGCGACGATCAGCATCGGCATCGCCGAGGCGGACTCGTCCGACAAGGACATCGACCACACCATCGAGCGCGCGGACCGTGCCCTCTACGAGGCGAAATCTCGGGGACGCAACTGCATCCACACCTTCACGGCGGACATCGCCGACCTGAGATCGGTGGCATAGCCAGTTCTCGGGGCTCCCTGCCCGCCCCAAATTCGAGGACGGCGGGATCCATGCCTGTTTCCCTCAGGCCACGGCCTACGGCATTCCCGCATCTCGCGGGCACCACGGGTCCCCTCTCCTGGAAGGAGAGGGACAGGGTGACGTGTGACCTTTTCGGTGAGTCCACGCCCCTCACCCCAACCCTCTCCCAAACGGGAGAGGGAGCCCGTCGCGCCTCATGCCGAACCCTCATGGGTAGAGACACGTCCGTCGAGCAGATGTGCGTATCCCGTAGGGCCACGGCCCCGAGGCCGTCACCTGCCGGCGATCCGGGGATCGAGGGCGTCGCCGAGGCCGTCACCGAGGACGTTGAGGGCCACCAGCGTCGAGACGAGGAAGGCGGCGGGGCCGGCGAGCATCCACGGGGCGGATTCGAGGGCGCGCGCGCCCTCCGCGATGAGGGCGCCCCAGCTCGTGGCCGGTTCCTGCACCCCGAGGCCGAGGAACGACAGGAAGCTCTCCAGCAGGATCACCTTGGGCACGAGGAGGGTCGCCGCCACCGTGACGGGGCCGAGGGTGTTGGGGACGATGTGCCGGCGCAGGATCGCCGCCGTGGACAAGCCGAGGGCCTCGGCCGCACGGACGAAATCGCGATGCCGCAGGGAGAGGGTCTGGGCGCGGACGAGGCGGGCCATGTCGAGCCATTCCACCGCGCCGATGGCCACCAGGATGAGCCCCAGCCCGGAGCGGAAGAACACCAGCAGCATGATCACGAAGAAGACGAAGGGCAGCGCGTAGAGCATGTCGACGACGCGCATCATCACCGCGTCGGCCACGCCGCCGAGATAGCCGGCGAGCGCTCCGTAGGCGACCCCGACGAGGAGCGCCACGACCGTGGCGACGGCCCCGATGAGGAGGGAGACCCGCCCGGCGACGAGACTCCGGGTGAGGACGTCCCGCCCCAGCATGTCGGTGCCCATGAGGAAGCGCAGGCGGCGCAGGGGAGCCTCGACCACGAGGCGGCGCCCCCCGTCCCGGCGCTCGACGATGGAGGCGGGGCCGAACAGGTCCGAGCGGGGCAGGTAGACCAGGACCCGTTCGTCGATGGGCTTCGTATCGAAGGACTTAGCATCGTTGGGCTTGGCATCGTTGGGCTTGGAGACACCCGAAAACACCATGCGGACCGTGTCGCCGGTGACCGCGATGTCCGAGACCGCGAGCCGCATGCGGAAGGCGAGGCGGGTGAGGGCGGGGGCGATCTCGTCGGGTTCGGGATGGGCGGCGAGGCCCGGCGCGGTGCGCACGAGGTCGGGGTAGATCCGCCCCGGCTCGTGGCCGGTGAGACGCGGCCCGACGAGACAGGCGAGCGTCATCGCGATGAGAAGCAGGAGGGCGGCGAGGGCGCCGCGATTGCGCGCGAACCGGGTCCATGCGCGCCTCATCGGGCCGTCCTCAGGCGCGGATCGAGAAGGGCGCAGACGATGTCGGCGACGATGTTGAGGAGGGTGACGAACACGGCCACCAGCACCACGGTCCCCATCACCAGGGTGTAGTCACGGTTGAGCGCCCCGTCGACGAAGGCGCGGCCGATGCCGGGCAGGCCGAAGACCGTCTCCACCACGACGGAGCCGGTGAGCAGCGCGGCGGCGGTCGGCCCGAGGACGGACACCACCGGCAGCAGCGCCCCGCGCAGGGCATGGCGGGCGATGCGGTGGGGCGGCAGGCCCATGGCGCGCATGGTGCGGACCGGCTGGGCGTTCAGGGTCTCGTTGAGCGAGACCCGCGTCAGGCGGGCGATGGCGCCGATCTGCGGCAGGGCGAGGGTGAGGACGGGAAGCACGAGATGCGAGGGCGCGCCGCCCTCCCAGCCTCCCACGGGGAGCCAGCGCAGGGTCAGCCCGAACACGATCTGGAGCAGCGGCGCCACGACGAAGTTGGGCACCGCCAGGGTCAGCCCGGCAAGAAGGCCGATGGTCCGGTCGATCCATCCGCCGCGACGGAGAGCGGCCCAGCTCCCTAAGCCGATCCCGCAGGCCAGCGCCAGGACGAGGGCGAGGCCACCCAGGGTCATGGAGACGGGCAGGCCGCGCGCGAACAGGTCGGCCACGGTCAAATCGCGGAACGAGAAGGACGGGCCGAGGTCGCCCCGCATCAGCGCGCCGAGATAGCGCCCGTACTGGACGATCAGCGGCTGATCGAGGCCGTAGATGGCGGCGAGGTTGCGCATCGCCGCCGGCGGCAGCGGACGTTCCAGGTCGAACGGCCCTCCGGGGGCGAGGCGGATCAGGAAGAAGCTGCCGGTGACCACGAGGAACAGGGTCGGGACCGCCTGGGCGAGGCGGCGCAGGATGAGGCCGATCATGCCGCCGCCGGCCTCACGGTTCGAGCCTCAGGAAGCGCGTCGGCGACGCGTTGCGCGGGTTCGGGTGATAGCCGGTGAGACGGGGCGAGATCAGCGCCTTCGACCGGGTGTGGAGCACCGGGATCCAAGGCAAATCGTCGAGCATGATCGTCTCGGCCCGGAACAGGAGGTCGGCCCGTTTGCCGAGATCCCGCTCGGCGGCCGCCTCGCGCATCAGCCCGTCATAGTTCGGATTGCCGTAACGGCCGGGGTTGACCCCTTCATTGCCGGTCTCCAGCAGGAACAGGAAGTTCTGCGGATCGGAGTAATCGGCGACCCAGGACATGCGGGCGACATCGAAATCGCCGCCGTCGCGCAGATAGGCGAAATGGGTCTTGGCATCGGTATAGACGAGGCGCGTGTCGACGCCGATGCCCCGCCACATGTCGGCGATGGCGACTGCCGTGTTGCGGTTGTTGTCGGTGCTGTTGAAGCGATACTCGACCCGGAGGGGCTTGCCGCCCGGGCCGAACCCGGCCTCGGCGAGCAACGACCGCGCCTCCTCCTCGCGGTCGATGGGCATGGCGCTGCGGCCTTCGATTTCCGGCGGCGCGCGGTAATTGTCGAGGCCCGGCGGGCACAGGGAATAGGCCGGCGCCATGGTCTCGCCCCACAGCCTCTCGGCCAGAAACTCCCGGTCGATCACCAGGGACAGCGCCCGGCGCAGGCGGACGTCGTCGAAGGGGGGCTTTCGGGTGTTGACGGCCAGGGCATAGAGCCCGAGCGACGGGCCGAGGACGACCTGATCGCCGAACCTCGCCTTGAGGGAGGCCATCTGGTCGCCCGGCAGATCGGCCAGGGAATCGATCTCGCCGGCGGCGTAGCGGCGGACCGCGCTGGACAGGTCGGGCGTCGGCAGGAAGGCCACGGTCTCGATGGAGACGCCGGCCGCCGCATGGAAATAGGGGTTGCGCCGCAAGGTGATGCGGTCGTTCGGCACCATGTCCACGAGGGCGTAGGCACCATTGCTGACGAGGTTGCCCGGCCGGGTGAAGGCATCGCCGAACCGGGCGATCGAGGGCGGGTGGACCGGCAGCGAGGTCTGGTGGGTGAGAAGTTCGAGGAGGTAGGGCGTCGGCCGGTCGAGGGTGACGACGAGGGTACGGGCATCCGGCGCGGTCACGCCGAGCGTCTCGGGTGCGGCCTCACCCTGGTTCACGGCGCGGGCGTTCTTGAGTGGATACAGCACCTCGGCATATTTCGCCGCCGTCTCCGGGGCCATGATCCGGCGCAGACCGAAGACGAAATCCGCCGCCACCACGGGATCGCCGTTCGACCAGCGTCCGTTCTCGCGCAGGTGGAACGTGTAGGTCAGGGCGTCATCGGAGACGGTCCAGTGCGTCGCGGCGCCCGGGATGATGGCGCCGTGATTGTCGTAGGTCAGCAGCCCCTCGTAGAGGTCGCGCAGGATATGCGCCTCCGCCACGGTGGAGGATTTGTGCGGATCGAGGGTTTCCGGATCGGCATCGTTGCCGCGCCGGTAGACGGGCGAGGCCGCCGCACGCGCCGGACCGGTTCCTGCCACGAGCAGGGCGCCGCCGCCGAGAAGGCAGGCGCGCCGGTCCATGCGCATGGCGGCGCTCAGGCGCCGGTCTGCGCGGTGAATCCGGCCGCCTCGATCCCGGCGAGCGCGCAGAGTTCGTCGTTGTCGGAGGTATCGCCCGAAATGCCGACGGCGCCGACGACCGCTTCGCCGTCGCGGATCAGGACGCCGCCCGGCACCGGCACCAACGCGGCCGGACCGACGAGATGGCTCACGGCCGCCACGAAATAGGCCTGCTCCTCCGCCCGTTTGTGGATCGCGCGCCCGCCGAGGCCCAGCGCCAGGCAGCCATTGGCCTTGCCCATGGCGACCTCCGCCCGGCGCAGGGACGTCCCGTCCTCGGCGGCCATGGCCTTGAGCGCCCCGCGCGCATCGTAGACCACCACCGCGAGGGGCTTCAGGCCGTGCCCGCGCGCCGTCTCGAGGGCGGTGGCGACGATGGTCTGGGCGGCGGCGAGGGTCAGGTCGGGCATCGGCTTAACCTAGGGATGAGGTCACGGGTCATACCGGACGTAGCCCGGCCGTCGATGCCGGACCAGCCCCGGCCTCACCCCTCGCTGTCGGCCAGGAACGCATCGTAGTGCCGCGTCACCGCCGCCAGATCCTCGAAATGCGGGAAGGCCCCGGTGGGCAGGACATCGACGGTCCAGTTCGGGCGGCCGGCGACACGGTCGGCATGGCGGTAATCGACGAAATCCCCGCGCACCCCGTGGATCATCCAGACCGGGAGGGCGAGCGCCTCGTAGAACCGCCCCGGCGCATCGGGAAACAGGGCACCGGACAGGAACGAGAACGGCGCATGCCGCGCGCCCGGACGATGCGCCGAGGCGTGATCGTAGGCGAGCAGGCCCTCGTCGATGTCCTTCGAGCCCCAGGTCTTTTCCAGGAAGAAGCGCATGCTCGGCCGGCTCACGAGGAGATCGAACAGCGGCTCCCCCCAGAGCGGCGCGTTCAGCATGGCGCGGGCGACGGCGCCGCCGTGCCGGGTCCGGTCGCGGTGCCGGCCGACGAAGCGGGAATCGAAGCCGGTGGGGCTGATGAGGCCGAGACTGCGATAATCGCCCGGCGCCTCGAGAGCGGCGGCGGCGAGGTATTCGCAGGACAGGGACAGGGCGACGGCATCGATCTTCCCGCCGCCGTGTCGAGCACGGATCTCGGCGGTGACGGCCTGGATCGCATCGGACATCAGGCGGGGCGTGTAGACCCGGTCGCTGCGCTCCGAGAAACCGAAGCCCGGCAGGTCGAGGGCATAGACCGGGCGGCTCTCCGCGTAATGCCGGTAGAGCGGTCGGATCTCATAGGCGTTCGCCGCCGCGTTGACGGAGTGGATCAGCAGCAGCGGAACGCCCGGCGCGGTGGCGTCGCCATAAAGGCCGATATCCCCGGCCAGGGTTTCCAGGCGCTCGTGCCGTCCCGGCAGGGCGGGATGCAGCGTCTGATCGTGGTCGATCCCCAACCGGCTATAGGCGATCCAGGCGCCCGCCGCGCCGAGGGGCAGGAGGGCGAGCTTGGCGGCGAGGCTCACGCGGGATGCAGGCCTGTCGCGGCGGATCGGTGCGGTCATCGTCTCGTCCGGGTAGGGAATCGTCTGCGAGAAACGCGAAGGCTGCCCGGTCGATCCAGGCTTACCCCTCGCTACGCCGTCGCGCCCTCGATCTCGCCGCTGAGTTCCAGCCATTCCTCCTCCGCCGCTTCCAGGGCGGCGGCGGCGTCGGAGCGCATCTTGGCGAGTTCTCCGGCCTTGGCGGCATTGGTCTGGAAGGCGGTGCCGTCGGCGAGCGCCGCGTCGATCTTGGTCATGGCGTCGGTGAGCTTCTTCATCCGCGCCTCGACGCCCTCCAGCTTCTTGCGCAGGGGGGCCAGAGCCACGCGGCGGTCGGCGTTGGAGCGGCGCTCCAGCGCCTTCACCCCGCCGGTCGCCTCGGACGCGCTCGTCTGAGCCTCGCGTTCGGGGCCGGCGAGGACGAAGCGGCGGTAATCGTCCATGTCCCCGTCGAAGGCCTTCACGCTGCCGTTCGCCACGAGCCAGAGCCGGTCGGCGCAGGCCTCCACCAGGAAGCGGTCGTGGCTCACCAGAATGACCGCGCCCTCGTAGTCGTTGATCGCCTCCACCAGTGCCTGGCGGCTCTCGATGTCGAGATGGTTGGTGGGCTCGTCGAGGATGAGGAGATGCGGCCCCTTGAAGGCCGCGAGGCCCATCAGCAGGCGCGCTTTCTCACCGCCCGAGAGCTGCGAGACCGGCGTCTCGGATTTGGTGCCCGAGAAGCCGAGCCGGGCGGCGGCGGCGCGGGCCTTCGATTCCGGCACGTCCGGCATCAGGTCGCGGACATGGGCGTAGGCGCTCTCGGCCGGGCGCAATTCGTCGAGCTGGTGCTGGGCAAAATAGGCAACTTCCATCTTGCCCGAACGCCGCATCTCGCCGCTCAAGGGAGGCAGGCGCCCGCCGATGAGCTTGCAGAAGGTGGACTTGCCGTTGCCGTTGGCGCCCAGAAGCGCGACCCGGTCGTCGGGGGCGAGACTGAGATTCAGGCCAGACAGGACGATGCGGTCCGGGTAGCCCGCCTGTACCCGCTCCATGGCGACGATGGGCGGGGAGAGCGGACGTTCGGGGCTCGGCAGGCGGAAGGCCGGCACATCGTCCTCGATCACCGAGGCGATGATCTCCATCTTGGCGAGGCGCTTGACGCGGGACTGGGCCTGGCGCGCCTTCGTGGCCTTCGCCTTGAACCGGTCGACGAAGCTCTGGAGATGCGCCCGCTCCGCATCCTGCTTGGCCTTGGCCTTGGACTGCAGCACGCGCTTCTCGGCCACCTGACGGGCGAAGGAGGTGTAGCCACCCCGATAGATACTGAGCTTGCCGCGGTCGAGATGCAGGATGTGATCGACGCATTCGTCGAGCAGGTCGCGGTCATGGGAAATGATGACGGCGGTGCGCGGATAGCGCTCGAGATAGTCGTAGAGCCAGATCGTGCCCTCGATGTCGAGGTAGTTGGTGGGCTCGTCGAGGAGGAGCAGGTCGGGCTCCGAGAACAGCACGGCGGCCAGCGCCACGCGCATGCGCCATCCGCCCGAGAAGTCGGAGCAGGGCCGCCCCTGCGCCTCCGCATCGAAGCCGAGGCCGTGCAGGATGGCCGCGGCGCGGGCGGGCGCCGAATGCGCTTCGATATCGACGAGGCGCGTCTCGATCTCGGCCCGGCGCAGGCCGTCGGCGTGCTCCGCTTCCGCCATCAGGCGCGCCCGCTCGGTATCGGCGGCGAGCACCACGGCATGCAGCGTTTCAGGGCCGGCCGGGGCCTCCTGCGCCACGGCCCCGATGCGCATGCCCTTGGGCATCGACACGGTGCCGCCCTCGGTGGGCAACTCGCCGAGGATCGCCTTGAACAACGTCGTCTTGCCCGCGCCGTTGCGGCCCACGAGACCGACGCGGGCCCGGTCCGGAATGACGAAGGTGGCGCCGTCGAGGATCAGGCGTTCGCCGATGCGGTAGGTGAGGTCGTTGACGCGGAGCATGGAAGGCTTCTGGCGGCGCGCGGCAAGGGTTGCAAGGGGAGCGTCACGAGGCGAGGGCAGCAGGGTGCCGTATCCGGCGGGGGCGGAGCGCTGTAATCCGGCCGCCATGACCGTGACGCTTCTCGCCGCCCTCGTTCCGATCGCGCTCCTCATAGGTCTCGGCGCGGCCCTGCGCCGCCTCGGCTTCCTCGCCGAGGGCTTCTGGCCGCAGGCCGAACGCCTCGCCTATTACGTGCTGCTGCCGAGCCTTCTCCTGGACAGCCTCGCCACCGCACGCCTCGCCGACGTCCCGGTGGGTGCGCTCGCCCTGGTCCTGGTTTTCTCGACCCTGGCGGTGGCGGGCCTGACGCTGGCGGCCCGGCCACGCCTCGGCTTCGGCGGCCCGGCCTTCACCTCGGTGTTCCAGGGTGGGATCCGGTTCAACAACTATGTGGGGGTCTCGGCGGCGGCGGGTCTCTACGGCGCCCAGGGCGTCGCGCTGGCGGCAGTGGCGAACGCCGCGATCGTGCCGACGGTCAACGTCCTCTGCGTTCTGGTCTTCGCCCGTTTCGGCACGGCGGGCCGACCCTCGGCCCTCGGCCTCGCGCGGCAGATCGCCCTCAATCCGCTGGTCCTCGGCAGCCTGGGCGGCATCGCGCTCCAGGCCTCGGGACTCGGCCTGCCGCCGGGACTCGAGCCGATGCTGCGAGCCTTGGGCCAGGCGTCGCTGCCGCTGGGCCTGCTCTGCGTCGGGGCCGCCCTCGATTTCGGATCGGCGCGAAGCTGGATCAGGCCGGTCGCCGTGGCGTCCCTGATCAAGTTCGGGCTGATGCCGACTGCCACGATCCTGGCCTGCCTCGCCTTGGGGCTCAAGGGGCCGGCCGCGGTGACGGCCCTGCTGTTCCAGACCCTGCCGACCGCCTCGTCGTCCTACATCCTATCGCGCCAGCTCGGCGGGGACGCGCCGCTGATGGCAGGGATCACGGCGACCCAGACCGTGATCGCCGGGGTGGCGCTCCCCCTCGTCCTGGCGATCGTGCTGGCCTTGGCCGGACTCGGCTGAGACGCCCCCGCGGCCCCCTGGTCAGGTCAGCTCCCAGGCGGCGGGATCGTTCATCAGGGCCGCGACCAGGGCGTGGTTCAGCTCGTGCCCCGTATGCGCGGCCTCGATCCGGCCGAGGATCGGGTATCCCGCCAGCGCCAGATCGCCCACGAGGTCGAGCATGCGATGGCGCACCGGCTCGTCGGGCACCGTCATCCCGCCGATGATCCGCCCGCCGACGATACAGGCGGTCGAAGAGAGGTTCGCCCCCCGCAGCAGCGGCTTGCGCAGGAGCATCCCGTAGATCTTGGCCGGAATCGCCCATTTGGCCCGCCCGAAACTGCGCGAGGGAGCCAGCTGCTCGGTGAACACCTCCGGGGTGATCGTGCCGGACCAGTGCATGGGGTCGAAACGCGAGAGTTCGAGACGACCGGAGAGGTGAAGCGCATCCGCCGGCGCGATCCTCAATGTCCGGTGGTCCTGGCGGACCTCGACCGGCCGCAGCACCCGGATGCTGCGCAGCGGCGCGTCGCTCTCGGTCCGGCCGCTCGCGCGCAAACCCTCGCACCAGGGCAGGGCGCCCCCGTCGAAGATCGGCAGTTCCTCCGCGTCGAGGGAGACCAGCGCGTTGTCGATGCGATGGGCGTAGAGCGCGGCCAGAAGATGCTCCACGGTCCGGACCAGGGGTCCGTGGGGCGAGCGAAGGGCGGTGCAGAGCGGTTGCGTCTCGCGAAAAGTCCACAGGGCCGGCACATCCACCGTGCGGCCACGGCCGAGATCGCGTCGGAACACGATGCCGTGGTCGTCGCCGGCGGGCGCGACGGTGACCGTGACGCGGCGCCCGGTATGAAGGCCGTAGCCCGTCAGACGGACGCTCGCGGACAGGGTCGCCTGCCGTTGGCGCGCACTCGCCGGCGCCACGTCGTGCGCGGCCTGGATCGATGGGGCGGGGGAATTGGCCGCGACGTCTCGCGTCCACCACGGCGAGGGGACGTCCGCCTCGATCCTGGGTGGCCCCGGCTGACGGGTCGCGCCCGCGACGTCTCTCGATGACGCTGACCTTACCAGCACGTCTCGGCTCCCGGAGCGATCAACCGGGATTGTCATGAGACAGGGTGTTCATTTCCGGCGTGCGCCTATCGTAACCCCGCTCGATCGCAAAGGCAGGTAAACTACGCGCGAGGAGAGGGCGCTTTCCTCCGCACGATCGCGAAGCCGCAGCGGACCCCTAAATCCGGCGGACCGACTTTTTGGTAGGGATGGGCCGCCGGAATGGGTTGACCCACGGGACCGGCAGCTTAACGATCACCCGCTTTAGGAGACGATACCCGTGACCGCAGGACGGCTGGCGACAATCCCCTTCTTCAAGGAGCCGGGAATCGAGCTGTCGACCTACGAGACCCGTTGCCATTGGCGCCGGTTCGACGAGAACGAAGTCCTCGTCGATTACGACGACATCTCCACCGACGTCTATTTCCTCGCCTCCGGCGAGGTCCGCATCCTCAACCGCTCGCAATCGGGCAAGGAAGTGATCCTCGGCGAGATGCGGGGCGGCGCGTTCTTCGGCGAGCTCGCGGCCCTCGACGGAATCGGCCGCTCGGCCAACGTCACCGCCCTGACCCGCGGTGAGGTCTGTGTCGTCCCGGCCCCGATCTTCCGGCAGATGATCTTCGCCTCCGAGGCTATCGCCGACCGTCTGTTCCGCCTGCTCGCCAAGCGCGTGCGCGAACTCAACACGCGGCTGATGGAACACGCGCTCCTCGACCTGCGCCACCGCCTCTATGCCGAGTTGCTGCGCCTGTCCGTGCCGCGCGCCGGCGGCGACGGCGAACGGGTGGTGACGCCGCCGCCCTATCACCACGTGCTGGCCGCCCGCATCGGCTGCCGGCGCGAGCAGGTGACCCGCGAGTTCACCGTGATGGCGGCCGATGGCCTGATCGACCGGACCCGTGGCGCCCTCGTCATCCGCCGGCCCGACCTGCTGGAGGCGCGGGTGGCCGAAGCCTTGCGCGAGGACAATTGACGGCGCGGAACGCCGTGGTCCCGTTCCTCACCCTCCAACGGCTGACGAAGACGTTCGGCACCCATGATGCGGTGGCGGATCTCTCGCTCGACATGCCGTCGGGCGAAATCCTGTGCCTGCTCGGCCCCTCCGGCTGCGGCAAGAGCACCCTGCTTCGCCTGATCGCCGGGTTCGAGACGCCCACGGGCGGGGCGATCCGCCTCGACGGCACCGATCTCACCGGCCTCGCCCCGCACAGGCGGCCGGTGAACATGATGTTCCAGTCCTATGCGCTGTTTCCCCATCTCAGCGTCGCGCGCAACATCGCCTACGGGCTGAAAGGCCTCGGCCGTTCAGCCGCTTCCGCCCGCGTGGACGCGTTGCTGCGCCTGGTGCGGATGGACGAATTCGGGAACCGGGCACCCGAGACCCTGTCCGGAGGCCAGCGCCAGCGCGTCGCCCTCGCACGCGCCCTGGCGCGCGAACCGAAGGTGCTCCTCCTCGACGAGCCCCTCGGCGCCCTCGACAGGGGGCTTCGCGAGGAGACCCAGGGGGAGTTGCGCGCAATCCAGCGCCGCCTCGGCACCGCCTTCGTCATCGTCACCCACGACCCTTCCGAGGCCATGGCGCTCGCGGACCGGATCGGCGTGATGGACAAGGGCCGTCTCGTCCAGATCGGCCGGCCCGAGACGCTCTACGAACGGCCGGTCAATCGCTTCGTCGCCGGGCTGCTGGGCGACGTGAACCTCATTCCGGGGACGGTCGGGGAAACCGACGGGGCGCTGGTGCGGGTCGAGACCGCCCTCGGTCCGGTCCTCGCCCTCGGGGAGGGCGCCCCGGCCGCCGGCGCCCCCGCGCTGGTCGCCCTGCGCCCCGAGCGCATCGGGGCTTCACCCGTCGATCCGATGGCCACCGGGGATCGCAACGCCCTCGACGGGCACGTCGAGGCCTCGACCTATCTCGGCGACCGCATCCGTCTCCAGATCCGCATGGTGGACGGCAGCACGATCCGCGCGACCCTGCCGGCCGGAGCCGGGATCGACGGCGGCGTCCCGGTCCGCCTGTCCTTCACCCCCGACGCCGCGACGGTCATGGCGGCGTGATGAAGCGGCTCCTCCCGGTTGCGCCGTATCTATGGCTCGCCGCCTTCGTGCTGCTGCCCTGCCTCATCACCCTCAAGATCAGCCTGTCCTCGCCGGCGACGGCGCAGCCGCCCTACCTGCCGGTGCTCGACTGGAGCGCCGGGATCGATGGATGGGGCGCGTTCCTCGAAGCCCTGGACTTCGCCAATTTCGAGACCCTGGCCGGGGACAGCCTGTATCGCGACGCGGCCCTGTCCTCCCTGGTCTATGCGGCCACGGCGACGGCGATCCTGGTGATCCTCGGCACGCCCGTCGCCCATGCCCTGGCCCGCTCGCCGGCCCGGCTCCAGCCGCTCCTCGTCGCCCTGGTGATCGTGCCGTTCTGGACGAGCTTCCTCATCCGCATCTATGCCTGGATCGCGATCCTGAAGCCCGAGGGCCTGCTCAATGCCGGCCTCGTCTGGACCGGTCTCATCGCCCGCCCCCTGGACATCCTGAACACGCCGGCGGCGGTGATGATCGGGCTGACCTATGCCTACCTGCCCTTCATGGTGCTGCCGCTCTACGCGGTGCTCTCCCGCCTCGACCCGACCCTGACGGAGGCCGCCGCCGATCTCGGGGCCTCGCCGGCGCGGGCGTTCTGGACCGTCACGCTGCCGCTGGCCCGGCCCGGCATCGTCGCGGGCGCGCTCCTCTGCTTCATTCCGATGGTGGGCGAGTTCATCATCCCCGATCTCCTCGGCGGCTCGGACACGCTGATGCTCGGCCGCGTCCTGTGGAGCGAGTTCTTCTCCAACCGGGACTGGCCGCTCGCCTCGGCGGTGGCGGTGCTGCTCCTCGTCCTCATCGTCGGACCGATCGTGCTGTTCCGGGATGCCGAACGCGGGCGCGGGGAGGTCGGCCGATGAGTCCGCTCAACCGGATCAGCCTCGGGCTCGGGCTCGCCTTCCTCTACGCGCCGATCGCCGTCCTCGTCGTCTTCTCGTTCAACGCCTCGTCCCTCGTGACGGTCTGGGGCGGGTTCTCCACACGCTGGTACGGAGTGCTCGTGAACGACGGCCCGCTCATCGCCGCCGCCCTCGTTTCCCTGAAAGTGGCGTCGCTCGCCGCCCTGGTGGCGACCGTCCTCGGCACCCTGGCGGCGCTGGCTCTCGACCGCAGCGGCCGCTTTACCGGACGGGGCGCCTTCACCGGCCTCGTCTACGCGCCGATGGTGATGCCGGAGGTGATCACCGGCCTGTCGCTGCTGCTGCTCTTCGTCGGGCTCGGCCTCGACCGTGGCCTCGTGACCCTGGTCGTCGCCCACGCCACCCTCGGCCTCGGTTTCGTCGCCGTGGTGGTGGGCGCCCGGTTGAAGGGGCTCGACCGCTCCCTGGAGGAGGCGGCGGCGGATCTGGGAGCAGGACCCATCCGCGTCTTCGCCACCGTCACCCTGCCGCTGATCGCACCGTCCCTGGCGGCGGCGTTCCTCCTCGCCTTCACCCTTTCCCTCGACGACCTCGTCATCGCGAGCTTCGTCTCGGGGCCGGGGGCGACGACGTTGCCGATGCGGCTCTACAGTCAGGTCCGCCTTGGCGTGAACCCGGAGATCAACGCCGCCTCGACACTTCTGGTCGGCGGCGTCACCCTCGTCGTGTTGACGGCGTCCTTCCTCACCGGCCGCCCCTCCGCCAGCGCTCAGGGCACGTAGGCGCGCACCCGCGTCGGCAGGTCGAGCGCCCCCGTCCGCGCCCCCTGCATCGCATCGGGAGCCAGGATCGAGCCGCCCCGGGAGTCGAGGTCGGAACCGCCCTCCCGCGGGATGACGCGAACGGCGACGGCGTCCCAGGGACCGTCGATGTCGAAGAGCGGCCCCTGCGCCGGGGCCGAAGACAGGTTCTTGGGTGAGACCGACCGCAGGACGGTGTCGGTGGATACACGCGGTGTCAGTTCCGCCCTGGCGGCGAGGGTCCGCTCCGGCAGCGACAGGGTTCCGCGCAGCGATGCGGACAGCGACGTGGTCTTCAGCATTCCATCCGTGATCTCGCCGATCCCGTCGACGAAGCGCAGCACCACCCCAGCGCGTTCGAAGGGCGTACGGCCGTTCCGGCGGACCAGGGCGCCATCGGCGGCGACGCCGTTGCGGTGGATCACGTCGGCGAGGTCGAGGCCGGCGAGGGTGCCGTTCTCCATGGCCAAGGACGAACGTCCATTGAGGTGAGCGATCAGCCCGGCGGCGGTACGGCCCGATCCCTCAAGGATGAAGTGCCCCTGGGCATTGCCCAGGATCCAGCCCTCCTGCCCGACATCGACCAGGAAGGCACCGAGATCGAGCTGGTCGAAAGCCCCCTGCGCACGCAGTTCGGTCTCGCCGCGATCGGTGGCGGAGGTGGTGAGGCCGAACCGTCCCTTGACGAGGCCGCCCCTCACCATCGCGCGGACGAGAGAGCCCTCGACGCTGCCGTCGCGCACCAGCAGGCTGGATGCGAGATCCTCCATCACCACCGGGCCGAGGCGGGCACTGCCCGCCGAGAGACGCAGATCGAGGTCGCCGCCGGTGAAGGGCCGCAGGGCCAGGCTCTGCCGGCTCCAGCCGTTGGCGTTCAGCGTGTCGTCCGAGCCGAAGACCCGGACCAGGGTGGCCAGAACGGGGGCGAGGTTCAGGTTCTCCGCCGCCAGGGTCGCCTGCAGGGCCGGGCGGCCCTGGCCGAAGCTGATCGAGCCGGCACCTTCCAGGCTGTTGTCACCGAGCCGTAGACGCATGGTCGGCAGGAGCAGGTTGCGGCCCGAACTCTCGAACGTACCGTCTATGGCGAAGGTATCGAGCAACGGCGACAGGGCGATGTCCGTCCCCGCCCAGGCCAAAGTCTCGCGCAGGGAACGGGTCTGCAGGCTGCCCTGGCCGCGAAGCGATACCCCGTCGGCGAGGCTGCCGCTTCCCTCCGCCGTCATCTGGCCTGCGGGCCAGGTCGCGCTGGCGGAGAACGGGGATTCACGGCCCGAGAACAGCTCGTCCAGACGAACCCCGGAGAGCGAGAACCGGGTGGGAGTCTCGTTCCAGACGAAGCTTCCCGCGACGTTGGTCTGCGAACTCCAGAACGGCCAGGCGAGGACCAGATCGACGTCGCTGGCGGTCTGGGCACTGCCGTCGCGCGGATCGCGCCCCACCAGGATCGCATCCGTGAGGCTGATGCGACGGGGACGCGACGCGCCGCCCTCGGTCAGGCGCGCCTTGAGCCGGCGGAACGGCTCGACCCAACGCCGGTCCCCGTCATCGACGGGGAGGGTGATCGTGGTGCGCTCGAGGGAGAGGGTATCGATCTCGATACGGCCGGCGAGGAGGGCGCGGATCCCGAGCTTGAGGGTGAGCGTTCCGCCCTCGGCGAGAAGCGGCCCGTCGACCGTCCCGGCACTGAGACGGACTCCCTCGAAATCCAGCCGTGGAATGGGCAGCAGGGCGATGCCTGCCCGCCCCCCGGCCGTCATCGCGATTCCGTAACCGGTCGCCAGCGATTTGCCGACGCCCCGCGTGAGGCGCGCGGAGGCGACGGACCAGGGCAGGCAGGCAGCGATCAGGGCGAGGACGAGGCTGCCGATACAGACGGCCGGCAGGAGGCGACGGAGCGGCATATCTCTCCCTATCGGAGCAAAACCGCGACGCGCGGTCCCGCGCACGGCCTCGCCCAGCCGCTGCGGTCGATCTTCGAAAACCTGCCCCCCGTTTCATTCCATAGCGAGCCGGACGGGGTTTGTCTGCCATGCATCATTTCTCCGCAGTGGAGGATTCGGAAACGGGCTCTCGTCCTTGGAGCCGTCCTTCCCCGACGGCTCAACCTGCTACAGGTCTCGTGACCCTTATTCTTTCCACCACGATGTTCTCCCGCAGGATCTTGCCGAAACGCCATGTCCTGGCGCAGAGCATGTCCTGGCGCAGAGACAGGACAGACGGACGCGGCCCTCCCTTGTCGATCCGAGCCCCGCGCGAGCCGGGCCGGGGAGGCGGGATTGGCTCGCGTTTCGCAGGGCAGCCCGAAACGGCGCCAGGAACCGGATTTCGGGAGGAAGGCTTGAGATGAAGAAGGTATATTCCGACGCCACGCAGGCGGTCGCCGGCTTGCTCAAGGACGGCATGACGATCATGGCCGGCGGCTTCGGCCTGTGCGGCATTCCCGACGAGCTGATCGACGCGATCCAGGCGTCAGGGGTCAAGGATCTCACCGTCATCTCCAACAATGCCGGCATCGACAATGTCGGCCTCGGCAAGCTGCTGCAGACCCGCCAGATCGCCAAGATGATCTCGTCCTATGTCGGCGAGAACAAGGAATTCGCCCGCCAGTATCTCGGCGGCGAACTCGCCATCGAGTTCAACCCCCAGGGCACCCTGGCCGAGCGCATCCGCGCCGGCGGGGCGGGCATCCCGGCCTTCTTCACCAAGACCGGCGTCGGAACCCTCATCGCCGAGGGCAAGGAAGTGCGCGAGTTCGACGGCGAGGATTACGTGATGGAGCGCGGTCTCTTCGCCGATCTCGCCATCGTCCATGCCTGGAAGGGCGATACCGAAGGCAACCTCGTCTACCGGAAGACCGCCCGCAACTTCAATCCGATGATGGCCACCGCCGCCAAGGTGACGGTCGCCCAGGTGGAGCATCTGGTCCAGCCCGGCGAGATCGACGGCGACGCGATCCATACGCCGGGCATCTTCGTCAAGCGCATCATCCACGTGGCGATCCGCGAGAAGAGGATCGAGCAGCGCACCACGCGCAAGCGTGGCGAGACCGCCGCCGCCGCCGCCGCCGTCTGACATCCTAGGGAGACACCACCATGGCCTGGACCCGCGAACAGATGGCGGCGCGCGCCGCCAAGGAGCTGCGCGACGGCTACTACGTGAACCTCGGCATCGGCATTCCGACCCTGGTCTCGAACTACATTCCCGACGGCATGTCGGTGCAGCTGCAATCCGAGAACGGCATGCTCGGCATGGGGCCTTTCCCTTACGAGGGTGAGGAAGACCCCGACCTCATCAATGCGGGCAAGCAGACGATCACCGAGTTGCCGACCACGAGCTACTTCTCGTCGTCCGACTCCTTCGGCATGGTCCGGGGCGGGCACATCAACCTGTCGATCCTCGGTGCCATGCAGGTGGCGGAGAACGGCGACCTCGCCAATTGGATGATCCCCGGCAAGATGGTGAAGGGCATGGGCGGCGCCATGGATCTCGTCGCCGGCGTGAAGAAGGTGGTGGTGGTGATGGAGCACACCGCCAAGGGGAAGGACGGATCGGAGGCGCCCAAGCTCCTCACCGCCTGCGACCTGCCGCTGACCGGCACCGCCGTCGTCGACATGGTGATCACGGATCTCGGCGTCTTCACCATCGACAAGAAGGGCGATGGTGGCATGGTCCTGGTCGAGCTCGCCGACGGCGTCACCGAGGAGGAGATCCGCTCCAAGACCCAGGGCGCCTTCACCGTGGCACTGAACTGAGCGCACTTTAAAACTCCCGCCGCGCCGCCGTACCTCGAACGAGAGCCGGTGGTGGCCGGGTCTTGTCCGAGGCGCTCCGAGTCGCAGCGGCCCGAAAACGAAAGGGCTCCCGATGCAACCGCATCGGGAGCCCTTTGCCTGACAGGACCGATCTTTCCGCGTGGCCCCTAATACTAAGTCTCACTGCCCCTGACCCATAGGTCAGGGGCAGTGAGGTCCGGCGGACGACCGCCGCCGCGCAATCGCGCGGGCAAACCTCGATGAGTCAGACTCATCGAGGTCTGGTATAAGCAGGTTCAGCAACAGTGGTCACCGGTTTTGCGCCCCGAAACCTGCGACACTCCAAAGGCCCAAGCGAGGTGAAGCGTTGGCTTGCCGATGCGAACCAGCTCAGGTCCTCGCGGGTGGCGGCTCCTGAAATCGGACCAGGAACGGGAAGGCCGCCCGCAGAGGCTTCGTGTCGAGGGGGGAGGGCGGCAGCACGCAGGCGCGGTGGTCGAGCCAGGCTAGGTCGCTGAACGTCCGGGGAAGTTCGAGGGCTTCGTCGGAGAGCCCCACCGATTGCTTGTAGTCCCGCATCTTGAAGGAATCCTTCGCCTCCTTCTTGCCCTCCGACAGCCGCGCCGATTGAGCGGGGACACCATAGGCATGCGCCACGATGAGGCCGTGCAGCGAGGTGGTGACGATCTCGTCGCAGGAGAGGATCTCGCGGATCACCCGCTCGATGTCCTCGAACGACACCGAGAGGAGCGAGATGACCTTGACGTGGTCGGCGCCCACCGCCTCGACGGCCTCGCGGATCCGCGCTTCCTGCAGGACGTGCGCGATGATGCCGACCTTGTGGGTCTTCTCCACCGCAGGAGCGTAGAGCTCGGGCAGCAGGATGGCGGCATCGCCGTAGATTTCGGGGCATTGACCACCGGCGGCCAGAACGGCGTCGCGCGAGAGCGGCCCGCGAACCGCCGAATAGATCGCGGTCGGGCAGATGTCGTCGGTGCTGCGGGGCATGCCGGTCCCCCACAGATACATGCCGGGCCGGGCGAACTTGGCGATACTGCCGATGCAGAGCCCGTCTGCATGCTTCGAATTGTACCAGCGGGGCATGACGCCGAAGGCATGCCAGAGCACGTAGGGTGTCAGGATATCGCCGAAATTCCCCGGGAACGGACTGCGCATCCACCAGATCTTCGGACGAAACCGCTCGTCGAGCCCGGCCTCCGCCGCGATGTCGTCGAGGGTGAGCAGGGAGCGATACGCCGCGACCAGGGCTCCCCATCTCTCGACGGACTGGCCCAGCAATTCGGCTTCCAGTTGGAGGAAGGCGTCCCGCTCTCCATTCCGGAGGAAGGTCAGGAACGTCTTCTCGGCAATAGTCTCTTCATCATTCGCCAATGTTCGCCTCTCCCTACAGAGCCGGCTCGGGATCCGGAGCCGCTTCTCGGAAAAATGCCACGCGGCGACAAAGACTTAAAACGCCTCGTCATCCAGCGATCGCCGGAGGTTTATCTCAGGGCGCAAAGCCCCTGTCGAGGCGTTTCGGTGTGCTCTCCTCGCATGCAGCCTCGTGTCGTGTGACGGATGCCGCGTCGTCCGACGCGTAGGCCGCCATCCGGGAGGGGCGCTCTACCCGGCAAGCCCCATGAAGGCCCGCATCGGCGCGGCGTCGGCGCGGAGATCGGCGGCCTGCCCCTCGTAGACGACGTGGCCGTTGTTGAAACCGTAGACCCGCTGGGCGAAGCTCAGCACCGCCGCCACGTTCTGCTCCACCACCACGATCGTCCGGCCCTCCTGCGCGAGGCGTCGGGTCAAGGCGATCAGGTCCTGGACGATGAGGGGGGCCAGGCCCTCGAACGGCTCGTCGAGGAGGATGATCCGGGGATCGCGGATGAGCGCCCGGGCGATCGAGAGCATCTGCTGCTCGCCACCCGACAGGGTGCGCCCCCGCGACGTGCGGCGCTCCTTCAATCGCGGAAAAACCTCCCAGATCCGGTCGAGGGACCATGGCTTCTGTGCGGTCAGGCGGGCGACGCGCAGGTTCTCCTCCACCGTGAGAGTGCCGAAGACGGCGCGCTCCTCCGGGACGAGCTGCATCCCGACACGCGCGATCTTCTCGGGCCGCAGGCCGTGGATCGGCTTGCCGTCGAGGCGGATCGTCCCGCTGCGCGGAGACAGGGCGCCCATCAGCGTCCGGAGCGTCGTCGTCTTGCCCGCGCCGTTGCGGCCGAGCAGCGCCACGACCTCGTTCTCCTCGACCCGGAGCGACACGTCGAACAGGACGTGCGAATCCCCGTAGAGCGTGTTGATGCTCTCGACCTCAAGCAGACTCATTCATGGCTCCCCGGATGCGGGTGGACTCGCCGGTCCCGTCCTCCTCCGGCCCCGTGCCGAGATAGGCTTTCCGCACGGCGGGATCGCGGCGCACGTCCTCGGCCGGTCCATCCGCGAGGAGGTGCCCGTCGCTGAGGACGGTGACTTGCTCGGCGAGGTCGAAGACGGCATCGAGATCGTGTTCGACGATGAGGATCGTGCAGGACCGTCCGATCCGCCGGATCAGTGCGCAGGTCGCGACCCGTTCGGAGGGACTCATCCCGGCGAGCGGTTCGTCGAGGAGGAGGACGTTGGGGCTCGTCGCCAGCGCCATCCCGATTTCGAGGCGGCGCTTCTCGCCGTAGGCCAGGATGCTCGCGCGGGTTTCCGCCCGCGGGCCGAGATCGAGGATGGCCAGCATGGTCTCCACCTGATCCTCCACCTCCGCCCGACCGACCGAGGGGGCGAGGAGATCGAGGCGGAACCTGCCCCGCGCCCGGGCGAGGGCGGCCACCCGCAGGTTCTCCCGCACCGTGAGGTTGAGGAAGAGCTGGTTGAGCTGGTTGCTCTTGGCGACGCCGAGCTGAGCGGCACGGGCCCCCCCCGCCCCCGTGAGCCGCTCACCGAACAGCAGGACCGAGCCGGCGCTCGGGCTCACCTCGTCGGAGAGCATCTTGAACAGGGTGCTCTTGCCGGCTCCGTTCGGGCCGATCACCGCATGGATCGATCCTCGCCGGACCCGGAAGCTGACCCCGTCCACGGCCTTCAGGCCTCCGTAATGGCGGGCGAGATCCTGAGCCTCCAGGGCGATCTCCGCGTGCGACGCGCGGCCGTCGATGGCCGGCCGGGGCATGGGGAGCGCGACCTCGGCCGGGATTTCGGGAGTGACCGCGCCGGGCGCCGCCTCGATGACCTCGGTGCGGGCCTCGGCGGCACGCAGGAGTGCCGCATTGCGACGACGCTCCCAGCGGTGCAGGATCTCTCCGCAGATGCCGCGGCGCAGGCCCATCACGAGACCGATGAAGGCGATCCCGAGAATGAGCTTCCAGAGAGGACCCAGGCCGGGGACGAGTTGAAGGTTGTCCCGCAGCCAGAGCCAGAGCGCCGCCCCCACCAGGGGGCCGACGAGGGTGCCGACCCCGCCGACGATCGTCTGCACCACGAGCTGGCCGGACGTCTCGAGCGCGAAGGCGTCCGGCGGCATGTAGCTCTGGAAGGAGCCGAGCATCGCTCCGGCCAGGCCCGCATAGAGCGCCGCGATGGTGAAGGCGGCGAGCTTGTAGGCGGGGACGTCGTGGCCGAGCATGGCCACGCGAGGCGTGTTCTCCTTGATGGCTTTCAGGATCAGGCCCACCGGCGACCGCACGATGCGCCGGGCCAGCACGAAGCCGAAGAAGAAGGTCGCGGCCAGGAGCGCATACATCGGCAGGCCAGCCGTGATCCGGAAGGCGCCATCACCGAAACCGATCACCGGTACGGGCACCCCGGCGATACCGTTCTCGCCGCCCGTGTAGTCCGACAGTGACGAGTTCTGGATGAAATAGGCCATCTGGCCGAAGGCCAGGGTGATCATGGCGAAGTAGATGCCGATCCGCCGCACGGCGAGCCAGCCGACGGCGATGCCGAACAGGCCGGCGGCCAGCGTGCCGATGAGGAAGGCGAGCCAGACGCTCTGAATCGTCCCCGAGACCAGCAGGTAGGCGGCGACGAAGCCGCCGGCACCGTAGAAGGCCGCCTGCCCGAAGGAGAGCAGGCCGGCGAGCCCGAAGAGGATGTCGAAGCCGAGGCCGAACAAGGCCCAGTTCAGCGCCCGCGACAGCAGGTCGTGGGAGAAGCCGAGCGGAGGCAGGAGGATGGGGGCGGCGAGGAGAACGAAGAAGAGGGCGAGCTCGGGCAACAGCGCCCGGAGGGGGCCGCATGTCATCAGACGCGTCCCTCCGTGCCGAACAGGCCCTGCGGCCGCGCCACGAGGACGAGGGCCATCAGGCCGTAGAGCATGACCTCCGAGTAGGCGGAATCGAAGGCGCTGGTGAGGCTGATGATCTCGCCCGCGATGAGACCGCCGACGATGGCGCCGGGAAAGGACCCGAGGCCGCCGAGCACGATGACCACGAAGGACTGCACCATGAAGCTCGCGCCCATGTCGGGCGTCACCGCCACCACGGGGGCGTAGAGCATGCCGGCGAGCCCGACGGCGACGATGCCCACCGCGAAGACGAGCAGGAAGGTCCGCCGCACGTCGATGCCGAGGATGCCGACCATGCCGGCATTCTCGATGCCGGCCCGCACCACGAGGCCGACCGAGGTCCGGTAGAGCACGAGATAGAGGCCCACGAGGAGCGCCGCGACGATGCCGATGAGTTGCAGGCGATAGGTCGGGTAGACCATGAACCCGAGCTTCGTCGCGCCGGTGCCCCAGGACGGCACCGGAACCCGCTGGCTGTTGCCGCCGAACCCGGCCCGCAATCCCTCGACCAGGACGATGCCGATCCCGTAGGTGACGAGGATCTGGTCCTCGTCCGGCCGGGCATAGAAGTGGCGGATGACGAGCCGCTCCATCGTGAAGCCGATGATGAGCATGATGGCGCAGCCGCCGAGCATGGCGAGCACGAAGGAGTGCGTGGCCTGCATCATCACGAAGGCCGTGTAGGCGCCGACAGCGAACAGCGCGCCATGGGCGAAGTTCAGGACGCCGAGCGTCCCGAGGATGATGGTGAGCCCGCTGGAGACGAGAGCCAGGAGGCTGCCGAGGGCGAGGCCGTTGAAGGCCTGCGAGAGGAGGACGGCGGTGCTCGGCATGACGGCGCGCCTCAGCTGTAGGGGCCGAGCTTGCACCCGAAGAGATCGGGCGGGTTCATCACGGTCTCGCCGTCCACAAGGTCCACGACCTCGTAGAAATCCTCCGGCCCCTTCATGGCCGAGGGCGCCTTGCCGCGCAGGATCGGGATCGGGCGGACCATCTGGTGGTCCTCAGCGCGGAAATAGACGCGGCCGATCGTGGTCTCGTAGGGCTGCGCCTTCGAGCCCTCCATCACCTTGATGATGTCGACGGGGTTGAAACCGCCCGCCCTCTCCACCGAAAGCGCCCAGAGATAGGTCTGCATGTAGGCGATGTGGGCGCCCCAGCGCGGGCGATAGGCGTTCCGGGCGAGGAAGGCCTCCACGAACGTCTTGGCGAGGGGGAAGCGATCCTGCAGTGTCCACCAGAAGTCGCAGGAGCCGTAGACGCCCTGCATCAGTTCCGGGCCGACCTCCTTGTCCTGGAACGAGGACAGGTTCGGCACCACGAGCTTCATGCTCGACAGGACGCCGAACTGCTCGGCCTGCTTGGTGGAGGCCACGGCATCCGAGCCGAAGCAGATGTTGACGAAGACGTCGGCGCCGCTGTTGGCGATGTTGAGGAGCGCCGAGCTGTAATCGGCCGTCCCCAGGGGGACCGTCTCCTTCAGGACCTGCGTCCAGCCCTGCTCCTTCGAGAACTTGGAGAAGGAATCGTAGACCGTCTGGCCGTAGGTGTAGTCGGGGACGAGGAAGGCGGCCTTGAGCTTCGTGCCGAGCGCCTTGGCGACGACGGGAGCGAGGGCCTTGGCGGCCATGTAGGCGTTCTGCTGCGAGCGGAAGCCGTAGCGCTGGCAGTTCTTGCCGGTGACGTCGTTCGAGCCGGCGATGCCGACCATGTAGAGGACCTTGTCGCGGCTCGCGAGCTCCTCGAGGGCGATGGCCTCCGCACTGCTGACGGAGCCCTGGAACATGATGGCCTTGTCGCGCTGGATGAACTGCGTCGCGGCCTGGACCGCCACGTTGGGCTTGCCCTCCGTATCGGCGATCTTGTGGCGGATCTGGCGGCCGAGGACGCCCTTGCCCTTGAGCCCCCAGGCGGCGGGGATCTCGCCGCCCGCGTTGATCTGCGCGATGGCGAGTTCATAGCCGAGCTTCAGGTCGCTTCCATCGCCGGAAAAGACCCCGGTGAGCGGCATGTTGAGGCCGATGAAGACCGAATCCGCGCCGACGCCGCCCGGGAACGTTCCGATCTGTGCCGGACTCTGGGCGAAGGCTGCGCGAATATCCGGCAGCATCAGTCCGGCGGCACCTCCGAGGATGAGCTTGCGACGGTCGATGGTCATGGCACATCTCCATTCTGGGTCGTTGACGCGAAGGAACGGGGGCGAAGGATCGGACGCAAGGAAGAGGAGCGGACTTCCGCGGGGTCGGTCGCTCACGCGCCGTTCGCTGGCGGGGCCGGGGGCTCGGATGCGGCAGCAAGCTCCGGGCCGTCGCGGAACCGGGCGGGAACGAGCCGCTGGCGGTTCACCCCGAGGTCGAACACATCGAAGCGGTTGTAATAGCCGACCACGTCGTGGAACTGCTTGGGCTCGATGCAGGCATCGAGGTCGATCTCCGCATAGAGGATCCCCTCGTCCTGCAGCGCCTCGCCGATCTGCGCCCCCGTGGGATCGACGAAGAACGAGGCGGCGCGCGGCGTTGCGTCGAGCACGTCGGCGGCGCCGGGATCGCGGGCGGCGAGGAAATCGTAGGCCTTGCCGTCCAGCATGCCCGCCGTCACGAGGCCGAAGACCTTGGCCTCGAAGCAATGGGCGCTGGCCCGCAGGCGGTTGGCCGCCAGGTTGTCGTAATTGCCGCCCCCCTTCGGCCGCCGCGTCGGCCAGACCGGGGGCCAGGACGAGATGTGGAACTGCTCGCCCTGCGCCATCAGGGCATAGCGCGCCAGCGGGTTGGTGTTCTCGCCGCAGATGAGCTGGCCGATGCGCCCGATCCCGGTCTCCACCACCTTCAGCCCGGCGCCGTCGCCCGGGGCCCAGATGAGCTTCTCGTAATAGGTCGGCATCAGCTTGCGATGATGGTTCAGGATCGCGCCATCCGCGCCGATGATGAGATTGGCGTTCCATAGGCAGCCGACGCTCACGGGCGAGCGCTCGCTGAGCCCCAAGGACACGACGATGCCCGCCTTCTGCGCCGCCTGACGGATGCGCCCGATCTCCGGCCCGTCGACCAGGACGGATTGCTCGACCATGAGGGCGAAGAGATCGTGGTTGTCGATGGGAGCCGAGAGCGCCGCCCAGACCGGAAAGGCCGGGATGAAGGTCTCCGGGAAGGCGACGAGGCCCGCCCCCGCCCGCGCCGCCTCGTGGATCAACGAGACCGCCTTGTCGGTGGTGGCGGCGGCATCGAGGAAGACGGGGGCGGCGTGGATCGCCGCGGCCTTGAAGCGTGGAAGCATGGACTTGACCCTTTCGTGAACCAGCCTAGCCGGCGCCCGACGGGCGCGAAGTGGGCAAATCTGCAAGGCGCCTTGCGGAAGGGACCCGGCGCGGGCGGCGACCGGACGGCCGGGCTTGGCGCGAGTCTTGCCAACCGATCCCCATGGCTGCGCTCGATCTGCTCGACTGGGACGACCTGAAGGTCTTCCTCAACGCCGCCAGGGGCGGCAGCCTCGCCGGGGCGGCCAAGCGCCTGAAGGTCGATCAATCGACGGTGAGCCGCCGCCTCGCCCATCTGGAGAGTGCGCTCGGCATCGCGCTCTTCGAGCGCGTGCCGTCAGGGCTTCGGCTGAGCGAGCCGGGCCAGCGCCTCCTCGGGCATGCCGAGCGGGTCGAGAGCGCGGTCATCGCCATGGGCGAGGAGGTTTCTCCCTCGGCGGCGCAGGCCAGCGGGCGGGTGCGGCTCGCGACGATGGAGGGCATCGCCTCGCTCTACCTCGCAGAACGCTTCGTGCGCCTGCGTGAGACCCACCCGGATCTCGCGATCGAACTCGTCACCTCGTCTCAGACCGTCTACGTCAACCGGCGCGAGGCCGACCTCTTCCTGAGCTTCTTCAAACCGCCGGGCCAGGGGCTGGTCTCCGAACAGGTGGGACGCTTCCGGCTCGGCCTCTACGGCGCCCCCACCTACCTCGCCCGGGCCGGCATGCCGCAGAGCATCGACGAGCTGCGCCATCACGCCTTCGTCTCCTACATCAGCGATCTGATCCAGGTGGATTGCGTCCGCTGGCTCGACGACGTCGTGCTCGACCGTCACATCGTGTTCCATTCCAACAGCATGATCGCCCAGAAGAACGCCGCCGCCGGCGGTCTCGGCCTCGTGCTTCTGCCGAGCTTCGCCGTGAAGGGGCGCGACGACCTCGTCCCCGTGCTCCATGAAACCGCCTCGACCAGCCGCGATCTCTGGCTCAACGTGCATACGGACCTGCGCTTCTCCCCCCGCATCCAGGCGGTGACGGGGTTCCTCAAGCGGCTGTTCCGCGCCGATCCCTCGTTTCAGGTCGGGATGCCGTCGCCGTCCCTTCCCTGCCTCCGCACCCTTGCCCCGGAGGGGTTGCACCACGCGGGATGAGCGCGCCCGGTGGACCCGGCGGAGGCGGCCCACCAAAAGGGGGGGCGTCACTGGTCGGTATCTCAAAAATGCAATTTTTAGTTTAATCCGTGGGGAAGCGTCTGACATCGCACGTCCGAGGGAGCGACCCACAAATAAAATCTCGCCGGCCTCCCTCATATGAGGGATGACAAACCGAAATCATCCCTCGAGCAGAGATCGAGCCGCGATCCCCGATCTGTTGACAATCGAGAATTTCCCACGTCGGTCAATCAGTTATCATGGGGATGGAAAAATATCGGCCCGCCCCGTAACATGGACTAGCAACCATCGGAGCGTGCGAGAATTATGGACATGCACGTTTCGTTGTGGAAACAATCGCTATAAGGCATGCGTGAATGAGTTCGCGGCGCTTGCAGCTTTTGGCGAGCCGCCATGATGGCTACTTAAGTAGTTGGACGAGGGAATGCGGACCTTGGAGATTTCCCCTCGCCTTGCAGGCCTGTCCGCTCGCGAGGCAAATCAGGCCGGCCCCGTCCCTGTAGCGTCGAAGACGTAGCGAGCGTCGGACACAATAATACTGAACAAAGCTGCATTGGGGAGCAAATCGTGTCGCTCAACAGCCGTTTCTTCGGCGTTTTGGATCGCATGGGTTGTGGCGCTCTACTTCTGGATTCCGACGGGGATGTGGTGGAATCCAATCAGGCGGCTATCCGAGCCATCCAGGAATTCAACGACGAGGAGACGCCCAAGTCCGTGGACCTGAGGGCCGGCTTCAAGAGCGTGCTCGAAGCGGGGGGAACACGATTCCGGCACAGGTCCGAGTCGTGGATCATGGTGCCGCGCCACGGAAAGCGCTCCCTGGCCATTCACGCCATGCCCGCCGGCGATGAAACGGACGCTTACGGCTATACGCTCGTGACGATTGTCGATCTGAACGAGAACCCGGACCCCAGTAACGAAGTCATGCAGAAGATGTTCGGCCTCACGCAGACCGAGTCCAGCATCGCCAAGCAGATCTGCTTTGGAAAGACACTCGCGGAAATCGCATCCGACAAACGCATCACGTTGTGGACCGTGCGGACACATCTGGCGTCGATCTTCTCGAAGACGCAGACGCGGCGCCAATCCGATCTGATGTCGCTTCTCCATCGGATCACCGCGATCGCGTGAAGCGGCCTCAAGCCTGCGGCCACAACCGACCTGAAGTGACGGTGACGGTGAGCGTCGCGTGGCACTTCGAACGCCCGGTGATCGCATGGCAATCCGCCCCGGCACCTGAAATCGAGTGAGGCGCCCCGCCGGGAACCGATTGAGGCGGCGGCACACTCCACCTAAAAGCGGGGCTCGTCGCACCGTCGCGCCCATCGCAAGTGGAAAGCTCATGAGCAGTCTGAAATTCGGGACCAGTGGCCTGCGCGGATTGGTGACAGACCTCGTGGGATGGCCGAGCTACGCCTATGCCAGCGCGTTCTTCCGCTCGATTGCCGCGACGACCGGCGGCAGCGGCGACGTCGTGATCGGGCGGGATCTGCGCGACAGCAGCGAGGGGATCGCCGCGACCGTGGCCGCCGCCGCGGCGGGGGCGGGTTTTACCGTCTTCGATTGCGGTGCCCTGCCGACGCCGGCCCTCGCGCTCGAAGGCATCCGGCGCGGGGCCTGCGCCGTCATGGTCACCGGCAGCCACATTCCCTCGGATCGCAACGGCCTGAAATTCTATCGGCCCGATGGCGAGATCACCAAGACCGACGAGGTCGCGATCCTCGCCGCCCTGGGCGACATCTCCCAGGTCGGCGACATGCCGCCGACCGACGCCGCCACGCGGGAGCCGGGGGCGATCGACCGCTACCGTCAGCGCTACACCGAAGCCTTCCCCTCCACCATCCTGGCCGGCCAGAGGATCGCGGTCTATCAGCAGAGTTCCGTGGCGCGCGATCTCCTCGCCGACGTGCTGGCCGCCCTCGGGGCCGACATCGTCGCCATCGGCCGCTCCGACAGTTTCGTGCCCATCGACACGGAGGCCCACCGCCCCGAGGATATCGCGTTCATCCGCGACGCGATGGCAACGGGCGGCTTCGACGCGCTGGTGACGACCGATGGCGACGCGGACCGGCCGCTGCTCGCGGACGCCGCCGGGCGGATCGTCCGGGGCGATGTGCTCGGGCTGATCACCGCCCGCTATCTCGGCGTCGACACGGTCGTCGTCCCCGTCACGGCGGGCTCGGCCATCGAGCATGCGGGCGGCTTCCGGCGCGTGCTGCGCACCAAGGTCGGCTCGCCGTTCGTCATCGCCGGGATGGGCCAGGCGCAGAGGGACGGAGCCACGAGCGTCGTCGGCTTCGAAGCCAATGGCGGTTTCCTCCTCGGTTCGGACATTGCCGTTGGCGACAGGATCCTCGCGGCCCTGCCCACGCGCGATGCGATCCTTCCGATCGTGGCGACCCTGGCGGCGGCACGGGACGCCGGAATGACGCTCGCGGAACTCGTCGTTTCCCTGAAGGTCGGCGAGACCGCCAGCGACCGCCTGCCCGAAACCCCGGCGGAGCGGAGCGGCGCCTTGCTGCGCCAGCTCGGCCGGGAGGCGTTCCGCGCGGATTTCTTCCGCCCGCTCGGCACGCCGCAATCCGTGGACGAACAGGACGGTGTCAGGGTCGAACTCGACGGGGGACGCACGATCCACTTCCGTGCGTCCGGCAATGCGCCCGAGCTGCGTTGCTACGCGGAGGCGGGGACGGCCGCCGACGCGGAGGAGATGGTCCGCTGGGGACTGGCAGCAGCGGCGGCGGCCATGAAAGACGCAGCCGGGCAGGTCTAGAGCTGTGCCCGACCACGTTGGGTCGGGACACATCTCTAAGTCTTTGTTGTGCCGCGCTCTTTTTCGCCGAACCGGCATCCACTTCGGCGAAGAGCGCTCTAGCCCCGGCTCGGTGAGCCAGGACCCTCGATCGACACAGCCCGTTGGACCGCTCGGTTCCGAAGGGAAATCCGCCCGCGGCCCGGTCTCGTCGGATCGGGCCCCGAACTCTCGCGTGTCGGCACGCCCGGAAACGGCCGCCGGCGGCAAATTCGGTGCGCGGGCGTTCGAATCCGGCGATGCTCTCAACCACCCCGTGTCGTCGGCGGTTGTCTCAGCCGCCCGGTCCGGGCACGGTGGAGTCCTGCCGGACCTGTGCGGGTCCGCATTGGCCTTTGGAGCGTCGCAGGTTTTCGGCCGCAAAACCAGCGACCACTTTTGCGAAACCCGCGTAGCGCCATGAGCGCGCGCCGCGCGTCGTAGGAGATGCAACCCTGCCCGTCGTCCCATCCATTTCGGCACGTCCGCTATCCCCCGGCGCGCCCCTCGTCTTCGCCGCCCCGCTTCGCTTCACCCATCGACTCGCCGGCATCGCCCGGACGCACCGACCTCGCTCGGCGGCGTTCCGGCGGCGTATCCTGACGGTCGGACTACCCGCGCTATGGTTCTTCGCCCTGCTCGGCTTCGTCTCGACCTGGGCGACGGAGGGGGGGCGTAAAGGCAAGACCATATCCGGGTTTCTGCAGGACCTCCCCGACCTGTCGCTCTGGCCGCTGGCCGCGCTCCTCGCGGTCGTGACACTCGCCTGCCTCACCCTTCACGCGGCCTACCCGTGGCTGCTGCATCAGCGGCTCGTCGCCGCGATCGGCCCCCCCGGCGAAGACACGCCCGTGCCGATGACCTACCGCTTCGACGATGCCGGGATCACGCAGACGAATGCGGATCTGGAGGCCTTCCTGCCCTGGCATCTCATCAAGGGGCTGGACGAGGACCGTCTCCACCTCTTCGTCCTGACGGATGTCGAGGGCGAACCCATCGTCCTCGCCAAGGCCGATCTCACGACGGCGCAGGCCGACGGCGTTCGGGCCTGGACCGCCGCCGGGCGGCCCTTGTCGCCCCACCCGCCCGACGACACCGATCCCTTCGCCGACGAAGCCGGGGATGCGGTGCGCATCGCCTTCACGCTCACGGCGGAGGATCGGGCGGCGCTCGTGACCAGGACCCTCGACCGGCCGGCGATGCGGCGAGCACGGATGCGCGGGGCAGTGCTGCTCTTCGTCGGTCTGAGCCTGCTCGTTCCCGGCATCGTCGCCTTCGTCTGGGCGGTGGACCCCTACCGCGTCCCGTTCTCCATCGCGTTCCCGCTCTTCCTCGAGATGGCGGGAACCGATTTCCTGAAGCCGGCCATAGGGGCCGCGGCGGTGGTCCTGCTCGTCCTCGCGCTCGGTCCCTGGAACCGTCGCTGGGCGGCGCGCGAGCTCGGACGGGATCTCGCGAGGGAGGCACGGCCCGGCACGTCCTATGCCCATGCCGACGCCCGGGGCCTCTCGGTCGCCCAAGGAGGAGCCTGGGCACGCCTCGGCTGGACGAACTTCCGGGGCTGCGAGCGCCTGGGCGAGCTCATCGTCCTGCCGATGCGCTGGGGCAGCGTATTGCCACTCCCGACACGCGCCTTCGATCCGGACGCACTCGCCCGTTTCGAGGCGCTCGCGGCGCGCCATCTGCCTTCGGACGGCGGACCGTCATGAGCCGTGCTCCGAAACGCCGCTCCGGCTGGCTCGCCCTCGCATGCGTGTTCCCGGCACTGACCGTCGCGGGAGCGGCCTGGGGCGGGGAGACCGCGAGGACACGGACGGTCCGTCTGGACCAGGGCTTCGTCATCGATCTCCCGGAGGGATGGACCCTGGAAGATCCCGCCGAGGCGACCGGTGACGCCACGGGCCGGATGACCGTGCGTCTCGTCTGCGGCACGCTCTCCTGCAAGCGCACCCTGGAGGTCTGCACCCTGTTCCTGAGACGCGATCCCGTCGGAGACGACGGCGACGACACGGCCCGTCTCGACGGGCTCTACGCCTCGCCCACCTCCCGCTACACCCGCATCCGCAGCGCCCTGAAAAGCACGAGCAAGGACGCGACGTTGCGCGGCGAATTCGGCAAGGTGCGGTTCGGGACACGCCTCTGGTACGCCGTGGAGACACAGGCCGCGAACCGCTTCAAGTCTGGGCTGTTCGCCGCGACGGTGATCGACGGTCGCTATCTCGGGGCGATCTGCAAGACCTGCGAGACGGGCGAGATCCGTCACGAAGCCGCCCGCGCGCTGCTCGGGAGTGCGAGACGTTCGGAATAGCTCCGGCCGACGGGAAGCATCGGCTTCCGTCCCCTTCCGGTGCGATACGAGGTCCGCCTCAGGGCCGCGAGGACCGGGGCCTGGAACGGGGCGACGATCCCGTCAGACCCGGACGAGATGATCGGTGACGGTCACCGGCTCGGGCAGGACCTTGCGCGTGACCAGCCATTCGGCCGCCTTCTGGAACTCCGCCAGGAAGGCCTGATCGTCCGTTTCGTAGAGCTTGTATTGCTTGCGCAGGCCGATGAAGTGGTCGCGCACCCGGTCGCTGTAGCCCGCCTTGGCCTGTGTGAGCCGCTCGGCCTCCTCCGTGTTCGCGGACGCCCAATCGGCGTCGTTCTTCAGCGCCGCATGGAAGGCGCGGACGAGATCGGGGTTCTTCGCGACGAAATCCCGGCGCGTCAGGTAGGAGGTGAAATCGATCTGGAAGGGCAGGTCGCGCTCTTCGAGGAAGATGTCGTGGGCGTTGTAGTCGAAGCGGGCGATGTCCACGCCGGGGCTCCACATCGACCACGCATCGACCTTGCCGGAGGCCAGCGCCGGGGCGGCATCGGGCGGGTTGAGATAGACGAACTTGACCTTGGACCGGTCGATGCCGTGCTTTTCCAGCGCCGCCACCACCAGGAACTCGCCGAGCCCCGACCGGTTCACAGCCACAGACTTGCCGACGAGATCCTCGACCCTGTCGATGCCGGATCCGTCCTTGGCGATGATGGCCGTGGTGCGCGGGCTGTAGATGAGGAACTGGGTGAAGACCAGCGGCGAGCCTGCGGAGATGGCGGCGAGCGCCGGCGTCGTGCTGCCGCCGAAGCTGAAATCGGCGGTGCCGCCGGTGACCGCCTGGAGGGTCGGCGCGTGGTTGGGGAACGGGCCGACCCATTCCACCTTGATCCCGTCTTTGGCGAGCGTCTTCACCAGTTCGCCGCGCTCCTTGGCGATGAAGGTGAGGCCGGTATAGCCCCAGGTCAGGCGCAGCGTGTCGGTGGTGCGGCCGGTGGCGGCGCCGGCCGAGTGGCCCGCGAGACCACCCGCGAGGGCACCGGCACCGAGCAGGGACGTCTCGAGAAAGCGCCGACGGGAGGGGCCGGAGGACGGGGAGCGGAATGAGGTCGTCATGGGAGTCTCTGGCCGATCGGCTGGGAGGGGAAGTTCGGAGGGCCTCACACAACTCCCTGTCGCAGTCGGTTCTGGCTCAGGACGCGACGGCGCGGCGGGAGTTTCGTGAGGGCCTGTTTGATTTGTTTTTCCAAGGCTTTACCTCATCCTGAGGTGCCGCGTAGCGGCCTCGAAGGAGGCGTCCAGGGATCGCTCTGGTGTCTGGAGGGCTCCTTCGAGGCCCGCTGACGCGGGCGCCTCAGGATGAGGTGGTCGGCTTGGATGATCGAAGTCAGCACGGGCATCCGCCGGGAAATCCGATCAGACAGGTTCGGAGAAACACTCAGGCTGGCTCGGATTCGGCGTAAACGCCGAGTTCGGCGAGGAGGCGGAGGCGGAGGGCCACCCGATCGCCGGAGCCGTCGAGCCGGTGCTCGGCGGCGATGATCCCCGCCCGCATCACCAGCACGCGGTCGGCGAGCGAGATGGCTTCGTCGACATCGTGGGTGACGAGGAGAACGCCCGGCCGGTGGCGGGCCACGAGTTCCTTGACCAGCCCGTGCATGCGGATGCGGGTCAGGGCGTCGAGCGCCGCGAAGGGTTCGTCGAGCAGCAGCAGTTCCGGCTCCTGCACGAGCGCGCGGGCCAAGGCCACGCGCTGCGCCTGACCGCCGGAGAGATTGCGCGGCCAATCGTCGAGGCGATGTCCGAGCCCGACCTCGGAGAGCGCGGCGGCGGCGCGCTCCCGAGCCCCCCGGTCCGGCAGGCCCAGCGCCACGTTCCGCCAGAGGCTGTCCCACGGCAGCAGCCGATGCTCCTGGAAGACGACGGCGGCCTCTCCGGGCGCGTCGATGCGGCCGCGATCGACGGGATCGAGCCCCGCCAGGGCCCGCAGCAAGGTCGTCTTGCCGCAGCCGCTCTCGCCCAGCAGGGCGACGAACTCACCGCGCTCGATGACGAGGTTCAGGCCGTCGATGACGACGCGCGGGCCGTAGGCGCGGGTTAGGTCGGTGACGACGACGGCGGGACGCGAGGAAGCGGACACGGCGCTCCCGGCATGAGCGCGGCTCATCGGCGGTCCCCGAAATTCGGGTGCCAGGCGAGGAGCGAGCGCTCCAGGTGACGGGCGATGGAATCGGCGGCGATGCCGATCAGCGCGTAGAGCACGATGGCCAGCACGATCACGTCGGTGCGCAGGAACTCACGGGCATCCATCGCGAGGAAACCGAGGCCGGATTGCGCGCCGATGGTCTCGGCCACCACCAGGGCCAGCCAGGCCGTCGCCAGGGCATAGCGGACGCCCGTGAGGATCGAGGGCAGGGCGCCGGGCAGGATGATGCGGCGGATCAGCTGGATCGGACCGAGGTTCCGGACCCGGCCGAGTTCGACGAGCTTCGGGTCCACCTGCCGGATGCCGAGCACGGTGTTGATGTAGATCGGAAAGGCGACCCCCAGCGCCACGAGGAAGATCTTCTGGCTCTCGCCGACGCCGAACCACACGATGACCAGGGGCAGCAGGGCGAGGAACGGGATGGCGCGGATCATCTGGACGCTCCGGTCGATGGCCGCCTCCGCGAGACGGGAGAACCCGACCAGGGTGCCGAGGGCGAAACCGATTCCGCCGCCGATGGCGAAGCCCACCGCCGCGCGCAGCAGGCTGGTGCCGAGATCGAGGAGCAGCGAACCGTTCAGTGTCAGCTTCCAGGCGGTCGTCAGGACCTTGCTCGGTGCCGGAAGCACCTGCGGCGAGATCCAGCCGGCACGGGCGAGGACTTCCCAGACCGCCACGAGGGCGACGGGGGCGAGCCACGAGATCACGAAGAGACCGTAGGGGCCCAAGCCCGACCGGGCCGTCTGGCGCGAGGGGGAGGGGGAAACGGCCTTGGGCAGCGCCCGCCGGGGCGGGACGCCCGCTCCCGGCAGGGACAGACTCGCGAGGGGGTCGAGGGTGGTCACGATGTGGGGGCTCCGGGCCTTGCAGGTCGACGGGATCTTGCAGGTCGACGGGATCTTGCGGGTCGGCGCGATCAGGTGCGCGGCGGGGTCCAGACGGCGTCACGCACCTGGATGGCGCGGGGGATGAGCCCGAGACGGTGGAAGCGGTCGGCCGTGGCCTGTTGCCCCGAGAGGATCGCGTCGGTGAGGGGCCGGACCCCGAACCGGGTACGGTCCGCCGCGACCTTCTGGATCTCGTAGGGGATGCCCGTCACGGCGTTCAGCGCCTTGGCCACCTCGTCGCGGTGCCCGTCGGCCCAGGCGGCCGCCTCGGTGAGACCCGCCAGACTATGGACGATGACGCCCGGATGCGTGTCGGCGAAGGTTCTGTTGGCCAGGAAGTAGGCCGACACGTCGAGGGTCTGGCCGGAGGTCGCCAGGACCCTGGTCTTGCTCCGCGCCTGCGCCACGGCGAAGTAGGGATCCCAGATCGACCACGCGTCGACGCTGTCGTTGGCAAAGGCCGAGCCGGCATCGGCCGGCGTCAGGTAGGCGGGCGTGATGTCCGAGAAGGTGAGGCCGGCCTTCTCCAGGGCGGCGATGATGAGGTTGTGCGCGCTCGTGCCGCGACCGAACGCGACCTTCTTGCCCTTCAGATCGGCGACCGACCGGATCGGCGAAGATTCCTTGACCAGGATCGCCTCGCCGTCGCCGGAGGGCGCCGCGGCGCTGACATAGACGAGGTTGCCGCCCGCCGACTGCGAGAAGATCGGTGGCGCGTCGCCGGTATAGCCGAAATCGATACTGCCCGCGCTCAGGGCTTCGAGCAGGGGAGGCCCGGCCTGGAACTCGACCCACTGCACCTTGGTGCCCTGCGCGGCCAGGCGCTTCTCGATCACCCCCTGCTGCCGGGCGACGACGATGAGGCCGATCTTCTGGTAGCCGATCCGGAACTCCTTCGGCGCGGCCTCCTCGGCGACGGCACCGGTGAGGGCGGCGAGGCCGGCTCCGAGCGCGAGGAGCAGGCCCGGCACGCGGCGTCTGGTGATCGTCACGGATTGATCTCCCTTGAATCTGCATCCGCCCGGCGAAAAGGTGCGGCATCGGTGAAGCGGTCGCTCACGCCCTCATGGCAGGCGCAAGAGGTCGAGGATGGGCCCGGCGCCATGCCGGAGCCCGATGGCGTCGAGGGCGAGACGGGACGACGATGCGATCGAAGCGGGGCCATCCGGCCGGCACCCCGGTCCCGCCGGCGGACGAAATACTGAATAAAAGCTTTTGCGAGAGCCGTTATACTCGCCGCAATCAGCAAAAGTCGATAATATGATCTTTTAAAGATAGAGGTAGAACGACCGAAAGCTGCTCTGCCGGACACTTGTGAAAGCAGAACCTTTCGCGCGGGGCAGCCTGGCCTCCGACATCGGTCGGGACTATCGCGCCATGCCCCAGCGCCGCACGGTGAGCCGCTCGAACGCCGCGAACACCACGTTCTCGATGACGAGGCCGATGACGACGACGAGGACGAGGCCGGCGAAGACCCGGTCCGTGTAGAGTTCGTTGCGGTTCTGGAAGATATACCAGCCGAGGCCGCCGCGCCCCGAGGAGGCGCCGAAGACGAGTTCCGCCGCGATCAGCGTGCGCCAGGCAAAGGCCCATCCGATCTTGAGGCCGGACAGGATCGCCGGCAGCGCGGCGGGGATGAGGATCTGGATCACGTAGGACGGGCCGCGCAGACCGTAGTTGCGCCCGGCCATGCGCAAGGTTTCGGGCACGCCCTGAAAGCCCGCATAGGTGTTGAGCGCCATCGGCCACAGCACCGAATGGATCAGGACGAAGATCAGGCTGCCGGACCCGAGGCCGAACCAGAGCAGGGCCAGCGGCAGCAGGGCGATGGCCGGCAGCGGGTTGAACATCGCCGTCAGGGTCGAGAGCAGGTCGCGGCCGAACTGGGTCGAGACGGCCAGGGTGGTCAGCAGGAAGGCCAGGACGATGCCGCAGACATAGCCCTGCAGCAGCACGACGAGGGAGATCCGCACCCGGTCCAGCAGCTCGCCGTTCACGAGGCCCTCCACCAGGGCGGCCATCGTGGCGCCGAAGCCGGGCAGCAGCAGGTCGTTGTCCTGCCAGCGCGCCAGCCCCTCCCAGACGAGGACGAGGGCGACGATGATCAGGCCCTTGCGCAGCCAATCCTGCTGCCAGAGCCGGGTCGAGAACGGCAGCACCCGTTCCACCGGGGCGTCCTTGAAGGGGGCGAGCACGTGGTCGTATTCCGGGCGGATCGGCGGCACGAGGGGCCGGCCCGCGAGACTGGCATTGCTCATGCGGAGGCCTCCGTGGATGCGCGGCTTTCGGGTGCGGCCTCGAACAGGCGGCTGTGCAGGCGCTGCACCGCGTCCTGAAAATCGCGGCTCCCGATGCTGGTCAGATCGAACGCATGGCTGTTGAACTCGGCCCGCACCCGGCCCGGATGGGGCGAGAGCAGAGCCACCCGGTTGCCGACCACCAGGGCCTCCTCGATGGAATGGGTGACGAAGAGCAGGGTGAAGCGGGCCTCGTCCCAGAGGGCCAGCAACTCCTCCTGCATCCGGCGCCGGGTCAGGGCATCCAGAGCCGCGAAGGGCTCGTCCATCATCAGGACCTTCGGCTGCATCGCCAGCGCCCGGGCGATCGCCACGCGCTGCTTCATGCCGCCCGAGAGCTGGTGCGGGTAGCTCTCGGCAAAACGCGTCAGCCCGACCTTGTCGATGTAGTGGCGGGCCCGCTCCATCGCTTCGCGACGGCCCAGCGCACGGGCCGCGCGCAGGGGGAAGGCGACGTTCTGGGCCACCGTCTTCCAGGGCGGCAGCTGGTCGAATTCCTGAAACACCACGATCCGGTCGGGTCCCGGCTCGCGAACCGGCACGCCGGCCAGGGTGATCTCCCCCTCCACGGGGCGGAGGAAACCGGCCGCGGCCTTGAGCAGGGTGGACTTGCCGCAGCCGGAGGGCCCGAGCAGGACGAAGCGGTCCCCCTCATGGATATCGAGGTCGATGCGATGGGTGGCGCGCACCACCCGTTCCGGCGTGCGGTATTCGAGGGTCACGCCCTTGATCCGCAGCAGCGGCGATGCCTCGGCCGCGACCGGGGCATGGGCGCGCGCCTCCTCACGCCGCGCGGATCCCCATGCGCGGGGATCGGGGAGCCCTGTGATGGCGAATTCGGAGCGGGGAGCCGTGGAGATCATGGCGCGCCGCTCAGCTGCCGTTGCTGATGCGCGGGTCATCGAAGAAGTAGTCGCCGATCGTCTTCGGCTCCGCCTTGATGGCACCGACCCGGTGCATGAACGTGCCGAGACCGAGCGTGTTCTCGGGCGTCACCTTGAAGGATACGGCGGGGTTCTTGATGATCGTCGTCAGGAAGGCCGGGTCGATCTTGCTGCCGTTGATCCGAATGTAGATCTCGGCCGCTTTCTCCGGATTCGCGGTGATGAACTTCGCGGCGTCGTCGAGGGCGCCCAGGAAGGCCGTGTAGGTCTTCGGGCTGTCCTTATAGAATTTCTCGGTGGCGTAGAGCACGGTCGAGGAGGCCGGGCCGCCCTGCACGTCATAGGAATTGAGCACGATCCGGGCCTTCGGGTTCTCGGCCAGCTCCTGCTCCTGGAAGGGCGGGTTGCCGAAATGGCCGGAGATCTCGGTGCCCCCCTTGATGATCGCGGCGGCGGCCTCCGGATGCGGGACCGCGACGCTGATCTTGTCGAGCTTGGCGAAGTCCTTGTCGCCCCAGAGCTTCGCCGAGGCCAGTTGCAGGATGCGCGACTGGACCGAGACGCCGACGGCGGGAACCGCGATGCGGTCCTTCTCGGTGAAGTCGGCGATGGTCTTCACGTCGGGATTGTTGGTGACGAGGTAGTAGGGGAAGTTGCCGAGCGACGCGACGCCCTTGACGTTCTGCCGTCCCCTCGTGCGGTCCCAGAGGGTGAAGAGCGGGCCGACACCGGCCCCGGCGATCTCGATATTGCCGGACAGCAGCGCATCGTTGACGGCCGAACCGCCGGAGAGCTGGACGTACTCCACCTTGATGTCGAGGCCCGCCTGCTTGCCGTGCTTCTCGATGAGCTTCTGGTCCTCGACGACGTTGAGAAGCAGGTAGACCACGCCGAATTGCTTGGCGATGCGCAGCTGGCCCTCAGCGGCGGCGGCAGGGCCGAGGCTCGCCAGGGAGAGGGCGAAGCCGCCCAGAAGAGCCGCCGCTTTCCGGCGCGAGAGGGACGGGCGTCGGGTCGTCATGGGGAAACCTGCTGTCGTAACTCGAACGCGGGACGCGGAGCCGGGGAGAGAAAATGTCCTCCGAATCTGCTCGGCAGCGCCCTCGCCGTCAATGAAATCGTTCTCTTTATAGAACGAGCAAAGGAGATGATCCGTCTCTAGAACAGACGGATCGTAGTCGTTATCGAGCATGACGCAACAATGCGAAGAATATTTCCGGCCGAGCGATGATAGGCCGGAGACCGTCGATTTATGTCATCACGCCCGTCGTTCGTTATATGGGACATTCCGGGCGGGTTATCCGGTGCGTGCCCCGACGAAACCTGCCGGAGCGGGATCACGCCCGGCGGATGCGCCGGTTGAGCCGGCCGGCCAGACGCTCGCCGATGGTCTGGACCGCCTGGACCAGCACGATCAGCACGACGACCACGGCCAGCATCATCTCGGGGCGGAAGCGCTGGTAGCCGTAGCGGATGCCGAGATCGCCCAGCCCCCCGCCGCCGACGGCGCCGACCATGGCCGAATAGCCGAGCAGCGACACCACCGCGAGGGTCAGGCCGAGGAGGATGCCGGGCAGCGCCTCCGGGATCAGCACCTTGCGGATGATGGTGAGCGGGCCGGCCCCGAAGGCGCGCGCCGCCTCCACCAGCCCGGCATCGACCTCGCGGATCGCCGCCTCCACCAGGCGGGCGATGAAGGGCGTCGCCGCCACCGTCAGCGGCACCGTGGCAGCCCACATCCCGATGGAAGTGCCGGCGATGAGCCGGGTGAAGGGGATGATGGCCACGACCAGGATGATGAAGGGCGTCGAGCGGGTGGCGTTGACGACGAGGCCCAGCACGCCATTGAGCCAGGGCGCGGCGAGCAATTCCCCGCGCCGGCTGGTCGCCAGGAAGACGCCCAGCGGAAGGCCGAACAGCGTGCCGAGAACGGCCGCCACGGCCACCATGGACAGGGTGTCGCCGGTGGCCTGCAGCAACAGGCGGATCATTTCAGGCGACACGGCGAGCCTCCACGCTATGGGCCGGCAGGTAGCCGAGGAGATCGGAGACGAGGCCGTGAGCGTCGAGGAAGGCGCGTGCCCGGCCGACCACGTCCGGCCCCGCGGGCAGCCCCACCGTCAGCGAGCCGAAGGGCTGGCCGGCGATCTCGTCGACGGTGCCGGACAGGATGTTGGCCTCGATGCCGGTCTCGCGCGCGAGCCGCGCGACGATCGGGTCGTTGGCGTGAGGCCCGCGGAAGGCGATCCGCAGGACCGCCCTGCCGCCCGCGATCGGTCGGGTCTCGATCCCGGCGCGGAGTGCCGCCGGCAGAGTCAGCCCCATCTCCCCGGCGAGGAGGGTGCGCGTCATCTCCGCCTGGGGCCGGGTGAAGACCTCGAACACGTCGCCCTGTTCGACGATACGGCCCGCCTCCAGCACGGCGACGCGGTCCGCCACGGCGCGGATCACCGACATCTCATGGGTGATGAGCACGATGGTGAGGCCGAGGTCGCGGTTGATGCGGCGCAGGAGCGCCAGGATCGACCGCGTGGTCTCCGGGTCGAGGGCGGAGGTGGCCTCGTCGGAGAGGAGGACGCTCGGCCCCGTGGCCAGCGCGCGGGCGATGCCGACACGCTGCTTCTGGCCGCCCGAGAGTTCGGCGGGATAGCGGTCGCGCTGCTCCTCCAACCCGGTCAAGGCCAGCAATTCCTCGACGCGGGCGCGGATCGCGGCCTTGCCCCGGCCCTCGATCTCCAGGGGCAGGGCGATGTTGCCGAAGGCGGTGCGGGACGAGAGCAGGTTGAAATGCTGGAAGATCATGCCGATGCCGCGGCGCACGTGGCGCAGCGCGCGCTCGTCGAGGGACGAGACCTCCGCATCCCCGACACGGACACGACCGGCGCTCGGGCGTTCCAGCCCGTTGATGAGCCGGATCAGGCTCGATTTCCCCGCGCCCGAGCGGCCGATCACCCCCAGCACCGAACCGGCCGTCACCGACAGGTCGATCCCGCTCAGCGCCGAGACGCCGGCGCCGTCGCGGGTGGAGTAGGTCTTCGCCACCTGCTCGAAACGGATCAGCGCATCCGGCGGCGGCGGGACGGCATCGCCGCCGCGGTCGATCTGAATTCCAGGCACTCGCCAAACCTCATGCGCCCGGCACGCGCGGGCGCAGGGCGGTGGAACGGAACGATGAACATCTATCCTGCGATTCTATGACCTATACTTGGCGCATTCAACGAAATCGGCTGTCGAATTCTTCGCCCTTCAAGCAAGATCGATCCCCACAGCCCTACCGCGAGAGAACGATCCTCCAAGTTGCCCAACATTCAAGTCGCCCGGCATTCGGGACGGGCCGCATGCGCGGCGTCGGGCAGGGCAATCCCGGCATCGCCCAAGCGGCCTTACGCGATCCGAAAAATCGTCCCTCGGCGTCCCGGTTCGAGAGAAGATGTGTTCGCGTCCCCGCAAGAATTGAAAAATCCATGCCGTTGATTGCGAAGGCCGGATACGGTCCAATGACAATCATCGAAAGAGACGCAGCCACGCTCTTCTTTCGCCATCGCCCCCGACATCTCGCTTCGCGTTCTCCTCCGAACGCCCATCCGGACCCCGTTGTCATGCCGTCTGACACATCGCGCGCACCGCGCCGGTCTTCGAGCCGGCGCGGCTTCCTTCGGCTGGCCGGCGGCGCGGCGGGCGGGATCGCCAGCGCCGCCCACGCCCTGGAGACGGGCGATCCCCTCGCCGTCCCCGAATGGAGCCGTACGCCCGGAGCGCCGTCCGCATCGCCGCCCTATGGCCGGCCCTCGCCCTACGAGAACCTAGGCCGGAAATCGCGGACGCCGCCGGCCTTTCCCGGCGCCTCCTCCACCGGCACGCCGCTCCAGCACCTGCACGGCATCATCACGCCCAACGGGCTGCATTTCGAGCGCCACCATGCCGGGGTGCCGGCCATCGACCCGGACCGCCACCGGCTGGCGATCCACGGCCTCGTGGAACGGCCCCTCATCCTCACCATGGACGATCTCGTGCGGATGCCGTCGGTCTCGCGCATCCATTTCCTCGAATGCTCGGGCAACACGCCGTGGCTCGGGGCCAAACCGGGCTGGACCCTCCAGGAAAGCCACGGTCTCCTTTCCTGCGCCGAATGGACCGGCGTGGAGTTGAGCACCCTCCTCGACGAGGTCGGAGTGAAGCCCGGCGCCGCCTGGATCCTGGCGGAGGGCGCGGACGCGGCCGGGATGAGCCGGAGCATTCCCCTCGACCTCGCGCGGGACGGCGCGATCCTGGCCTATGCCCAGAACGGCGAGCGGCTCCGCCCGGAACAGGGCTACCCGCTGCGGCTGTTCGTGCCGGGGGTCGAGGGCAATCTCAGCATCAAGTGGCTGCGCCGGCTCAAGGTCGGGGACCAGCCGTTCCAGACCCGCGAGGAGACCTCGAAATACACCGACCTGATGCCGGACGGGTCGGCGCGCCAGTTCACCTTCGTGATGGAGGCCAAATCCGTCATCACCACGCCGTCCGGCGGCGAGCAACTGCGCGCGCCCGGCTTTCGCGAGATCCGCGGCCTCGCCTGGACGGGGCGCGGCCGCATCGCGGGCGTCGAGGTCTCCACCGACGGCGGCGCGCGCTGGCAGGCGGCCGTTCTGGAGGGTCCGATCCTGCCCAGATGCCTCACGCGGTTCCGGCTCCCCTGGCACTGGGAGGGCGGCCCGGCGCATCTCCTCAGCCGGGCCACCGACGAGACGGGCTACGTCCAGCCGCCGCGCGCGGCGCTGGTCTCGGTCCGGGGCACCCAATCCTTCTACCACAACAACGGAATCGCCGGCTGGCACGTCGCCGCCGAGGGAGGCGTGAGCCATGCGGTTTAGCGGCCTCGGCCTTCTCGCCTGCCTGACGGTGACGGGCGCCGCCCTGGCGGACCCGTCCGGACCCGTCTCCCTGTCCGGGATCGGCCGCCCCGCGACCCCGCAGATCCTGGCCTTCTGGGACATCGACGTGCGGGCCGACGGTCAGGGCCTGCCCGCCGGCCATGGCAGCGTGCGCCAGGGCGAGGCCCTGTTCGGGGCGCGCTGCGCCGCCTGCCATGGGGCGCAGGGGGAGGGTGCAGCGGCCGACAGGCTCGCGGGTGGCCAGGGCAGCCTCGCGACAAGCAAGCCGGTGCGGACGGTGGGAAGCTTCTGGCCCCATGCCACCACCCTGTTCGACTATATCCGCCGCGCCATGCCCTACGACGCGCCGCAATCCCTGAGCGCCGACGAGACCTACGCCCTCAGCGCCTATGTGCTGCATCTCAACGGCATCCTGCCGGAGGGGGCGGAACTCGATGCCGCCTCCCTGCCGAAGGTGCGGATGCCGAACCGGGACGGCTTCACCACGGACAGCCGCCCCGACGTGCCGGCGCGCTCCGGTCAGGCGCCTCTCACCGGGATCACCGCGCCGCGATAGCGCTCGCGGATGAAGCCCGCGACCTCCGCCGATTGCAGGAGGGAGGAGAGCGTCTGGATGCGCGCATCCTGGGCCAGGCCTTGCGTCGTCACCAGCACGTTGGCGTAGGGGTTGCCCTCCGCCCGCTCCAGGCCGAGGGAATCCTTGGCCGGGTCGAGGCCGGATTCGAGGGCGTAGTTGCCGTTGATGACCGCCAGGGCGACGTCGTCGAGGGAGCGCGGCAAGTGCGGCGGCGCCACCTCGACGAAGCTGAAGGATTTCGGATTCTCGGCGATGTCGCCGGCCGTGGCGAAGGTGCCGTCGCCGCCGGGCCTGAGACGGATGAGGCCGTTCTCCTGCAGCAGCTTCAGCCCCCGGCTGAAATTGGTGACGTTGTTGGACAGGGCGACGGTCGCCCCCTTCGGCAGGTCGGCGAGGCTGCGGACGCGGCGCGAATACAGCCCGAGGGGCTCCACATGCACGCTCGCGGTCACGGCGAAGCGGACACCGAGTTCGGCCTCCTCGCTGCGCAGATACGGCACGTGCTGGAAGAAATTGGCGTCGGCATCGCCATCGAGAACGAGGCGGTTCGGGCGGATGTCGCCGCTGATCTCGATGATCCGCAGGGGCAGGTCCGGAGCGAGCGTGTCCTGGACGTAGGTCAGGATCTCGGCATGCGGCACCGAGGAGGCGACCACCCTGAGGGGTGCCGCGGCCCGGGCCGTGGAGGCCGTGAGCAGGGCAAGGGTGCCGCCCAGCAGGGGAAGGGTGCCGCCCAGCAGGGCGCGACGGTTCAGGGGCATGGATGCTCTCTGTTCGGGAGTGCCGGGGCGAAAACCTTCGAGCCTGGCGCAGGCTCGTTCGGGCGGCCGGCTCGCGCTTGGACGAACGGGCGGCGGCGGTTCGAATCCGAAGACCGCGCTACCAGACCGGCTCGAGGAAACCCTTGTAGGTCCGCTCGATGTAGTCCCGCACCGGCGCCGAGCGGAAGCTGCGGATGAAGGCGGCCAGACGCGGATCGTCGCGATTGTCGGGCCGCGCGACGAAGCTCAGTGTGTAGCGCCGGTCCCCGGCCCCGTCGGTGATGAGGGAGGTCCTGGGGTCGCCGCCGGCGGCGATCAGGTAGGTGAAGCTGACCTGCGCCAGGGTCACGTCGTCCATCGCGCGCGGCAATTGCGCCGCTTCGAGCTCGATGATCCGCAGGTGCTTCGGATTGGCGACGATGTCGGCGACGGAGGCCTCGTCGCCGACCCCCGGCTTCAGGGTGAGCAGCTTGGCGGTCTCCAGCAGGCGCAAGCCCCGCGCCGCGTTGACGGGATCGTTGGCGATGGCGACCGAAGCGCCGTCGGGAACCGTGTCGAGGCTGGTCACCGTCTTCGAGAACAGGCCCACCGGCAGGACGATGGCGCCCTCCACGGCCACCAGCTTGTAGCCCCGCGAGCGGATGGCGCTCTGGAGGTAGGGCACGTGCTGGAACAGGTTGGCGTCGATATCGCCCGAGGCCACGGCCTCGTTGGGCGTCACCCAATCGGTGAACTCGACGATCTCGACATTCTGCCCCTGCTTGCGGGCGAGATCGGCGGCGAAGGCCAGGGTCTGCCCCACCGGTCCCGGCGTCGCGCCGATGCGCAGGGGTTTTTCCGCGAAGGCGGGGCCGGTCGCCAGAGCGAGGAAGACGGCCGCGACGCCGAGGAGGCTGCGGCGGGTAGGGAGCGGGGTCATCGTGGAAGCCTGTGATCGGGGAGAGGAAGAGGGGGGGCCGGTCAGGCGGCGGAGGCGCGGGCCTCGCCGCCGCCCCGGCGGAAGCGGGCGCCGGGATGGGTCGCCTTCAGGTGGGCGCCGCCCTCCGGAAACAGCTTTTCGCGGAGCGTGCCCTCGCGATACTGCGTCTTGAACGCGCCCCGGTCCTGCAACGCGGGCACGACGAGATCGACGAAGGCCTCGATCGTCTCGGGCGCGACGGCGCGGGTGAGGTTGAAGCCGTCGATATCGGCCTCGTCGGCCCAGGACAGCAGCGCGTCGGCGACGTCCGAGGGCGATCCGACGATGAAGGGAGCCCGTGCCCCGCGCGGGCCGAACTCGGCGAAATCGGCACGGGTGAAGGGGCGTTCGCCGGGCAGCGTCAGGTTCTCGAGCAACGACTGCATGGCGTTGGTCTTGACGTAGGCGAGCCCCTCATGGGCATCGAGCCCGGACAGGTCGATCCCGGTCCAGCCGGAGACGAGGGCGAGCTGGCCTTCCACGTCGAGATACCGCGCGTACTCGTCGCGCAGATCGAACGCCTCGGCGCGGGTGGGGGCGACGATCACGGTGGCCCCGAGGAACATCCGGATGTCGTAGGGATCGCGGCCCGCCTCCTTCGCCGCCTGCCGCGTGGCGCGCACGGCCTTGCCCGCGACGGCCTTGGTCTGGCCGTTGAGGAAGATGCTCTCGGCATGGCGGGCGGCGAAGAGACGTCCGCGCGACGAGGCGCCGGCCTGATAGAGCACGGGCGTCCGTTGCGGCGACGGCTCGCTGAGATGCTGCCCGTCGACCCGGTAGCTCGGCCCGTCATGGGTGACGCGGTGGACCCGGCCCGGCTGCGTGAACAGGCCGCCCGCCCGATCGCGCAGGGCCGCGCCGTCCTCCCAGCTTCCCTCCCAGAGCTTGTAGGCCGCCTCCAGGAAATCCTCGCCGGCATCGTAGCGCGCATCGTGTTCGCGGGCCTGGGGCAGGCCCATGCCGCGCGCGCCGCTCTCGAGATAGCCGGTGACCACGTTCCAGCCGATCCGACCGTTGGTGAGGTGGTCGAGGGTCGAGAGCCGGCGGGTGAAGGTATAAGGGTGTTCGTAAGTGAGGTTCGCCGTCACCCCGAAGCCGAGATGCGTCGTGGCATGGGCCATGGCCGGCACCAGCAGGAAGGGATCGAGGTTGGGCGCCTGCGCCGCCCGGGCGACGGCGGTGGCGGGCGAAGCACCGTAGACGTCGTAGACCCCGACCACGTCGGCGAGGAAGATCCCGTCGAACAGGCCGCGCTCGGCGGTGCGGGCCAGCGACACCCAGTACTCGAGGGTATTGTAGCGCGCCGCCGCGTCGCGCGGGTGCCGCCACAGCCCGGCCCAGGTATGGCCCGGCGCCCCCATCTCGAAGGCGTTCAGCCTCAATTCGCGGCGTGCGCTCATGGCAGATCCAGGCAATCCGGGGCGACGGTATCGTGCGATGGAGAAAGAGGCCTCGTTCACGCGATGCGGGAGGCCTTCCTGCGCATGAGCCTAGCCGGTGATCCTATCCGGTCAACGAGAATGATCTTTCAACGATCATCCCTTTCAAGCATACATCGTCTATTTTACGATTGATTAGAGCATAACATCGCTAAATCGCATATCCGACCCTAATTTATACTTGTCTGCCCTGACCGGATTGTCGATCAGGACGACCACGGGGCCGGGGGCCATCGAGCGCGAGCCCCTTCGGCGTGACGGCATCACAGGCACGGAATCGACGGAATGTCTCAGACAGAAGCGGGATGGGGCGCGGGACCGAGCGCGGACTACGAGGCGCTCGCGGCCGGTTTCCGGCCGGTCTTCGCGCGCATCCGCGCCACCGCCATCGCCCGCGATCTCGCGCACACGCTCCCCCATGACGAGATCGGCTGGCTGAGAGAGGCGGGCTTCACCACCCTGCGCCTCGCCCGCGAAGAGGGGGGCCACGGCGCGAGCCTGCCCGAATTGTTCAACCTGCTCATCGAGTTGTCCCAGGCCGACCCCAACGTCACCAACGCCCTGCGCGCGCATTTCGGGTTCACGGAGGACATGCTGTGCTCGTCCTCACCGGAATGGCGGGCGCGCTGGACCGCCCGGATCGGCGATCGCCAGACCGTCGGCAGCGGCGTGTCCGAGACCGGCGAGGCCAAGGTCGGGCAGTTCGACACGGTCCTGCGGCCCCACGGCGGGCAATGGCTGCTCAACGGCCGGAAATTCTACACCACCGGCTCGCTCTTCGCCGACTGGATCCACGTCTCGGCCCAGGACGAGGCGGGCGCGTCCCTGGTGGCGGCCGTGCCGGTGCGGGCGCCGGGTGTCGAAATCGTCGACGATTGGGACGGTTTCGGCCAGTCGCTCACCGCCAGCGGCACGGCGATCTTCACGGACGTCCTCATCGGGCCGGAGCTGATCAAGCCCGATCCGGAGCGTTTCCCCTACGCGATGGGGTTCTTCCAGCTCGTCCATCTGGCGACTTTGGCCGGCATCGGCCGTTCGGCCGCCATCGACGTGTCGCGGCTCGTGGCCGAGCGCAAGCGGGTCTACAGCCACGGCAACGGCAGCCGGGCCGGCGACGATCCCCAGATCCAACAAGTGGTCGGCCGCGTGCGCGGCGCGGCCTATGCGGCGGGCGCCATCGTCCTCAAGGCGGCGGAGGCCCTGCAGCGGACCTACGACGTTCACCGCAACGGAGAAGCGGCGGACCATGCGGCGGGCATCGCCGACATCGAGGTGAACCAGGCGGTGAGCGTGGTCACCAACCTCGTCCTCGACGCCACCACGACCCTGTTCGATGCGCTCGGCGCCTCGGCGGTGAAGAGCGGTCTCGGCCTCGACCGGCACTGGCGCAACGCCCGCACCATCGCCTCGCACAATCCCCGGATCTACCGCGACCGGGCGGTGGGCGATTTCGCCGTGAACGGTACCGCCGCGCCGCGCCAATACCGGGTCGGCTCGGCCTGAAGCGCCGCCTGCCAAGCAAGTCCAACGGAACGCGAGATCGAGGACAGACCCATGTCACGTCGCCGGGACACGATGCGCCTCGGTGCCTTCCTCTATCCGGGCGGGCACCACGTCGCGGCATGGCGGCATCCCTCGTCGCAGGCGGATGCGGGGATCGATCCCGCCCATTACCGGCGCCTCGCCAAAGTGGCAGAGGCGGCGAAGTTCGACCTGATCTTCCTCGCCGACGGAGTCAGCATCCGCGGCGACGACATCGACGCCCTGAGCCGCACGGCGATCCGTTACGTCGGACAGTTCGAGCCGCTGACCCTGCTCTCCCACCTCTCGGCGGTGACGGAGCGCATCGGCCTCGTGGCCACCGCCTCCACGACCTACAACGAACCGTTCCACGTGGCGCGCAAGTTCGCCTCCCTCGACCATCTCAGCGGAGGCCGGGCGGGCTGGAACCTCGTCACCTCGGCGGACCCGCGCGAGGCCTACAATTTCAGCCGCGACAGCCATCTCGCCCATGCGCGCCGCTACGCCCGCGCCGAGGAATTCGTGGACGTGGTCGCCGGGCTCTGGGACACGTTCGAGGACGATGCCTTCGTCCGCGACCGCGAGGAAGGGCGCTTCTTCGATCCGGCCAAGCTGCACGTGCTCGGCCATGAGGGCGAGCATTTCTCCGTGCGCGGCCCGCTCAACGTGCCCCGTCCGCCGCAGGGCCATCCGGTCGTCGTGCAGGCGGGCTCCTCGGAGGCCGGCAAGGCCCTGGCGGCCCGAACCGCCGAGGTGATCTTCACCGCCCAGGCGACCCTGGAGGAAGCGACCGCCTTCTACGCCGACGTGAAGGGCCGGCTCGGCCGGCACGGCCGCGAGCCCGACGCACTCAAGATCCTTCCGGGCGCCTTCCCGGTGGTCGGCCGCACGCAGGCCGAGGCCGAGGACAAGTACGGCGCGTTGCAGGAGCTGATCCATCCCGTCGTCGGCCGCTCGCTCCTGGAACAGCTCGCAGGGCTCGACCTCTCCGGACATCCCGACGACGCGCCCGTTCCGGAGGCCAGCGGGACGGAGGGCGGCAAGAGCCGGCAGGACCTCCTCGTCACCATCGCCCGGCGCGAAGGCCTGACCATCCGCGAGCTCTACCTGCGCATCGCCGGAGCGCGCGGCCACTGGACCCTGATCGGAACACCCGCCCGGATCGCCGACGCCCTTCAGGAGCGGTTCGAAGCTTATGGCGCCGACGGGTTCAACATCATGCCCCCGACGCTCCCCGGCGGGCTCGACGATTTCGCCACCCTGGTGATCCCCGAATTGCAGCGGCGAGGCCTGTTCCGCACGGAATACGAGGGCACCACCCTGCGCGAGAATCTCGGCCTCCAGCGCCCCCGTCACCGCCGCCACGCAGCCTCGCGGGCGCCGTAGCCCCATCTCCGCCGGCGCCGCCCGGTGAAGACCCGAGCGGGGCGATCTCACCCCGCCGGGCGCCGCGTGCTGGCCTCCCGCAGGCGTTCGAGGAACCGGGCGGCGAGGCGACCGCGCTCGACCGCATCGTCACAGCCGGCGCGCAGCAGCACGCGGCGGTCGCGGCGCTCGATATGCGCGTTGACCGGCAGCAGGATCGGAGGGGCATTGGCACGGAAATCCGCCGCCAGCCCCTGCGGGCCGCCGCTCAACCGCGCGATCCCGAGTTCGAGGCAGCCGACCCGGAGGCGGGCCAGGGTGACGAGGGCCTCGAACGCCTCCGGCGGCGGACCGAACCGGTCGGCCACCTCGTGGCGGAGGGCCTCGACCTCGTCCGGGGTCGTGAGGCGCAGGAGGCGGGTGTAGAGGCTCAGGCGCACGTCCGGCTCCGGTACGTAATCGGCCGGCACGCCGCCGGAGAGACCGATCCGGATCTCGGGCATCCAATCCTCGGCGGCTTCCCCCTTCGCGGCCCGCAGGGCGAGATGCAGGAGGTGCTGATAGAGGCCGAGCCCGATCAGCTTGACGTGGCCCGCCTGGTTCTCGCCCACGAGGTCGCCGGCTCCGCGCAGATCGAGGTCGCGGGCGCTGATGGCGAAGCCCGCACCGAGCCGGTCGAGGGCCTCCAGGGTGCGCAGGCGCTTCTCCGTGGCCGGGCTCAGCGGCTTCTCCGGCTGGTGGAGCAGGTGGACGACGCCCCGGCGCTGGCCGCGACCGACCCGGCCCCGCAGCTGGTGCAGCTGCGACAGGCCGAAACGCTCCGCGTCCCAGACCAGCATCGTGTTGGCGCGGGGCACGTCGAGGCCGCTCTCGATGATGCTGGTGGCCAGCAGCACGTCGCCCTCGCCATCGGCGAAGCGCACCATAACATCGTCCATGTCCGCTGCCTTGAGCTCGCCATGGGCGATCATCGTGCGCAGGTCGGGGACGAGCTTGGCGAGACGCTCCGCCATGGGGCCGATATCCTCGATCCGCGGGCACACGACGAAGCTCTGTCCGCCCCGGCGATGCTCGCGCAGGAGCGCGTCCCGCAGGCCATCGGCGTCGAACGGCGAGATCACCGTGCGGATGGGCTGGCGCACCGCCGGCGGCGTGGCGATGACGCTCAGGGATTGCAGTCCGACGAGGGCGGATTGCAGGGTGCGGGGGATCGGCGTCGCCGTGAGCGTGAGGACGTGGCCGTCTCCCGCCGTCTTGCGCAGGGCCTCCTTCATCTTGGCCCCGAAGCGCTGCTCCTCGTCGATCACCACGAGGCCGAGATCGGAGAAGGCGACGCCCTTGGCGGTGAGGCAATGGGTGCCGATGACGAGACGGATGCTGCCGTCGGCGAGCCCCGCCTTCACGCGCTTCGCCTCGGCCGGCGAGACGAGGCGGGAGAGATGGGCGACCTCGATGCCGAACCGGGCGAAGCGCCGGGTGAAGGTCTGCACATGCTGCCGGGCCAGAACGGTGGTGGGCGCCACCACCGCCACCTGGCGACCGGCGAAGATCGCAGCGGCGGCGGCGCGCAGGGCCACTTCGGTCTTCCCGAAGCCGACATCGCCGCAGACGAGCCGGTCCATCGGCCGCCCCGAGGCGAGGTCGCCCAGGACCCCGTTCACCGCCCTCGCCTGATCGGCGGTGAGGTTGAACCCGAACCCGGCGGCAAAGCGCTCCATCTCCCGCAGCGGGGGCGACAGGACCGGCGCCTCGACCGCCCGACGCGCCTCGGCGGCGGCGAGCATCATGCGGGCGGCTTTTGCCATGCACGCTTCGGCTTCGAGGCGCCGACGGCCCCAGGACCCGCCCTCGAGCTTGTCGAGGGTCACCGCCTCGGCCTCCGAGCCGTAGCGCCAGATCCGGTCGGCCTGGGAGACCGGAACCATCAGGATCGCGTTCCCGGCAAAGCGCAGCCGGAGAGCGTCCTCACCGCCATCCTCTCCGGTGACGACGCGCTCCAGCCCCTCGAAGACGCAGAGACCGTTGTCGCGATCCACCGCCACGTCGCCGACGCGCAGCTCCACCTCGCCGATGGGAAGGCTCGCGACGGGCTCGCCCTCCGCGACGGCGGCCCGGCTCCCGAACAGGTCGGCGGCGGCGATGACACAGACACCCTGTCCCGGCACCCTGAACCCCGCCTCGATGGGCGCGGCCAGCGCCAGGATCGCACCGGACCTGGCGCGGGCCACATCCATCCAGCTCGCGACGCGCCGGGCCTTACGCCCCATCACCCGCTCGGCGACGCGGATCAGGCGACCGAGGGGCTCCTCTGGGCCTGTCAGCAGGATGCGGTCGCCCGCCTCCAGGTGCCGGCGCAGGGTCTCGGCCAGGGCCGCGTTGGGACGGGCCTTCCGCACGAAGGCGGGAATCGCCAGATCTTCGGATTCCTCCGCCGAGGCCGTAGCGACGCGGCGCGCCTCCTGAAGCGAGGCCCAGCTCCGGGGATCGAGGTAGAGCTCGTCCAAGTCGCCGTTACGACTGCCGCCGTTACGACTGCCGGTGTCCTGCCCCTCGGCGATCTGTTCGAAGAAGGCGGCGGCGCGCTCCTCGGCGCCGGTCTCCACCACGAGGCGGGCATCGGGGACGTAGTCGAGCACCGTCGTCAGGGCGGGGTAGAAGCGGGAAAGCTGGTGCTCCTGGCCGGTGAAGGGCCGCAGCCCGGTCTCGGATCCCTCGGGCAGGAGGATTTCCGTGGCCGGGTCGACGACCAGGCGCTCGGCCTCCGCCAGGGAGCGCTGGGACACCGGATCGTAGGACCGGATGGCGGTGACACGGCCGCCCTCGTGCTCGATCCGGCAGGGGCGCGGTGCGGCGGCGGGGAACACGTCCACCGTTCGGCCCCAGATCGCGACTTCGCCGGGCTCGTCGACCCGGTCGTCGAGGATGTAGCCGAGGCGCTGCAACGTCGCGGTGATCGCGTGAGGATCGAAATCATCGCCGACCCGGATCTCGAGATGGGCGTCCGCCCAGGTCTCGGGCGGCGGAACACGCTGGATCAGGGCAGGGGCGGTCGTCAGGACGATGTCGGGGAGGGCGGCGGCGTCCGTGAGCCAGCGCAACACGCCCGTGCGCTGCCCCATGACGCCGCGCGACGGCGAGGTCCGGTCGAAAGGCAGGCAATCCCATTCCGGGTAGATCGCGACACTGCGATCCGGGGCCAGGGCGCGCAGGATCGCCGCGATGGCCTCCTGCCGGTGCGTCTCGCGCACCATGTGGATCAGAGGCTTGTTCCGAGTCACGAGGTCGAGGAGCGCCACCGCCAGGGCGCCGGTGGGAACGAGGGGAGCGACGACCTCTTCGGAGGCGCTGTCGGGAGACGTCCTAGTCCGGCGTTTTGCCATCGGGGAGTGCGCTGCCCATCACTAGTGTCGGGAGTCGGCAAACGTGGGCCGACGCGACTCTGCTCCGTCGAATCCCGGCCTGTCCCCAGTTTGTCGCAGACCGTACCGAGCGCGGGACGATGGGGTGGACGAGGGCGTCCTCCATGGCCGGGCGGGGCAATCCTCCCCGTTCTCGACCTATGGCTCACACAACCCTCCGCCCGCGTGAATCCCGGCCGGTTTCGAGCGCGAAACAGGGTGAATCCGGCGGATCGCCCGCTTTGGAGTAAAGCCCGCCGCATGGCGCATGAAGCCCCCCTCCGATGGCGGTCGTTTGCCCCCTCGGATGGCGGTCACTTCTGCCCGAGGATGCCGAGGATCTCGGTGCGCAGGCTCAGGAGCTTCGGGTCGTCGCGGCGGCGCGGATAGGGGGCATCCACCGCGATCTCGGTCCTGATCCGGGCCGGCCGGTCGCTCAGCACGATCACCCGCTGGGCGAGGATCAGCGCCTCCTCGACATCGTGGGTGACGAGGAGCGCCGTGAAACGGCTCTCCTGCCAGAGCCGGACGAGTTCGCCCTGCATGGCGAGGCGGGTGAGAGCGTCGAGCTTGCCCAGGGGCTCGTCGAGGAGGAGCAGGCGCGGGTCGTTGACGAGAGCCCGGGCGAGCGCCGTGCGCTGGGCCATGCCGCCGGAGAGCTGGTGGGGATAAGCCTCAGCAAAGTCGGATAGCCCGACGAGGTCCAGCGCCTCGTCGATGCGGTGCCGATGACGGCGCAGCAACCCGCGCGCCTCCAGGCCCAGGGAGACATTCCCCCGCACCGTGCGCCAGGGATAGAGCGTCGGGTCCTGGAACACGAGGAGCCGTTCCGGATCGGGTCCGGCGATCGTCTCCCCGTCGAGGGCGAGGGTACCGGATTCAGGAGGTTCGAGGCCGGCGGCGAGGCGCAGCAGCGTCGACTTCCCGCAGCCCGAAGGGCCGAGCAGGGCGACGAAGGAGCCCGGCGCGATGGTGAGATCGATGTCATCGAGGACGGGCAGGCGCGTGCCGCCGATGTCGAAGGCGTGGGAGACGCGCCTGACGATGAGGGCTCCGCCCCGGTCGATCGCGGAGGCGCCGTTCGGCGCTTCGAGGGTGGCCGCTACCATTGGACGAGCCCCTTCTGCCAGGACAAGACACGGTCGCGCAGGCGGAACAGCAGGGTGATGAGGGTCGAGCACATCAGCGCCATGGCGATGAGGGCGGCATACATGTTGGCATAGGCCGCCCACCCTTGTGCCCATTGCAGGTACCAGCCGAGGCCGGATTTCACGCCCAGCATCTCGGCGACGACGAGGACCGCGAAGGAAGCGCCGAGGCCCATGAAGAGGCCGACGAAGACGTGGGGCAGGGCGGCCGGGATCGCGACCTTGCGGATGAGGAAGCTCTGCGAGGCGCCGAGAGTGCGGGCGACGTCGTAGTAGGACTTGTTGGCGGCCGCGATTCCCGACCAGGTCAGCACCGTCACCGGAAAACCCGTCGCCAGAGCCACGAGGAAGGTGCTCGCCGACCAAGATGAAGGGAACACGAAGAAGGCCAGCGGCAGCCAGGCGGTGGCCGGCAGCGGCCCGACGAAGCGCAGGACCGGATGGACCCAGTACCCGGCCGCGCGCGACCAGCCCACCGCCACGCCGAGAACGAAGCCGACCGTGGCCCCGATCAGGTAGCCGCCCGACAGCAGGATCAGCGAATTGACGATGCTGCCGCCCAGCTTCGGCCAATCCTCGGCGAAGACTTCGAGGATCGCCTGGGGCGGCGGGAAGAACGGCATCGGCAGCCATTCGAGCTTGGCCGTCGCCAGCTCCCAGACGGTGAAGGCGAAGGCGAGGGCGACGATCCAAGGCCCCCAATGGCGCAGGCGGGCTCCCACCCGGCCGAGGACCGGGAGGAGAAGGCTCGCCAGGAGGAGGACGGCCCCGATCAGTCCGGCGCCATGGCCGAACGTGGCGGAATAGGGAAAGTCGCCGTTCTCCGGCAGAACGAGGGTCAGGCCCGCGAGGGCGAGCCAGAGGGAACCGGCGACAAGGCCGACCCACCACAGGGCAGCGAGACGGATCCGCCATGCTGAGCCGTTCGAGGACGTGTCCTCCGCATCGGTCGCCCGGCGGAAGCCGCCGCCGAACGCCCCCGTCAATGAACTCGACATGGATGCCCCTCAGCTCAGAACGTCGGCATAGACCCGGTCGGCGAACTTCGCCGTGTCGGTGGAGCGGCGGATCACGTTCACGCGCTTCAACTCGTCGCCGTAGAGGGCGATTTCCTGCTTGAGGGTGACACCCACCGGCCGGTGATCGTGGGTATGGCTGCGCAGCATCGCCGCCAGATCCTCCACAGAGCCCTTGCCTCCGTAATTCGAGAAGATACCGGCGGCGTCCTGCGGATCGGTGGCGACGCGGTGGCCGCCCTCCAGGATGGCGCGGGTGAGGGCGGTGGCCACCGCCCGGTCGTTGCGGATCAGGCTGCCGCGCAGGGCCACGACGCAGCAGGAACGCGTGGCGAAGGTGCCCGTCAGATTGGTGGCCACTTCCGTGAAGCGCGGGTCCTTGAGCCAGATGAAGGTACGCGGGTCGGCATCGGCCAGGGCCTGGGCCTCGCCCTTCTCCACGGCGAGGTTGAGGAGATCGGCCGGGTATTGCCGCCACTCCACCTCCCGGTCGGGATCGATGCCGGCATCGGACAGCAGCAGGGCGAAGAAGTTCTTGGCCGGGCTGGCATGGTCGCTGATGGCGATGGTCTTGCCCTTCAGGGAGGTGATGTCACTGATACCGGCGGATTTCGCGCCGAGCAGCCTCAGGCAGCCGCCATGCAGGCCAGCGGTGATCTTGACGTCGAAGCCTTGTTCGAGGGGCTTCAGCCAGCGCAGGGCCATGCCGATCCCGGCATCGGCCTTGCCGGTGGCGATGGCCTCCAGCAGGGCTTCTGTGGATCCGCCGAAATTGATGAACTCCACGTCGAGCCCGTGGGCGGCGAAGATCCCCCGCTCCTTGGCGACCGGGGCGGCGGCCGTGCAGACGGCATTGGCGTTCCAGGCAAGCTTGATGGGCCGGAGCGGGCCGCTCCACGCCTCGGTGGCCGCCGCCGGCGCGCAGAGGGGACCGGGATCGAAGGGCGCGGCGGGGCCGGGAACCCAGGCACGCCCCGCCGTCGCGGTGAGGCCGAGGGGAAGGGCGGCCGCGACGGTCGCGCCCGCTCTCAGCAGGCGGCGACGGGACAGCAGGTCTTCGGTCATGGTCGTCTCCAGGGCCGCGAGCGGCCCGCCTTCATGGATCGATGGAATGTCGAGGAGGCTGGCGGCGGGTCAGGCCGGGGCGTAGCTGAGATAGGCGACCATCATCTCGGCCACCGCCCGGTGGGCGTAGTCGGAGACGCTCTCTCCGCCATCGACCGGGAAAGCCTCGACGACGCGGCGGCCGCCCAGCACTTCGGACAGCTCCTCGGGCATCAGCCCGTTCTCGATGGCAGCCGCCACCGCCGCCCTGCCATAGGCGCGGCGAAAGTGCCTCGGCGCGATGCCGCCACCGAAAGCAAATGCGGGACCGGACCCAACCGCCTCAAATCGTGTGTCGTGATAACCCATGACCATCAACCTCATTCGCCAGAATCGTCCCATGATGAGCACCGCCGAGATCGGCGAGACACGCATTGCGGCAACGGTTGTGTTTGAGGTTGAGGCTCTTCATTTCGCCCTCGCATCGGCAACGGGCCGATAGACGTGTCGACAAGCCGGACTATAGGCGGGGGCGCGCGAAATGTGCTTCCAAATGTCCCGTAATCGGCAGGCCGGAGATCTCGCCCGACGGATGGTTCGGGAAAGTTCCTGATCCCGGCCTCGCCGCCGCGTCAGCGGGCAGCGCTCGGGGCGGGGTCGGGTACCGCCTCGTCGCGGGCGCCGACGAAGCGGCCGAACAGGCGCCCGATGAGCGCGCCGAGGCTGTCCATCAGCAGGAACACGGCCGGCACGAAGACCAGGGACAGCAGGGTCGAGACGATGAGACCGGAGATCACCGCCACCGCCATCGGCGCGCGGAACTCGCCACCGACACCGAGCGCCAACGCCGAAGGCACCATACCGGCGGCCATGGCGATGGTGGTCATCACGATGGGGCGCGCACGCTTGCGCCCCGCATCGACGATGGCGGTGACACGATCGACGCCCCGCGCCATCTCCTCGACGGCGAAGTCCACGAGCATGATCGCGTTCTTCGTCACCAGCCCCATCAGCATCAAGATACCGATGACCACGGGCATCGAGATCGGCATGTTGAGGATGAGGAGGCCGAGGATCGCGCCCCCGATGGAGAGGGGCAAGGAGAACAGGATGGTGAGCGGTTGCAGGAAGTTGCCGAAGAGCAGCACCAGCACGGCGTAGACCATCATGATCCCGGCTCCCATGGCGAGGAGGAAGCCCGAGAAGACCTCGCCCATGATCTCGGCATCGCCGGTCTGGCGGATGGTGACGCCCGGCGGCAGCGACTTCGCGGTCGGCGTCTCCAGGGCCTGGGCGATGAGGGAGCCCAGGGCGTCCGACCCCTCCATGTTGGCCTCCACCGCCACGCGGATCACGCGGTCGTAGCGCTCGATGGCGCCGGGGCCCTGGTCGAGTTCGATGTCGGCCACGGCGGAGAGGGGCACCGCGGTGCCGTTCTTGGCCGGAACCTTGAGATTCTCAAGGCGCGAGACCGCGCCCCGCGCGCTCTCGGGCAATTGAACCCGAATCGGAATTTGGCGGTCGGCGGCGTTGAACTTGGCGAGATTCAAACCGATGTCGCCGATGGTGCCGACCCGCACCGTCTCGGCGATGGTGTCGGTGGAGACGCCGAGATCGGCGGCCGAGCCCTCCTTGGGGCGGATCCGAACCTCCGTGCGGTTGAGGGGAGCGGTGGACATCACCGAGACGAGGTGGGGTATCGCCGCCATGTCGCGCTGGAGCCGGGCGGCCACCTCGGCCACCACCTCGGCATCGGGGCCGCCGACCACCAAGGCGAGGTCGCGCTGGCCGGAATCGCGCAGGAACCAAGAGCGGATATCGGGCTCCTCGGCGATAAGGGCGGAAATGTCGGTCTCCACGGCCGCCTGCTTCTTCGCGCGGCCGTTCTTCGGGGTGAGGTTGACGATGAGGGTGGCGAGCCGCGTTTCCTTCTTGCCGCCGACCTGGCGTCCGCCATCGACGAAGACCGAGGTGACTTCCGGCAGGGAGCGGATGCGGGCGACGAGGCGGTCGGACACGGCGATCGTGTCGGGCAGCCGGGCGCCGGGGGCGAGTTCCACCATGAAGAGGGTTCGGGCGTTGTCCTGCTTCGGCACGAAGCCCGAGGGCAGCAACCCGGTGGAGGCCAGCGACGCGGCAAAAAGCGCGAGGCCGACGATCAGCGTGATCACCCGGTGGCGCACGGACCAGCCCACCAGCCGGCCATAGGCGCGCATCACCCATCCCTCACGCTCATCGTGGTGGCTGTGGTCGCGCAGGAAGTAGGCTGCGAGCATCGGCGTGATCAGCCGCGCCACCAGCAGCGACATGAACACCGAGACGGCAATAGTAAGCCCGAACTGCATGAAGTAGCGGCCGGCGATGCCGCCCATGAACGAGACCGGGGCGAACACCGCGATGAGCGTCGCGGTGATGGCGATGACGGCGAGCCCGATCTCGTCGGCGCCTTCGAGGGCGGCGCGATAGGCGGATTTCCCCATCCGCATGTGCCGAACGATGTTCTCGATCTCGACGATGGCGTCGTCCACCAGAATGCCGGTGACGAGGGTAATGGCCAGCAGGCTGATGCCGTTGAGGGTGAAACCCATCGCGTCCATGGCCCAGAAGGTCGGGAAGACCGAGAGCGGCAGAGCGACGGCGGCGATGAGGGTGGCGCGCCAGTCGCTCAGGAACAGGAACACCACGATGACGGCGAGCACGGCGCCCTCGATCAGCGTGTGCATGGCCGAATCGTAGCTGCCGATGGTGGCCGAGACCGAGGAATCGATCGTCTCGAATTCGAGGTCCGGATAGGTCCGGCGGAACTCCGCGATCCGCTTCTCGACGCCCGCCGCCACTTCGGCGTCGCTGGCGCCCGAGCCGCGCGACACCGCGAAGGCCACCACCGGCTCGCCGTTGAAGCGGGCGAAGGTGCGCGGCTCCTCGATGTCGTCCTGCACCAGGGCGAGATCGTCGAGACGCACCTTGCGGCCGCCGGCGAGGACGATGGAGGTCGCCTTGAGATCGCGCACGGTGCGGGAGGCGGCCAGCGTCCGGATCGACTGCTCGCGCCCGCCGACCTCGCCGCGCCCGCCCGCCATGTCCGCAGAGGTGAGTCGCAGCTGGCGGTTGACCTCCGCAGCGGTGATGCCGAGCGCCAGGAGACGGTCGGGCTGGAGCACAACTCGCATCTCGCGGGCGACGCCGCCCACGCGCTCGACGCCGCCGACGCCCTTCACCCCCTGGAGCGTGCGGGCGATCTTGTCCTCCACCAGCCAGGACAGCTCGGCGGGGGTCATGGCCAGCGCCTTCACCCCGTAGATCAGGATCGGCAGGCCCGCGATCTCCACGCGGCTGATTACCGGCTCGTCGATGGTACGGGGCAGGTTGATGCGGATCTTGGAGACCGCGTCCTTCACGTCGTTAACGGCGCGGTCGGTGTTCACCTCAAGGCGAAACTCGACCGTGGTCACGGACGAGCCCTCGGTGATGGCCGAGGTGATGTGCTTCACCCCGCGCACGCCGGCAATCGAATCCTCGACCCACTTCGTGACCTGGGTCTGCAACTCGGAGGGCGCCGCCCCCGACTGCGTGATCGCCACGGAAACGATGGGAACATCGATGTTGGGCATCCGCGTGACCGGCAGCCCCCGGAAGCTGTTAAGGCCGAGCACAATCAGGACGAGGAACAGGACCAGCGGGCCGATCGGCTTGCGGATCGCCCAGGCGGAGATGTTGAGGCGCATCGCGGCAACCCGTTCTGATGGTGCGGGAGGGGGGGGAAGGCAGGCGCAAGCCCTAGGGCTGGCCCGCCTCCGCGGTCTCCTTGCGCGACGGAGCGGCCACCATGGCCGGTGCCGATAGCGCGACGGGGACGGCGCGGACCCGGTCGCCGTCGCGCAGGAAGCTGCCGGCGCGCGCGACCACGGCCTCGCCTTCAGCAAGACCGGCCCGGATCTCTATGTCGTCGTCGTCGGAGAGGCCAGCGCGGACCTCGCGTGCCTCAACGACCCCGTCCGTCACCACAAGGACGCTGCTACGCTTCGGCCCGCCATAGAGGACGGAGGCCTGGGGCACGGTTACGCCGCGGGTCCGGGCGATCTCGATGGCGCCACGGGCGAAGGTGCCGATGCGCAGGCGGGGATCGGGATCGAGCCGGACGCGGACCTTGCCGAGGCGGCTCGCCCTGTCGACTTCCGGATAGACCGCGCGCACGCTGCCCCGCACCCGCTCACCATTGGGGAGCTCCATTGAGGCGGGCGTGCCCTCGCGCAGCAGCGGCAGCTTGGTCTCGATGACCTCGCCTTCGAGTTCGATCTCGCCGCGCGCGATCAACCGGAACAGGGGCTCGGTGGAGGACGAGGCGGCCATGCCCACGCGGGCGACGCGGCGGCTGACGATCCCGGCCTCGGGTGCACGGATCTCGGTGCGGGCGAGACGCAGATCGAGTTCGTCGCGCAAGGCCCTCGCCTGGGCGAGCTCTGCCCTGGCGATGACGAGGCCGTTGCGGGCGAAGGCGAGCTTGCCTTCGGCCTGGCGCAGGGTGGAGATGCGCCCCTCCATGATCACTGCCGTGCCGTTGCCGCTCTGCATGAGTTGCTTCGCCCGGTCGTGGGAGAGGCGCGCCTCCATCTCGGCGGCTTGCGCCTGCTCGATGCTGCTCTGAGCCTGCGGCACGACGGCGGCGGCCTTGTCGACGAGGGCGTTCTGCTGAGCGATCTGGCGGTCGATGAGGTCGCGCGAGAGCCGGGCGAGGACCTGACCGCTCTCCACGCGCATACCCTCTTCGACGAGGACTTCGGTCACCCGATAGCCCTCGATCTCGGGGGTCACCAGGATCTCGTCGCGGGGGACGAGGGTTCCGGTAACGACGACCTGCTCGACGATCTCGCGGCGCCGGGCCTCGACGGTGCTCACTGCCGGCGCCAGTCTGACCGGGGTGGGCGTCACTTCGGCGATGACCGACCCCGAGGGCAGGCCGAGGCCGAGGATGAGGATCGCGGGACGGACGACCTTGAGGACGGCACTCATAGGCTGCTCTCCAAGACGGTTCGTGATGGATGACCGGGGGAGGCGAGCAGGACGCTGGATTCTGATTCGAGTGACGCCGTCGGCAGCCGTCCGGCCAAACCCGCTTCGATCAGAACACACAGATGCGCCACTGCCGGGGCCGGATCGAAGTCCGGCCGAAGGGCCAGGTTGACGAGGATGCCTTTCATCAGCGGATTCAGCGTCTCGTCGTAGAGGGCGGCGGCATCGCAGGCCGGCGAGGTGGCCAGGGACGCGAGGGTCTCGACGAACCAGAGGCGGGCCTCGGTCTCGCCCCGATCGATCATGGCGGCGATGTCGGGATTGCGGGTAGCTTCGGACCAGAGATCGACGCGCAGGACCGCACTCTCGCGGGTCGCCTGGGCGAAGTAGCGTTCGAGGATCCTCATCAGGGCGCCGCGGCGATCGCCGGCCCGCTCCATTTCCTCGACGAGGGTCATGCCATGCCCGCGCTCACGCTCGGCGAGCCCGAGGACCACGGCCTCCTTCGACTTGAAGTAGTGGTAGATGTTGCCGGCCGTCATGCCGGCCTGGCGCGCAAGATCCTGCATCGTCGTCCGATGGAAACCGTTCCGCACGAAGCAGGTCTCGGCGGCATCGAGGATGTCCTGGCGCCTGGCCGAGGGGCCGGACTTCACTTCGATGGCGGCACCGGCGCTCACGATGCCGACCTCCCGTCCGCGCCGAGACTAGAACCTTCCGGTTGGGTCATTCCGCAGGACCGTGCCTGCCAGGACCAGGATTGCTCGGCGTGATCGGCGCAGACGCGCGCCTGCCAGCCGTCGGAGCCCGCACCGGTCCAGCCAAGGAAAGCGAGCCAACCAACCAGGATCAGAAGCCCCGGCAGAAGGGTTGACGGCCCACAGGCGGAACGGATCGAAGCCAGGACGCGCCCGGCATCCCACCCGCGCGGCGCATCGACATCGTCATAACAACTGAACTCGCCCATGACGCCCCCCCCGTTCCCTCAATGCCTATTGAACGTTCATTCATGAGTCAATGAACGATCATTCAATGGCGTCGGGGCGTGTGCGATGGTCCACCTCGACAGGGCGAGCGGCGCGCCTATTTTACCTGTCATGCGCCTCATCATCCTGACCGCCGCCGTGCTCTCGCTCTCAGTCCTGTCGGCACGCGCCGATTCCTGCGGTGATCTCATCGACAGCGTGGTCGCCGAAACGAAAGCCACCCTCGTCAACCGCACTATCGATTTCGCCGAGATGTCGTCGACAGACGGGATGACGCTGACACTCGCCTGCGGTGACCCGTCAGCGGTCGGCGTACAGTTCAAGGGCGAGACGCCAGGGGATGCCTATTATGGCCTGTTCGGCCGGGCCGGGCGGATCGCCACCGGCATCGGGGCCGACCTGATCGAGGCGGCCGCGCGCCGCGCCCGCGAGCAGGCGGTCGTCACCCGACATAGTCACGCAGATGCGGCGACAGCCCTCGTCACGTGCTCGGTGACGAACGGAAGCCGCGGACCGATGACCGGATGCGCCGTGGTAGACAAGCGCGACCGCTAAAATTTACTCCGGCGGCCGGGTCGTGTCCCTGGACGTGGTGTAGCTTAGTGAGGGCCACCACGGTCATAGGCTTGGGCCAGGAGGATCAGACTGCCAGGGTCGGCAGGCTGAGGAGGGGATCATTACTGATCGAGGGATATTTTACCGGGTCATGGAGCGCGACTGTGCTCGATGACCCAGTTGTCACATCCCAGCAGGACGCGGCAACGAGCCTGTCTCGACGGGCCGTGAGAGGGTCCGTTTCGCGGAGAGATCAGGCCGAGGCGCCGGCGGAAGAATCGAACAGGAAATCATCGGCGGCCGGGACCGTGACGGACAGGCCCGAACCGTAGGCGGCCTTCGACAGGCGCCATGGACGATCGACCTGCGCGCGGATGGCCTCAGACGGACGCAGGCGCCGTAATGCGCTATCCTCTCCCAATTCCTCCACGGTGAGAAAACCATAGACCTGCAGACGGGCAGCGATCAGCTTGGTCTCGCGGTCTCCGGCCGCGACCGCGAGCGTCCCGCTAGCATAGACCGCATCCATAAGTGCGCGCTGGTCCACACGCCTCGCGGCGAGGGAGGGCGAGACGACAGGAGCCTGGGGCTGGGGCCTACCAGGACGCCGGAAAGGGACCACGTTGTCGATCGCCGTGTGAACGCTACGCATACACCGTTACCCTTGAAACCACACGTGGGGACCAGCGAACGCCGCTGCGGCCCCGACGATCGCTAGGTTTCGACGAGTCGGATTAATGGGCGGTTTACGGTAAACGCCGGGCTTGTCTCGATGGAGCACCGACGGCCTGCGGAGCAGGGAGACGGATCGCATGCCGCGCGCCTGTCGCCGCCCTGTGACGATGCCCTACCGCAGGGATTGCCGCCCGCTCAGCGGAATCGAGGGCGCCGCCGAATTGATACTTTCCTTGTAGATCGGCACGATCAACCGCAGCCAGCCGCGTGTCTCGCGGCCACCATAATTGCGCTCGGCCACGTCTCGGGTGACGTAGGCCTGGACGTTCACCGGCCCGAAATTGTAGCCGACGAGGCCGCCCACCGCGACCTGACCCTGGCGGCGATAGCCCGGGAAACGCGTGGGCAGATCGGTGGAGGCAAAGGCCACAGGGCCGACCTCCCACTTTTTGAACTTCTTCGTCGCAGTGAGATCGATGTTGAGATAGTCGGGAAAGACTACGCCCTGCGCGGTCACCGGATCGACGAAGACCCCGTAGAGCAGATTGGCGGTGAGGTTGAAACCGTTGCCACTATACGTCGCGGCAAAACGGTGGCTCAGCGACGCGTTCTGAGTCAGGAAACTCGTCTCAATCGGTAGGTATCCGCCGAAGAGATAGCTCACCCCGATATCGTTGCCGAGATTCCAGGCGAGCTGGGCGGCGAGCAGAGGCTGGCCGATACCACTCTGGCAGGGAGTGCCGCGCGGGCTCGATGCCACAACTGGCTGGATCGCCACGAGGTTGAGCCGCGCGCCCAGCAGGCTCCACGGCGTCGCCCAGAGGAAGGTAGGCAAGTTGATGTTCGATTCGGAATCGAACGGTCGGGTGTCGCGGATGCCGAAGCTTGACGTGTTGACGAAATAAAGGCCGACGGGGAGCTGGGCGCCGACCGGAAGGCCGACCGTCTGCCCGGGTTGCGCCGCCGAACCGGCCTGGGCCGGCCCGGAGGCGAGGGTCGTCAGGCCGAGCCCAACGCACAGGGTGAGACCGAGCGTGGAGGCTGCGTAGCGAAAACCGTGAATCATCCAGTGCCTCTTCCGGGAGCGCGACAGGGAAAGTGCCGCATTCGAGCAAGCTCTCCCTCATCGACGCACCAGCACCGGATCCCATTCCCTCCGTCCCTCAATCGTAGCGGCGTTGTCGCCCAAAGGTCACATTTGTATAGCCCGCCGCTTGACGAGCAAGTCAACAGGGAATAAAGCAATCAATTTTTATTTTATCTTACAATATAGATATTTGTATTATTATCCACGGTGACTTAACCCGATACGCCGGCGAAAGTCATTAGCGGCAGGCTTGCAGTCTCCACCTGCGCCGAAGAAGGCAACGTCGGCCCGTATCGATCACGGCGTCGGCTCGGCACCCGCGGGACCCGGCAAGGCGACCCGTTTTTCGGGGTTCCTGATCTGGCTGTAGACGATGCTGGAGAAGCTTCCGATCACCGCGTGCCAGCCGGGCTTGCCGTAGGCCGGGTCGTTGCGGGCGGCCTGGCAGAACGCTGTGGTCAGTCCGTTGACGATGTCGTCATCTTTGGCGCCGCCGGCCACGGCCTTCACCTTGGGCAGCAGAGCGTCGACGACCGGGATGAAGTTCTCCTGCGCCAACCCCTTCAGGCTCGTCGCGGCGGGGGTGTTGGCGATGGCTTTGGCCACGTTCGGTTGGGCGATGACGGCGCAGGGTGCCGTTCCCGCCAGCATGGTCTGCGTGGCGGCGCGGGCGGTGCCGACGATGCCGCGCTCGGCGATGACGGGGGCGCTGTTGCCCCAGGCGTTGCGGATGTAATCGGTCACGTCGGCGACCTCCTGATCGGTCATGCCCGCACCCACAGCCGGCATCGGCGCATAGCCGTTCTGGGCGGCGAGCCCGCCGAGAACGACGCGGATCACCGTCTCGGGGCCTTCCGCCTGGACGGACGTGTTGCCGGCGAGCGCCGGGATCGCCCCCTCGACCCCCTTGCCGTCCGGCTTGTGGCAGGAGGAGCAATAGCTGAGATAGGTCGCGGCACCCGGCGCATCGGCCTGGTTAAACGCCTGAAGATCCTTGACTTTATAGCTTTCTTTCGCTTTCTGCGTGCGCAGGTAGGCGACCATCGCCTTCAGATCGGCGTCGGTCAGCTTGGAGAGGGATTCCTCGATGGTCTGACGCATCGGCCCTGCCGCGACGCCCGGCTGGTTGCCCGGAGCGGCGCCGGTTTTGAGGTATTCGACCACTTGATCGTCGCTCCAGGAGCCGATGCCGGTGTGGTCGTCGGGGGTGATGTTGGGGGCGTACCAGCCGTCGATGACCCCGCCGCCGAGTTTTCCGGCCAGCCCGCTGTTTCCGACGATCTTGTTGGCGTTGTGGCACATGCCGCAATGGCCGAGCCCCTCCACGAGATAGCCGCCGCGATTGACCTCGGCGCTGGCGTTCGGATCCGGCTTGAATTCGCCGGCGGTGAAGAACGCGGTGCGCCAGGTGATGAGCGCCGTGCGAATATTGAACGGGAACGGGATCTCGGAAGGCTTGCGCGGCTCCTTCACCGGTTCGAGGGAGCGCAGGTAAGCAAAGATCGCGTCGGAATCCTCGCGCGTGACTTTGGTGTACCAGGCGAAGGGGAAGGCCGGATAGAGATAGCTGCCCTCGTTGTCGATGCCTTCGTGCAGGGCGCGGTAGAAGTCGTCGGCGGTCCATTTTCCGAGCCCGGTCTCGTCGTCCGGTGTGAGGTTCGGCGTGCGGATCTTCCCGATCGGCGTGTTGAGAACGTAGTTCCCCGCGAACGGCTTGCCCCCCGGCGCCGAATGGCAGGCGACGCAATCGCCCGCCGTCGCCAAGTATTCACCCCGCTTGATCTGTTCCGCATCTTGGGCCGAGGCACAGGTCGCGGCGGCCATGAGGCCGGCCGAACCGAGCAGGAGGGCAGATATGCGACGCATGAAGCCGGTTCTCCACTCATGAAGCCGAAGGTTGGACAGCTGCAATTCAGGCACGCCTCGTGACCGTTCTGCCCGGTTGGCCAAGGTCGGGCATGGCCGGATCGGATGCGGAACGCGACCCCCCGAACATGCGCAACGCGACCTCCCCTAGATGCGCCATCAGAGAGGCGATGAGGCAGAGCGCCACCACCGTCCAATCCGAGCCGATCAGCGCGGCGCGGATCGCCAGCATCAGGGCCGCGCCCGAGGCGAGGTTGCAGAAAAGGGGCGCAAGGAGCGGGCGATCCCCCCCGTAGAGGCGCCATGCCACGAGGGCGGCGGCCTCCAGGGCCACGAGACCGAGGATCACGTCGATGATCCGCCCGGAGGCGAACAATGCCGCCAGGGTCGCCGCATCCGGAATCATGCGCGGCTTCCGATACTGCGAGCGGGGCGGGCCTCACCGAACGGCCCGTTCAGCCGCACGATCGCCCGGTTGAGCAGTGTCGCGACGCTGACCCAGGCGAGGTAGGGCGCGAGCAGGAGGGCCGCGATCCCCGAGACCTGGGCCGTCACGGCGATCAGCGCCACGATGGAGAGCCACAGGGCGATCACCTCGAGATAGGCCCAGTCCGGCCGGCGCAGGCGGAAGAAGATGCCGCTCCAGGCGATGTTGAGGACGAGGTTGACGCCGTAGGCGGCGAGCAATGCAGCGCGCGCCGAGGTTCCGGCCTCCGCGTGCCAGGCCATCACGGCGGAGATCGCCGTGAGGGTGAAGATCGTGGTCCAGACCGGGCCGAAGGCCCAGTCCGGCGGCTTCCACGAGGGCCGCCGCAGGGATTGATACCAGGGGCCGGTGGTCGTCAGGAGCCCGCCGGCCAGGGCGGTGACGAGGGCGGCGGCCGCCGCGGTCACGACCGGGCCGGTCTCGAACCCGCCGATCATGGGGAGACCCAGCGGAACAGGTGCGCCAGATCCTTGAAGAAGATCCGCACATGGGCGGCGGGCTTTGCCCGCACCAGCTCCTTGTTCATGTAGGAATCCCAGGTGAGCTGCTGGACATCCTTGTCCTTGCAGATCGAGACGAAGCGCTCGCGCAGGGCATCGTTGCGGTACCAGACCCACTGCATCATCCGCAGGATCAGGAAGACGCGCCCGTGCAGGCGCATGAAACGACGCCGGGCCAGGGCCAGGGAGGCGGCCTTGCCGGTGGCGAGGAAGGTGTCGGCCGCCTCCGCCGCGAGACGGCCGCCGAGCATGGCGTAGTAGATGCCCTCGCCCGAGGCCGGGGCGACGATGCCGGCGGCGTCCCCGGTGAGCAGCACGTCGCGGCCATTGTCCCAGCGCCTGAGCGGTTTCAGCGGCAGCGGCGCGCCCTCGCGGCGCAGGGTTTCCCCGGCATCGAGGCCGGTGGAGGCGCGCAAGGCCCGGATCGCCCCGCGCAGGGAGAAGCCCTTGCGGGCGCTGCCGGTGCCGATGCTGATCGTGTCGCCATGGGGGAAGACCCAGGCGTAGAAATCCGGCGAGAGCTTGCCCTGGTAATAGACGTCGCAGCGCGTCCCCTCGACGTCGCCGCTCCCATCCGCCGGACGCCGGACGATCTCGTGATAGGCGAAGACCTGTTTCATGGCCGCATGGCCGGGAATCTCGGCCCGCCCGACCACGGAACTCGCCCCGTCAGCGCCGATGACGAGGCGGGCGCGGACCCGGTGCTCGGCCTCGCCGGAGCGGTAATGCACGGTGGCCCCGCCGTCGTCGTCTCGGACGATGCGGGTGAAGCTGCCGGGGCGGTGGTCGGCCCCGGCCAGGGCCGCGCGGTCGCGCAGCCAGGGGTCGAAATGCTCGCGGTCGACCATGCCGACGAAACCGTCGCCGATGGGCATGTCGACACGCTTGTCCTTGGGCGAGACCATCCGCGCCGAGCGCACGCGTGCGACGAGCAGATGGTCGGGAATCGCGAAGTCGCGGATCAGGCGCGGGGGAATCGCGCCGCCGCAGGGCTTGATCCGGCCCGGCTTGTCGAGGAGCAGGACGCGGCGCCCCATCCGGGCGAGATCGGTGGCGGCGGTGGCCCCGGCCGGGCCGCCCCCCACCACCACGACGTCGAAGGTCTCCGGCTCCGGCATGGGACTCACCTCAGCGATAGCGGGGTTGAAGCACGGGCCGTCGTGGGCGGGCGGCACGGCGCAGCAGCGTCGCGCCCGCGTGCTCGATCTTAAGAGCCAGGAGCGCGCCCACCAGGAACAGGGCGGCCTCGGCCAGGAACACGGCGGCATAGGCATGGACCGGCTCGGGGCTGACGAGACGGGCGAGATCCACCGCCATGGTCCCGAGGAAGCCGCCGGCCCCGAAGGCGACGCCCTGGGCCGCGCCCCAGACCCCCATCCGGGTGCCGCGCTCGGCCTCGCCGCCGGCACCCGCCAGGCCCATCATCGAGCCGATGGCGGCCACGGCGAACATGCCGTTGAACAGGCCGAGGGCGAAGACCGCGACGCGCAGGGGAAAGTCCGGGCCGATGAGGCCGCCGCCGGCGATCCCCGCCAGCGCCAGGGCCGAACCGGCGCAGCCGGTGGCGGTCCACAGTTTCAGCGAGCCGAGATACGGGCCGCCGATCCCCATGGTGAGGCCGGCCACCGTGAGCATGCCGGCGAGCACGCCGCCATGCTGCAGACCCGAGAGCTTGGTGGTGACGCCGGGCGTCATCGCGAAGACGAGGCCGGCGAAGGGTTCGAGGATGAGTTCCTGCGCGCTGTAGGCCAGCATCGCCACGAAGATGAAAACGGTGAAGCGGCGCGAGGCCGGCTCGGACCAGACCCGTGCCAGCACCTCGCGGAACGGCCGCTTCGGGGCGCCCTCCGCGTGGCTGGACGGAGCGCGCTCCGGCTCGATGCCGCCGACCGCGAGCACGGCCAGGAGGAAAGCGAGGAGCGAGACCGTGCCCGACACGGCCACCAGCCGGGCGCCGGAGAACGGATCGAGGAAATGTCCGGCGATCGGCGCGGTGATGGCAAAGCCCGCGATCATCATCACCCAGACGATGGTGGCCGCAGCCCCCCGGCGGCGCGCCTCGACGCCGCCGGCCAGGAGCACGAGGAGGGAGGTGCCCGCGGCACCCGCCCCCATGCCCACGGTGAGGAAGGACAGGATCGCCAGAGCGATGCCGGCGGAAAGATGGGTTTCCATGAGGGCGGTCGCCGCCGCCGCGCCGAAGCCGCCGAGGCACAGCGCGGCCATGCCGCCGACGATCCAGGGCGTGCGTCGCCCGCCCATATCCGAGCCGTAGCCCCAGCGCGGGCGCAGGACCTGGACGGCGTAATGGAGGGTCACGAGGGCGCCGGGAATCATCGCCGGCAAGGCGAGCTCCACCACCATGACCCGGTTGAGGGTCGAGGTCATGAGGACGACCACGGCACCCAAAGCGGTCTGGACGAGGCCGAGGCGGACGATGGCGAGCCAGCCCAAGGTCGGCGCCATCACGCGGCTCCCTGCTGCGCGATGGCTCTCAGGGCGAAGGCCGCCACCAGCATGCCGAGCACGTAGAGGGTGGTGCCGGTGCCGTTGTACCAGGCCGCCCGTCCGCGGGGATCCTTCAACAGGCGGGACATCAGGACGAGTTGCGCGGCGAGCAGGCCGGCAACGAAGACCGCATGCCCGGACCGGTCCCAGGCGTAGAGGAGGGCGATCACCGCCAGCTGGGGCAGGGCCATGACGAGGCAGGCGAGGCGGGCGGCCCGGTCGGTCCCGAGCTGGACCGGCAGCGAGCGGAGATTCATGCGCGCATCCCCTTCCACCGACTTGAAATCGTTGAGGGTCATGATGCCGTGAGCGCCCACGGAATAGAGAAAGGCCACGGTGAGGATGCGGTGGTCGGGCAGGGCGCCGGCCATCACGGCGGCACCGGTGAACCAGGGCAGGCCCTCGTAGCAGAGCCCCACCGCGGCGTTGCCCCACCACCCGTTCTGCTTCAGCCTCAAGGGCGGCGCGCTGTAGATCCAGGCGAGGACCAGCCCGAACAGGGCGGCATAGAGGATCCAGACCCCCAGGGCGGCAGCGACGGAGAGGGAGAGGGCGGTCCAGGCCAGTGCCACGTAGAGGCCCCAGCGGCCAGGCATCCGGCCGGACGGGATCGGCCGGTTCGGCTCGTTGATCGCGTCGACATGGCGGTCGTACCAGTCGTTGGCCGCCTGCGAGGTGGCGCAGACCAGGGGGCCGGCGAGCACGATCCCGGCGACGATGACCGGCCAGTGCCCGCTCGCCGGAACCCCGGAAGAGACCACCCCGCAGGCAAAGGCCCACATCGGCGCGAACCAGGTGATCGGCTTCAACAGCTCCAGCAAGGCGCTGGGAGCGGGCAGTCCGCGGATGGCGGAAGGAGCGGGAGAGACCGACGTTGCCATGACATCGAAGCTAGGTTCCGACGCCTCGACGTGTCAAGTTTGATTTACACTTGGGCCGACAAATAAAGGCGACAGTCGGACGCAGGCCGCCCGTCGCCTAGGCTCATTCGTCGTCGGCGAGATCCGGCCCGTCGAGGTCACCGATCCCGTAGCGGCGCAGCTTGGCGTAGAGCCCCTGGCGGCTGAGGCCCAGCATCTCGGCGGCCGAGGCGCGGTTGTCGCGGGTGATGCGCAGGGCGGCCTCGATACACAGGCGCTCGATCAGGTCCGTCGATTCGCGCACCAGGTTCTTCATGGAGACCCGCCCGACCAGCTCGGTCATCTGCTCGACGGACCGCGGCAATTCCCGCCCGCCGGGGGCGGCGGCGGTGCGGCGGGGGGTCGAGCGGATGGTGAAGCCGAGGCACGGCTGGCCGCCGCCCGGGACCGAGACGGCGGCGACCTCGACCTCTTCCACCGACCCATACTCGCCGCGCAGGCTCGTCGCGTAGTGGCGCACGGAGCCGTGATGGCCGAGGGTCGAGAACAGGGCGGCGGCCTCGGTCTCCTCGCGCCCGAGCCAGCGGTCGAGGGGCTCGCCGCGCACCTGTTCCTCGGTGGCGAGCTGCACCAGATCGAGGAAGGCGGCGTTGGCCGCGAGGATGCGCCGCTGCGGATCGGTGACGACGAAGCCCTCCGGCAGGCTCTGGATCACGTCGAGGGCCGAGGCCCCGGTCCGGCTCGGGGGGGCCGCGTCGGTGGGCTCGGCCGACAGCCGCAGGAGGGCGCTGGTGGCGTTTTCCTGCCGGAACAGCGAGGCGGCGACGCGGGTCTCGCCGCGACCGTTGCCGAGACGGGCGACGAGGTCGCCCGCCTGTCCGGTCACGCGCAGGCCGGCGAAGAGCGATTCGAGCTCGCGGGTACTGCCCGCATCGAACAGGTCCACCACGTCCTGACCGATGATGCGCTTCTCCACGCGGCCGATGAGGCGGGCGGCGGCCGGGTTCACCTCGGTGACCCGGCGCGTGGCGGCATCCACCACCAGGACCGGCTCGCCGGCGAGCTGGAACAGCAGGCGGTAACGGGTCTCGGCGCCGCGCAGGCGCAGGTAGTCGCGCTCCAGCGCCTGCTGGGTCTCGGCGAGCTTGCGCTGCAGCGCCGCCATCGCACGCAGGTTGCGGCCGATGACGATCACCGGGCCGCCGGTCTCCAGGCGCATGGCCGAGTAGCGCACCGGCAGGTCGATGCCCGTGGCGGAGGGATGGTTCACCTGGCGCCAGCGCGTGACCGCGCCGGGGGCCGCGTCACGCAGGAGGGCGGCGATCTTGGGCCGGCTCTCGACGGTGACGGTGTCCACCCAGAGCTGGCCGAGCCAGGTCTCGCAACCCTCGTCGGTGAAATCGGCATTGCCGAAGGCCGCATCGCGGATGACCCCGTCCGCGTCGACGATCAACGCGAGGTCCGTCGCCGCGGCGACGAGGAGCCCGGCCGCCTCCGCATCGAGGGGACCGAGGGTTTTGCGAAGCGCTGCGAACGTTTCCGCCGCTGCAGGGAGTGCCAGACTGGTCAAGGATCACCACGATGTGACGACGTCGAGCCGGTCTTTCAGCAGGGTCTGGCCCGCGGATCAAGCAAGCTCTCGGCAATGGAAATGGCGAGACGGGCATCGCTCGCCGTCGCGTCAGCGCCGACGAGAACCGAATGGTCGGGGTTTTCGGTGAAGATCGGCCCACCGACCATGACACGAACCGACGGATTGCGCGAGGCGCGCCGAAGCTCCGCCACCATGTTCGCGAGGGCCGGAAGGAGGGTTTCGGAGCCGAGCGACACCCCGATCACGTCGAACCAGCCCGTGCGGGCGGTCCGGATCGGGTCGGGGTGGAGCTCGTGCGCCGCGCTCGTGACGTCCCATCCGGCATCGCGGAAGAACCGCTCGATGAGGGAGAGGCCGAAGCTGTGCGTCTCGCCCGGGCAGGCCATCAGGAAGATGCTACGCCCGTGCGGATCCGGCGCCGGCTCCGAGCGGAACCGGGCTGTGAGGTCGTGCATGATGCGCTGGAGGCGCCCCATGGCGATGGTGAGCTCCGCGAAATCGCAGAGATCCTCCTCCCACAGGTGGCCGAGATGGCGTGCCGTGGGGGCGAGGAGGTCGAGGAGCAGGCTGTCGAGGGAGAGGCCGTCCTCGATGAGGACGACGATCCGGCTCTCCACATCGTCGCAATCGGGCGCGAGCACCAGGGCGGCGAACTCGGCGATCTGGTCCGGCGTCGGCAGGATGCCGGGACGCTCGGAGCGGGGGTCGGCCCGGTGGGCCAGCATCAACCGCGGGATGATCTCGGCTTCGACCACGCTGGCGAGGTCACGATCCCAAGCCGGGCTCCGATCCTGAAACGGTCGATCGGGATATAATGCATTATTACGTTGCGGATGGACTTCGCTGGACGACCTCTCAAACATCGAGGCCGCCCGAAGCGAACTGACGTCATCCATTGGAACCTCCCAATGTTGCTGACGGCTTCTTGATCCAGCTCGATCTTGAGTGTCGAACTTCGCATCATCGACTTGCGAATGCCTTTGACGCTGCGAGCAACATGAAAATGGTTACAAGCGGGCCTTGACGATGACGATACCGGTTGCCAACGATTTGGCAATCCCGCCCCTCACATTATTCTGCATCAAATCTGTAAAATGAAAACGACGTAAAGCTAGCTTGACACTCTTCCGGCGGGTTCCTAACCTCCCTCTCAACGAGCCTCCGACCATGCGGGGCCGGGTCAAGACGGGGTGGAGCCGATGCCTGCAAGAGGAGGCCAGCCGAGACGACCTCTCTATTCGCCGGCCGAGCGCGCCCGGCGCGACGCCTCCGCCTGGACTCTGGTTCAGGGCATCCTCGCGCCGCTCCAGTTCCTGGTCTTCCTCGTCAGCCTCGGCCTCGTCCTGCGCACGTTGGCGACGGGGGAGGGCGCGTCGGCCGCCAACACCTCCATCGTGGTCAAGACCCTCGTCCTCTACGCGATCATGGTCACCGGCTCGATCTGGGAGAAGGACGTCTTCGGGCGCTACCTGTTCGCCCCCGCCTTCTACTGGGAAGACATGGTCAGCATGCTCGTGCTGGCCCTCCACACCGCCTATCTCGTGGCGCTGGCCACGGGCGCCCTCGACACGGCGGGGCTGATGCTCCTGGCGCTGGCCGCCTACGCCTCCTACGCCGTCAACGCCGCGCAATTCCTGCTGAAGCTGCGGGCCGCCCGCCTGCAGGCGTCGCCCCACGTCGTCCTCTTCACGGAGGGCGCGCGATGAATGCCCACGCTCCCGTCACGGCGTTCGAGAACGAGCACGGCCTGGAGATCCGGCAGGAACGCGGCCAGCGGGCGGTGTTCTGCGGGCTCACCGGCATCGTCTGGCTTCACCGCAAGATCCAGGACGCCTTCTTCCTCGTGGTGGGGTCGCGCACCTGCGCGCATCTCATCCAGTCGGCGGCCGGGGTGATGATCTTCGCCGAGCCGCGCTTCGCCACCGCCATCATGGACGAGCGCGACCTCGCCGGCCTCGCCGACATGAACGACGAACTCGACGCGGTGGTGGGCCGCCTCGTGGCGCGCCGGCCCGAGATCAAGCTCCTGTTCCTGGTGGGGTCGTGCCCCTCGGAAGTGATCAAGCTCGACCTGTCGCGCGCCGCCCAGAGGCTGTCGCGCAACCTCGCGCCCGACGTGCGGGTGCTGAGCTATTCCGGGAGCGGCATCGAGACCACCTTCACGCAAGGGGAGGATGCCTGCCTCGCCTCCCTCGTGCCCGAGATGCCGGCCGCCGAGGCGGCCAATGCCGAGACCTCGCTCCTCGTGGTCGGCGCGCTCGCCGACGTGGTCGAGGACCAGTTCTCCCGGATATTCTCGGAGATGGGAATCGGCCCCGTGCGGTTTCTACCCGCGCGCCGGGCCGGGGCGATGCCGCCTGTCGGGGAAAACACCCGCTACCTCCTGGCCCAGCCCTTCCTCGCCGACACGGCGCGGGCGCTGGAAGAGCGGGGCGCCACACGGCTCGCCGCTCCGTTCCCACTGGGAGCCGAAGGCACCACGGGCTGGCTCAAGGCGGCGGCGGAAGCCTTCGGCGTGTCGGCCGGACGGTTCGAGGCCGCCACCGCGCCGGGGCTGCGCCGGGCCGAGCAGGCGCTCGCCCCCTACCGGGCGATGCTGGCGCAGCGCCGGATCTTCTTCTTTCCCGATTCGCAGCTGGAAATCCCCCTGGCGCGCTTCCTCTCGCGGGAGATGGGCGCCGAACTGGTGGAAGTCGGCACCCCCTACCTCCATCGCGGGCATCTCGACCGCGAGATGGTCCTGCTGCCGCGCGGCACCCGGATCGTGGAAGGGCAGAGCCTCGACGACCAGATGGACCGCTGCCGGCAGGCCCGCCCCGACCTCACCGTCTGCGGGCTCGGCCTCGCCAACCCGCTGGAGGCGGAAGGGCTCGCGACCAAATGGTCGATCGAGCTGCTGTTCACTCCGATCCAGGGCTACGACCAGGCCGGCGATCTCGCCGAGCTGTTCGCGCGCCCCCTCGTCCGCCGTACCCGGCTGGAGGTGTAGCCCGATGCAGCTCACCGTCTGGACCTACGAGGGACCGCCCCATATCGGCGCCATGCGCGTCGCCACCGCGATGCGCGGCCTGCACTACGTGCTGCACGCCCCCCAGGGCGACACCTATGCCGATTTGCTGTTCACCATGATCGAGCGGCGCGACGCCCGCCCGCCGGTGACCTACACCACCTTCCAGGCGCGCGACCTCGGCTCGGACACCGCCGCGATCTTCAAGGACGCGGTCGCGGCCGCCTACGAGCGCTTCCGCCCCGAGGCGATGATCGTCGGCGCCTCCTGCACGGCGGAGCTGATCCAGGACGATCCGGGCGGTCTCGCCAAGGCCCTGGCCCTGCCGATCCCGGTGATCCCGCTGGACCTGCCCGCCTACCAGAAGAAGGAGAACTGGGGCGCCTCGGAAACGTTCTATCGGCTGGTGCGGACCCTGTGCGGCCCGAAGGCGGAGACGGTCGGGAAGGCCGGACGGCGCCCGTCCTGCAACATCCTCGGCCCCACGGCCCTGGGCTTCCGCCACCGCGACGACCTCGTGGAGATCCGGACGCTTCTCGACGCCCTCGGCGTCGACGTGAACGTGGTGGCGCCGCTCGGCGCGAGCCCCGCCGATCTCGGCCGCCTCGGCGAGGCCGATTTCAACGTGGTGCTCTATCCCGAGATCGCGCGCGCCGCCGGGCAGCACCTCCAAAAGACCTTCGGCCAGCCGATGGTCGAGACCGTGCCGATCGGTGTCGCCGCCACGATCCGCTTCGTGGAGGAGGTGGCGGCGGTCGCCGGTGTCGATCCGGCCCCGGTCCTGTCCGGCGCGCCCTCGCGGCTACCCTGGTATTCGCGCTCGGTCGATTCGACCTATCTCACGGGGAAACGCGTCTTCGTTTTCGGCGATGCCACCCATGCCCTCGCCGCCGCCCGGATCGCCGCCACCGAACTCGGCTTCAAGGTGGTGGGTCTCGGCAGCTATGCCCGCGAATTCGCCCGCGAGATCCGGGCGGAGGCGGCGCTCCACGGCATCGAGGCGACGATCACCGACGATTACCTCGAGGTGGAGGCGGCGATCCAGGCCAGCGCCGCCGAACTGGTTCTCGGCACGCAGATGGAGCGCCACATCGCCAAGCGTCTGGGCCTGCCCTGCGCGGTGATCTCGGCCCCGATCCATGTCCAGGATTTCCCCGCCCGGCACTCGCCGCAGATGGGGTTCGAGGGCGCCAACGTCCTGTTCGACACCTGGGTCCATCCTCTGATGATGGGGCTCGAAGAGCATCTGCTCGGCATGTTCCGCGAGGATTCCGAGTTCCACGCCGACGCCGCGCCCTCCCATCTCGGCCCCGGTCACCAGCCGCTACCTCCCCCCTCTGCGGGGGAGGGTGGCCCTCGCGTCAGCGAGGGTCGGGAGAGGGGAGCGCCAGTTCCGGAGAGGTCGCCCCCTCTCCCGCCTGCTCCGCAGGCACCCTCCCCCGCAGAGGGGGGAGGGAGTTCCGGTTCCGCACACAGCACGTGGGCTCCCGATGCCGAGAAAGAACTGAAAAAAATCCCGTTCTTCGTGCGGGGCAAAGCCCGCGCCAACACCGAACGCTTCGCCCGGGAGCGGGCGCTCCCCCTCATCACCGTCGAGACGCTGTACGATGCCAAAGCGCATTTCGGACGCTGAGCGTCCCGCCCTCAGCCTCGTCGTCGTGACGATGGACAACCACATGGCCAGCGCCCTGGAGCGCGCCCGCCACAGGCTGCGCGACGAGATGCCGGGGCTCACGCTCTGCTTCCACGCGGCGGCGGAATGGGACACCGACCCGGCGGCTTTGGCCGCCTGCAAGGCCGACATCGCCCGCGCCGACATCGTGGTCTCCACCATGCTGTTCATGGACGAGCACGTCCGCGCCATCCATCCGGCGCTGCTCGCCCGCCGCCCGCATTGCGACGCGATGATCGGCTGCCTCTCGGCCAGCGAGATCGTCAAGACCACCCGCCTCAACCGCTTCGACATGGACGGCACCAAAAGCGGCGCCCTCGAATTCCTGAAGAAGCTGCGCGGCAAGACCGGTGCCCAGGGCAACGGCGCCCGCCAGATGGCGATGATCCGCCGGCTGCCCAAGATCCTGCGCTTCATCCCCGGCTCGGCCCAGGATGTCAGGGCCTATTTCCTCACCCTGCAATACTGGCTCTCGGGCTCGGACGAGAACATCGCCAACCTCGTGCGCTTCCTCGTCGGCCGCTACGCCGCCGGGCCGCGCGAGAACTGGCGCCGGATCGCCGCCGCGCCGGCGCCCCTGAGCTACCCCGAGACCGGTCTCTACCATCCGCGCATGAAGGGCCGGATCGGCGAGGATCCCTCGCGGCTGCCGGTCCCGACCGCAGGGATGAAGGGCCGCGTCGGCCTGCTGGTGATGCGCTCCTACGTGCTCGCCGGGAACACCGCCCATTACGACGGCGTCATCGCCGCCCTCGAGGCGCGCGGGCTCAGTGTCGTGCCGGCCTTCGCCAGCGGCCTCGACAACCGTCCGGCGGTGGAGGCGTTCTTCCGGAGCGACGGCCGGCCCGCCATCGACGCCCTCGTCTCGCTCACCGGGTTCTCCCTGGTGGGCGGCCCCGCCTACAACGACGCGGCCGCGGCCGAGACCACCCTGCGCGACCTCGACGTCCCCTACCTCGCCGCGCACGCCCTCGAATTCCAGACCGTGGAGCAGTGGGAGGCCTCCGACCGCGGCCTCTCCCCCGTGGAAGCCACCATGATGGTGGCGATCCCCGAACTCGACGGGGCCACCGCGCCGATGGTGTTCGGCGGCCGTTCCAGCCGCTCGCCCGGAGCCAATGCCCGAGACATGAGCGTCCATTCCGAGCGGGCCGACATGCTCGCCGCCCGTGTCGAGCGCCTCGTCTCCCTGCGCCGCAAGGACAGGGCCGCGCGCAAGGTGGCCATCGTCCTGTTCGGCTTCCCGCCCAATGCCGGGAGCATCGGCACCGCCGCCTTCCTCTCGGTCTACCAGTCCCTCCACAACACCCTGAAGGGCCTGAAGGCCGACGGCTACGACGTCGCGGTGCCCGACAGCGTCGACGATTTGCGCAACGCGGTGCTGGCCGGCAACGCCGCCCGCTATGGCACCAGCGCCAACGTCCATCACCGCATCCCGGCCGACGACCATGTCCGGCGCGAGCGGCATCTCTCCGAGATCGAGGCGCAATGGGGTCCGGCGCCGGGGCGCCAGAACAGCAACGGCTCACAGATCTTCGTGCTGGGCGCGCAGTTCGGCAACGTCTTCGTCGGCGTGCAGCCGGGCTTCGGCTACGAGGGCGACCCGATGCGGCTGCTGTTCGAGCGCGGCTTTGCCCCGACCCACGCCTTCTCCGCCTTCTACCGGTACCTGCGCGAGGATTTCCGCGCCGACGCCGTTCTGCATTTCGGCACCCACGGGGCGCTCGAATTCATGCCCGGCAAGCAGACCGGCCTGTCGGATTCCTGCTGGCCCGAGCGCCTGATCGGGCCACTGCCCAACGTCTACCTCTACGCCGCCAACAACCCCTCCGAGGGCATGATCGCCAAGCGCCGCTCGGCCGCCACCATGGTGAGCTACCTCACCCCGAGTCTCACCCAGGCCGGGCTCTACCGGGGCCTCATCGACCTCAAGGCTTCCATCGAGCGCTGGCGCGGCCTGGAGCCCGAGGCGGAAGCCGAGCGCCGCGACCTCGGCCAGATGATCCAGGCGCAGGGTTCCGCCCTCGACCTGACATCGGCCGAGCCGGCCTGGTCCGGGGACATGTCCGGCAGGGTCCTGGCGCTGGGCCTCGCACTCAGTGAACTCGAACACACTCTGATCCCGCACGGGATGCACGTGGTCGGGGAAGGCACGCCCCCCGAGGAGCGGATCGACTTGCTGCTCGCCCTGGCCGACGCGTCGGGCGGCCTGAAGCCCGACCGCGCCGGCATCGAGGCCCTGGTGGCGGGCGCCCCCCTCGACCGGGCGCTGGCCGAAGCGGGCCTGCCCCTCGACGAGGAGCACCGCGCCGCCTTCGCCGCCCTGCGCGACACCGACGCCCTGCTGGCGCAAGACCACGAGCTTCCCGCCCTGCTGCGGGCGCTCGACGGCCGCTTCATCGCCCCGGTCGCCGGCGGCGACCTCCTGCGCAACCCGTCCGTACTGCCCACGGGACGCAACATCCACGGCTTCGACCCCTACCGCCTGCCCTCCGCCTTCGCGGTGGCCGACGGCACGCGGCAGGTCGCCCGCATCCTCGCCCGCTACCGCGACGACGGCGCGCCCCTGCCCGAGAGCATCGCCCTGGTCCTCTGGGGCACCGACAACCTGAAGAGCGAGGGCGGCCCCATCGCCCAGGCCCTGGCCCTGATCGGCGCGAGCCCGCGCTTCGACGGCTACGGCCGCCTCTGCGGCGCCACGCTGATCCCCCTCGAAGAGCTCGGCCGCCCACGCATCGACGTGGTGGTGACCCTGTCGGGCATCTTTCGCGATCTGCTCCCTCTCCAGACCAAGCTGCTGGCGGAAGCCTCCTATCTCGCGGCCACCGCCGACGAGCCGTCGGAGCGGAACTTCGTGCGCAAGCATGCCCTCGCCCACATGGACGAGCACGGCATCGACATGGAGACCGCCGCCCTGCGGGTGTTCTCCAACGCCGAGGGCACCTACGGCGCCAACGTCAACAACCTCGTCGAATCCGGCCGCTGGGAGGACGAGGACGAGATCAGCGAGACCTTTTCGCGGCGTAAATCCTTCGCCTATGGCCGCAACGGCCGGCCCACCGCCCAGCGGGCCCTGATGGGCAGCGTGCTCGCCAAGGTCGATCTCGCTTACCAGAACCTCGATTCGGTGGAGGTCGGGGTGACCTCCGTCGACCATTACTTCGACGGTCTGGGCGGGATGGGCCGGGCGGTGGCCCGCGCCAAGGGCGAGGCCGTGCCGATCTTCATCAGCGACCAGACACGGGGGGAGGGCGTCGTGCGCTCCCTCTCCGAGCAGGTCTCCCTGGAGACCCGGACCCGCATGCTCAACCCGAAATGGACCGAGGGCATGCTCGGCCACGGCTACGAGGGCGTGCGCCAGATCGAGGCGCATCTCACCAACACCATGGGCTGGTCGGCCACCTCCAACGCCGTCGCGCCCTGGATCTACCAGCGCATCACCGAAACCTACCTCCTCGATCCGGCGATGCGCGAGCGCCTCGCCGCCCTCAACCCGACCGCGTCCGCCAAGGTCGCGCATCGGCTGATCGAGGCGCACCAGCGCGGCTTCTGGACTCCCGACGCGGCCACGCGCGACGCGCTCGACCGTGCCGAGGAGGAGCTCGAAGACCGTCTCGAAGGCATCACCGCAGGGGTCGCCGCATGAACATCGCCATCCGTAATCCCGTGGCCTCGCGCCGCGAGGAAGGCAGCCTCCAGGTCGAGCTCGATCCGGCGCTGAAGATCGGCACCGCCAAAGTCTTTGCCGTCTACGGCAAGGGCGGAATCGGGAAGTCCACCACCTCGTCGAACCTGTCGGTGGCGTTCTCGAAGCTCGGGAAACGCGTGCTGCAGATCGGCTGCGACCCGAAACACGATTCGACCTTCACCCTGACGAAGCGCCTCGCCCCCACGGTGATCGATGCCCTGGAGGCGGTGCAGTTCCATTCCGAGGAATTGCGGATCGAGGATTTCGTGGCCGAGGGCTATAACGGCGTCATGTGCGTCGAGGCCGGCGGCCCCCCCGCGGGCACCGGCTGCGGTGGCTACGTGGTCGGCCAGACGGTGAAGCTCCTCAAGGAGCATCACCTTCTCGAAGACACCGACGTGGTCATCTTCGACGTGCTCGGCGACGTGGTCTGCGGCGGCTTCGCCTCGCCGCTCCAGCATGCCGACCAGGCGCTGATCGTCACCGCCAACGACTTCGATTCGATCTTCGCCATGAACCGGATCGTGGCCGCGATCCATTCGAAGTCGAAGAATTATCCGGTGCGGCTGGGGGGCGTCATCGCCAACCGCTCGGCCAAGACCGACGAGATCGACCGCTTCAACGCCGCCGTCGGCCTGGAGCGCATCGCGCATTTCCCCGATCTCGACGTGGTCCGGCGCTCGCGCCTTAAGAAATCGACCCTGTTCGAGATGGAGCCGACGCCGGAACTCATCGCGGTGACGGACGAGTACATGCGGCTGGCCGCCCATCTCTGGGCCGGCGGCAAGCCGCTCTCGGCGATGCCGATGAAGGACCGCGACCTGTTCGAGTTCCTAGGGTTCGATTGAGGGTTAAGCGCCATGACGAGCACCAGCTACGCGGCGCGCCGGTCGCAACTGACAACCTATTTCGACCGCACGGCGGTGGAGGCCTGGGCGCGCCTCACCACCGACGCCCCGGTCTCGAAGATCCGCGCCACGGTGCGGGCGGGGCGGGACGCCATGCGGGCGAACCTGCTCTCCTGGCTGCCCAATGATCTCACGGGCCGGCGCATCCTCGATGCCGGCTGCGGGACGGGAGCCCTCAGCGTCGAGGCTGCCCGGCGGGGAGCGGAGGTGGTCGCCATCGACGTCTCGCCGACGCTGGTGGATCTGGCCCGCGAGCGCAGCGCCGAGCTTCTCGGCGGCCATCGCATCGACTTCCGCGTCGGCGACATGCTCGACCCCCGGCTCGGGCACTTCGACCACGTGGTGGCGATGGACTCGCTCATCCATTACAGCGCCGGCGACATCTTCCGCGCCCTCGCCGAACTCGGCCTGCGCACCGACGGGTCCCTGGTCTTCACCGTGGCCCCGCGCACGGCGCTCCTCACGCTGATGCATGCCGCCGGCCGGCTCTTCCCGCGCGGCGACCGGGCGCCCGCCATCGTGCCGATCACCGAAGGCGGCCTGCGCCGCCGGATCGGCGGGGAGGCCGCGCTCGCCGGGTTCGCCGTGGGGCGGACGCAGCGGGTCAACAGCGGGTTCTACCTCTCGAACGCCGTCGAACTAAAGCGCCTCGACCCTCCCCAACCCTTCCCGCAAGGGGGAGGGCGCCTGTCATGAAACCCGCCGACCTCACCGCCCGCCTGCTCACGCGCCTCGGCCCCGGCCTGATGCCGTTCCTGCCCTTCGCCGATGCGGCGACGCCGGAACTGCCGCTGGGTCGGCTCCTGCGGCTGTCGCTGTTCCAGGTGACGGTGGGCATGGCCGCCGTGCTCCTCATCGGTACGCTGAACCGGGTGATGATCGTCGAGCTCGAAGTCCCGGCCTGGATCGTGGCCGTGATGCTGTCGCTGCCCCTGGTCTTCGCCCCCTTGCGGACCCTGGTCGGCTTCCGCTCGGACAGGCACCGCTCGGTCCTCGGCTGGCGGCGCGTCCCCTACATCTGGTTCGGCACGCTGCTGCAGTTCGGCGGGCTCGCCATCATGCCGTTCTCCCTTCTGATCCTGTCGGGCGACACCACCGGCCCGGTCTGGCCCGGCCATGTGGCGGCGGCGCTCTCTTTCGTCATGGTGGGGGCCGGCCTCCACACCACCCAGACCGTCGGGCTGGCGCTCGCCACCGATCTCGCCCCCGCCCATGCCCGGCCGAGGGTGGTGGCGCTCCTCTGCGCCATGCTGCTGGCCGGCATGATGGTCAGCGCCATCGCCTTTGGCCTGCTGTTGGCGAACTTCTCGGCCCTGCGGCTGATCCAGGTGATCCAGGGCGCGGCCGTCGTGACCATCGTTCTCAACGGCATCGCCCTTTGGAAGCAGGAGGCGCGACGGCCCGGACGCACGGCGACGGACCTGCCGCGCCCGAGTTTCTCGCAATCCTGGGCCGCCTATGCCGGCAGCGGCCTCGCCCGCCGGCGCCTCGTGGCCACGGGGCTGGGCACCGCCGCCTTCTCGATGCAGGACATCCTGCTCGAACCCTATGGCGGCCAGATCCTGCACCTGCCGGTCGCCGCCACCACGGCGCTCACCGCCATGCTCGCGGCCGGGGGCGGGGTCGGCCTGCTTCTGGCCGCGCGCTGGCTCAACCGGGGCGGCGATCCGTTCCGGGTGGCGGCCGCCGGCAGCGGGGTCGGCATCATGGCCTTCTCGGCAGTGATCTTCGCGGCTCCCCTCGCCTCGGCCCAGCTCTTCGCCACCGGCGTCACCCTGATCGGCCTCGGCGGCGGATTGTTCGCCCACGGCACGCTCACCGCCTCCATGGCGAAGGCGGGGCCGGAGGATACCGGCCTGGCGCTCGGCGCCTGGGGCGCGGTCCAGGCCAGTGCGGCCGGCATCGCCATCGCCGCGAGCGGCATCCTGCGGGACGTGGGCTCCAGCCTCTCGGCATCAGGCGCGCTCGGCGAGGCCATGAGCGATCCGTCCGTCGGCTACCTCATCGTCTACCACATCGAGATCGCCCTGCTGTTCGCGACCCTCCTCGCCATCGGACCGCTGGTCCGCGACACCGGCAGTCGTGACACCGCCACACGCGGCAGGGAGGCACGCGCCCTCCTGCCGTCCCCTGTCCCCGGTCAAGGAGCCTGATCATGCCAAGAGGTGAAATCACGGGCTATGTCGATGTCGCCCAGGTCGTGCTCTACGCGTTCTGGATCTTCTTCGCCGGCCTCGTCTTCTACCTGCGCCAGGAGGACCGCCGCGAAGGCTATCCCCTGGAGAGCGAGGCGGCCGGCCGCCTCAAGCGCCCCGACCCGATCCTGATCCCGAGCCCGAAGCAGTTCCTGCTCTCCAACGGCCTGGTGAAGACCGCCCCCCAGACCGACATGCAGCCGGCCTGGAACTACAAGGGCCACAAGCGCGAGGTCTGGCCCGGCTCGCCGCTCGAGCCGGACGGCGACGGCCTGCACGACCAGATCGGCCCCGGCTCCTACGCCGATCGCGACGATCACCACGACCGCACATGGGACGACGAGAAGCGGATCGTTCCGCTTCGGGTCGCCGAGCATTTCGTGGTCCACGAGGACGGCCCGAACCCGATAGGCATGACCGTGTTCGGCGCCGACCGGCAGGTGGCCGGCACGGTCACCGACCTCTGGATCGACCGCGGCGAATCCATGGTCCGCTACATCGAGGTCGAGCTCGGCTCGGGCGGGCGCCGGGTGCTGATGCCCAACACCTTCTGCCGGACCGGGCGGTTCTCGCGCACGGTGAAGACCGAGGCCCTGCTGGCCCACCAATTCGCCGACATCCCCGGCCAGAAGGACCCTGATTCGGTGACCCTCTACGAGGAGGAGCGGATCATGGCCTTCTTCGGCGCCGGCACCCTCTACGCCACGGCCGAACGCCAGGAGCCGTTCCTGTGAGCCGCGCCGTGAAATCCCCCCTCGGCGTGCCCGCCAACGCCTTCGACGCGCCGCCGGGCCTGCCCGCGCCTCTGCCACCCGGAGAACACATCCTCTGGCAGGGCCGCCCCTGCGCCTTCGGCATCGCCGCAAGGGCGCTGCATGCCCGCCTCGTCGGCCTCTGGTTCGTCGGGCTGGCCCTGTGGGCGGCGATCCCGCCCCTCGGCGAGGGTGCCTTCGGACAGGCGGTGCTTCTCGCCGGTCCCACCCTCCTCGTCGGTGCCGGCGCGGTCGCGCTCCTCGGCCTCCTCGGCTGGCTCTCGGCGCGCTCGACCACCTACACCATCACCAACCGCCGGGTGGTGATGCGCCTCGGCATCGCCCTGCCGATGACCCTCAACCTGCCCTTCAGCCTGGTCGAGGGGGCGGGGTGCAAGGTCTTTACGGACGGGAGTGGTGACCTGCCTTTACGCCTGCGCAGGGGCAACCGCGTCGCCTACCTTCACCTGTGGCCCCATGCCCGTCCCTGGACCGTCACCAACCCCGAACCGATGATGCGATCGGTGCCGGATGCGAAGCGTGCCGCCGAAATCCTTGCCCGCGCACTGTCAAGCGCACTTGACACAACCGAGGAAACTGGGACTCCTATGGTTATCGCGCGGCAACGGCCCGTTCGCCCGCCGCGCCTCGCCAACGCGAGTTGAAATCAGGGAGGAGACGCGATGACGGCGAAGGCTGATGCCGCCCGGATTCCGCGACCGCTGGTCATCGGGGCGCTCGGGCTCATGGGGTTCGTGACCGTCGTGGTGGGGGTCGGCCGCAGCGAGGGGATCGGCCTCTCGCACATGCCGCCGGCCCGGATCGTCCGCTCCGTCGATCTGACCCCGGAGGACCGTGCCGACGGCGCAATCGTCATCCGGGATGCCCGGACCCAGGACGTCATCACCACCGTCGAGCCCGGCCAGGACAATTTCGTCCGCGCCACCCTGCGCGGTTTCGGCCAGGCCCGCCTGCGCGCCGGCCTCGGCCGGGAGCAGCCCTTCCGCCTGACGCGCCTGACAGACGGCGGCCTCGAACTCTCCGACCCGTCGACGGGCCGCGCCGTCAATCTCGGCGCCTTCGGCCCGTCGAACTTCGTCGCCTTCACGAGGCTCCTCCCCGAGACGAGGCTCGCCGACAGCGGAGCGGTCCGATGATCGCGTCGTTCGGACGTCGCATTGTCGAGGTGCCCTGCACCGTCGAGATCGAGCAGACCCCCGAGACGCTCCACGCCCATGTGACCCTGGACGCCGCGTTCGAGATCGAGCCGGGCGACGAGGTCCAGGTCCACGACGCGCCGACCTCCGTGCCCTACGGCGAGCGCCTCGTGGTCCGCCGCACCGCCACGGTCACCCGTGCCGGCATCCTGGAGCGGCTCTGGACCAAGTTCACCGGCCATTTCGAGCTCACCGAACTCTACGAAGTCAGCTTCTCAGAGAGGAGGCGCCTGTGAACGTCTCGATCCAGCACCAAGGCCCGAAGGGCGTCACGCCCAAGCTGCCCATGAACGAGGGCACCAAGGCCGCCCAGGAGACGACCTTCCTTTCACCCCGCTTCTACACCACCGATTTCGAGGAACTCGACCGCACCGATGTGGAGCCCGTGCGCAAGCAATGGGACATCCTGATCGCGGAACTGCGCGCCGACCCGAACAAGCGCCACTTCACCCGCAACGAGGAGTTCGACCTCGACATGTCCGGCCTCGACCCGGACCTGCGCAAGGAATTCATGGATTTCCTCGTCTCGTCGATCACCGCCGAGTTCTCGGGCTGCGTGCTCTATGCGGAGATGAGAAAGCGCGCCAAGAACCCAGACATCCGCGAGCTGTTCGGCTTCATGAGCCGGGACGAGGCGCGGCATGCCGGCTTCATCAACGACGTGCTCAAGGATTTCGGTATCGGCGTCGACTTGGGATTCCTGACGAAGTCGAAGAAGTACACCTTCTTCCGGCCGAAGTTCATCTTCTACGCTACCTATCTCTCCGAGAAAATCGGCTACGCCCGCTACATCACGATCTTCAGGGAGCTGGAGCGCAACACGGAAAGACGCTTCCACCCGATCTTCAAGTGGTTCGAGAAGTGGTGCAACGACGAGTTCCGCCACGGCGAGGCTTTCGCGCTGCTGATGCGCGCCAACCCCAAGCTGACCACCGGCATCAACCGCTACTGGATCAAGTTCTTCCTGCTCGCCGTCTTCGCGACCATGTATGTGCGCGATCACTGCCGGCCGCATTTCCACAAGGCGCTCGGGGTCGATCCGACCGATTACGACTTCAAGGTCTTCCAGATCACCTCCGACATCTCTAAACAGACATTCCCGCTCACCCTCGATCTCGACAATCCGAAGTTCAAGGCGGCTCTCGACCGGCTTCTCGTCTGTTCCAACAAGCTCGGCGACGCCAAGGCGCAGGGCGGGATCGTGGGCAGGCTGAAACAGGGCGCCTGGATCGCGGCCTCGGCGGTGAACTTCGTCCGGCTCTATGCCCTGCCCACCATCGACAACCCGATGCCCGCCGAAATCCGCCTCGAGCCGGTCTGGTAGGACGCGGGAGGATGGCCGCCCACGCCGTTCCCGCGCTCTACGCGGTGCTGATCTGGTGGTTCTCCACCGGTCTCATCATCCTGCTCGATCACCGCCCCCGCCACACCCACCCCTGGAGCATGGCGGCCGGCACCCTGGTGCTGGTGGCCGCGCTCTACGCCATCGGCGCCAGCGCCGGGGACACCAGCGAGGCGGGCGCCTACACGGCGTTCACGGCGGCACTCCTCGTCTGGGGCTGGCAGGAGATGAGCTATTACATGGGCTACGTCGCGGGGCCGCGCAAAACCGGCTGCCCTCCCACGACGACGGGGTTCGCCCTGTTCCGGGCGGCGGCGGCCACGAGCCTGTGGCACGAGGCGGCCATCGTCGCCGGGATGGCCGGCATTCTCGCCCTGACCTGGGCTGAGCCCAACAAATTCGCCCTGTGGACCTACCTGATCCTCTGGGGAATGAACCTCTCGGCGCGGCTCAACATGTTCCTCGGCGTGCGCAACCTCAACGCCGAGTTCCTGCCCGAACGCCTCGGCTACCTCGCCTGCTTCCTCAGGAACCGGCGCATGAACGCGCTCTTCCCGTTCTCGGTCGGCATCGCCGCCCTCGTGACGATCCTGCTCGCGTGGGCCGCGATGGGGGAGGGGATCGGCGCCCACGAGGTGGCCGGCTTCACCATCGTCACCACGCTGATGGCGCTGGCGACCCTGGAGCACGGCTTCCTGATGCTGCCCCTGCCCTCGGCGGCCCTGTGGGCCTGGAGCCTGCCGAAGGCTGCGGGCACCCCGAACCCTCCCGCCTATGCGGGGGAGGGTGCCTGCGGAACGGGCGTGAGGGGGGTCGGCACAGGCTTTTCCGGAGAGGCGGCTCCCCTCTCCCGACCTTCGCTCACGCGAGGGCCACCTTCCCCCGCAGAGGGGGGAGGGAACGCTCTCTGACGCTCCAGCACGACGAGTCTCAAGCAGCCAACGCGAAATATCGCGATCCATAGGGAAGGGGACGGCCATGAACTACGAAGACTTCTTCGGCGATGCCTTGTCCGGTCTCCACCGCGAGGGCCGTTACCGCGTCTTCACCGATCTGGAGCGCCGGAACGGCCGCTTTCCCCACGCCACCCATCACAGCCCGGGCGGGCAGCGCCCGGTGACCGTCTGGTGCTCGAACGACTATCTCGGCATGGGCCAGAACCCGGTCGTGCTCGACGCCATGCACGAGGCGCTCGACCGCTGCGGCGCCGGGGCGGGCGGTACCCGCAACATCTCCGGCACCAACCATTACCACGTGCTTCTGGAGCAGGAGCTCGCCGACCTCCACCGCAAGGAGGCGGCCCTGCTCTTCACCTCCGGCTACGTCTCGAACTGGGCGGCGCTGGGCACGCTCGCCGGCAAGCTGCCGGGCTGCGTCGTGCTGTCGGATGCCGAGAACCACGCCTCGATGATCGAAGGCATCAAGGCGTCCCGCGCCGAGCGCCACATCTTCCGCCACAACGACCCGGAAGACCTGGACCGCAAGCTGCGGATGATCGACCCGTCGCGGCCCAAGCTCGTGGCCTTCGAGTCGGTCTATTCCATGGACGGTGACATCGCCCCCATCGCCGAGATCTGCGACGTGGCGGACGCTCACGGCGCGCTCACCTATCTCGACGAGGTCCACGCGGTGGGACTCTACGGCCCGCGCGGCGGCGGCATCTCCGAGCGGGAGGGCCTCGCCCATCGCCTCGACGTCATCGAGGGGACCCTCGGCAAGGCCTTCGCGGTGCATGGGGGCTACATCACCGGCTCGGCCAAGCTCTGCGATTTCGTCCGCAGCTTCGCCTCGGGCTTCATCTTCACCACCTCGCTGCCGCCGGCCGTGGCGGCGGGGGCCGCGGCGAGCATCAAGCACCTGAAGGCCAGCGGCACCGAGCGCGCCCGGCATCAGGAGCGGGTCGCCCAGGTCCGCGCCCGGCTCGACGCCGCCGGCATCCCCTACCTCCCCAACGACAGCCACATCGTGCCCGTGATGGTCGGCGACCCTGTCCTGTGCAAGGCGATCAGCGACACGCTGCTCGACGAGTTCGGCATCTACGTCCAGCCGATCAACTACCCCACCGTGCCGCGCGGGACCGAGCGCCTGCGCATCACCCCGTCGCCGCTGCATTCGGACGCCGACATCGACCATCTCGTCGGGGCGCTGTCCGCCATCTGGACGCGGATGGGCGTGGAGCAGGCGGCGGCGGAGTAGCATTCCCCTCACCCCGCCGGGCGGGGAGAGGGCCTCGTCCTCCCCCCGCCGGGCGGGGAGAGGTGAGCCCGGCAGGGCGAAGGTGAGGGGGTCCCTCCGGACGGGGCTCCTTCGACAGCGCCCCCTCACCCTCGGCTGCCGCCTCGTTTCGGACCCGACAAGGGGTCCGAACCCCTCTCCCCGCAGGCGGGGAGAGGGGACCATCCAGAGCTTGAATCGGGTCACCGGGAGACTGTCGATGATCGTCAACGGAACGGCCCGAACCACATCCCTCCCGTCAAACGCCCACCCTCGTCCCGAGGCGCCGGAGCGCGACACGAGCCAAGGAATCCTCCGGAAGCCCCGAGGCGACCCCGACCCGTCCATCACGGCACCGCCCATCACCTTCCCCTTCTCCGCCATCGTCGGCCAGGACGAAATGCGGCGCGCTCTGATGATCGCGGCGGTGGACCCGTCCGTGGGCGGCGTCCTCGTCTTCGGCGACCGGGGCACCGGCAAGTCCACCGCGATCCGGGGCCTCGCCGCCCTGCTGCCGCCGATGAAGGCGGTGATCGGCTGTCCCTATTCCTGCGATCCAGCGAAAGCCGCCGGCGAGTGCCCGCATTGCTCCGGCCGCGCCGATGCGCGGCGAAGCCACCTCGCGCCGGTGCCGGTGGTGGACCTGCCGCTCGGCGCCACCGAGGACCGGGTGGTGGGCGCCCTCGACCTCGAACGGGCGCTCACCCGTGGCGAGAAGGCGTTCGAGCCCGGCCTGCTGGCCCGGGCCAATCGCGGCTTCCTCTACATCGACGAGGTCAACCTCCTCGACGACCACCTCGTCGATCTCCTCCTCGACGTGGCGGCCTCCGGGATCAACACCGTGGAGCGCGAGGGGTTGAGCATCCGGCACCCGGCGAAGTTCGTTCTGGTGGGCAGCGGCAACCCGGAGGAGGGCGAGCTGCGGCCCCAGCTCCTCGACCGGTTCGGCCTCGCCGTGGAGGTGACGACGCCCACCGACCTGCCCACCCGCATCGACGTGGTGCGCCGGCGCGACGCCTACGAGCGCGACCCCGCGGGGTTCTGCGCCGGCTATGCCAAGGCCGACCGGGCGCTGCAGAAGCGCCTCACCGCCGCCAGGGCGCGTCTTCCCACCCTCGACATGCCCGATGCGACCCTGGAGGCCGCGGCCCGGCTCTGCCTCGCTCTGGGCACCGACGGCCTGCGCGGCGAGCTGACCCTGATGCGCACCGCCCGGGCGCTGGCCGCCTATGAGGGGGCCGACACCGTGGGAATCGACCATCTCCGACAGGTCGCGCCATCGGCCCTGCGCCACCGCCTGCGCCGCAACCCGCTCGACGAATCCGGCTCCACCGCCCGCGTCGCGCGGGCGGTGACGGAGGTGCTGGGCTCGTGAGCGAGACCTCGGCGATCTGGGCCGACGCCCTGCTTGTCGCCCGGCTCGTGGCCGCCGACCCGCATGGCTGCGGCGGCGTGGTTTTGCGCGCCGGGGCCGGTCCGGTGCGCGACCGCTGGCTCGAGATCCTTCGCGAAAACCTCAATCCCGGCAAGCCGTTACGGCGAATGCCGGCGGGCATCGCCGAGGACCGGCTCGTCGGCGGGCTCGACCTCGCGGCGACGCTCTCCGCCGGGCGGCCGGTGGCCCAGGCCGGGCTGCTGGCCGAGGCCCATGGGGGACTTCTCGTGGCCGCGATGGCCGAGCGGATGGGGCAGGGCACCGCCGCGCATCTCGCCGCCGCCCTCGATACCGGGCGGCTGAGGGTGGAGCGGGACGGGCTGGCGGAGACCCGGCCGGCGAGGTTCGGGCTCGTCCTCCTCGACGAGGGGATCGGCGAGGACGAGGCCGCCCCGGCGGCTCTCGCCGATCGGCTGGCCTTCCATCTCGACCTCACGAGCGTGCCGCCGAGCGCCATGCGACCGGTGCTTCGACCGCCATGCGACGGCCTTTCGCCGGAATCCGACAAGCCGCCGCATGGCGGTGGGCGAAGCGACCACGACCCCGTCGCGGAACTGAGCGAGGTCGCGGCCCGGCTCGGCATCGATTCCTTACGCGCGCCGCTCCTCGCCCTCCGGGTCGCCCGCCTCCTCGCCCGGCTCGACGGGCGCGCCGAGATCACCGAGGCGGATGTGCGGGAGGCCGCGCGCCTCGTCCTCGGCCACCGCGCCACCCGCCTGCCGGAACGCGAGTCGTCCCCCGAGGAGGAGGAGCGGGAGGAGGGCGCGCCGGAGACGCCGCCGCCCCCGGACGGGGCGGCCCCCGGCCCCGACCCGGAGGAGGGCACCGCGTCCACCCCCGACGACCGCATCGTCGAGGCCGCCCGCGCCGCGATTCCCGCCGGGCTCCTGGCGCTGCTGCTGCGGGACGGCCCGCGCCTGCGGATGCCGAGGGCCGGCAAGGCCGGGGCGAAGGCCGTCTCCGCCCGCTCCGGCCGGCCCATGGGGGCGCGGCCGGGCGATCCCCGCCGGGGCCGGCTCGATCTCATCGCGACCTTGCGCGCCGCAGCCCCCTGGCAGGGCATCCGCCGGCGGGCGGAGGGGGGCGGCACCTGTCTCATGATCCGCCCCGACGACATCCGAATCACCCGGTTCCGGCAGCGGACCGAGACCACGACGATCTTCACCGTGGACGCCTCCGGCTCCTCCGCCCTGGAGCGGCTGGCCGAGGCCAAGGGCGCCGTCGAGCTCCTCCTCGCCGAGGCCTATACGCGGCGGGACAAAGTCGCCCTCGTCGCCTTTCGGGGTGCGGGCGCGGAGCTGGTCCTCGCGCCGACGCGCTCCCTGGTGCGGGCGCGGCGCGGGCTCGCCGCCCTGCCCGGAGGCGGCGGGACGCCGCTCGCCGCCGGCATCGACGCCGCCGGCCAGGTGGCCCTCGGGGTCAGGCGCGGCGGCGGGACGCCGGTGGTGGTGATGCTCACCGATGGACGGGCCAACGTCGCCCGCTCTGGAATCGCCGGGCGGGAGCGCGCGGGCGAGGATTCGCTCAAAGCCGCCCGCCTTTTCCGCGAGGCGGATGTCCGCGCCATCCTCATCGACACCGCCCCGAGGCCGCAGGAGTCGGCACGCCGCCTCGCCGCCGCCATGGGGGCGCGCTATCTGCCCCTGCCCCATGCCGATGCTGGGGCGATGAGCGCCGCGATCCGGTCGGCGCGAGGATAGGGGTTCCAGCATGCGCGCGCCCGCCGAACGACCCCGCTGGGAGCGCGAGGGCGCCGACTGGCCGCACCGGGAGGCGAGCCGCTTCGTCACGGCCTCCGGCCTCAACTGGCACATCCAGGAGATGGGGGAGGACGGGGCACCGACCGTGCTACTCCTCCACGGCACGGGGGCCGCCACCCATTCCTGGCGCGGGCTGATGCCCCTCCTGGCGACGCGGTTCCGGGTTCTCGCCCCGGACCTGCCGGGCCACGGCTTCACCGACCCGCTCCCCGCCGCAAGACTCTCCCTGCCGGGGATGGCCTCGGCCGTGGGCGACCTCCTCGACAGCCTCGCCCTGCGCCCGACCCTGGTCGTCGGCCATTCGGCGGGGGCGGCGATCCTGGTCCGGCTCTGCCTCGACGGGCGGATCGCGCCCGACCTCCTGGTGGCGCTCAACGGCGCGCTCACCCCGTTTCCCGGCCTCGCCTCGGTGCTGTTCCCCAGCATGGCAAGGCTGCTCTTCCTCAACCCGGTCACCCCCAAACTCTTCGCCTGGACCGCCGACCGCCCGGCGGTGGAGCGCCTGATTCGCGGCACCGGCTCCCGCCTCGATCCACAGGGGCTCGATCTCTACCGACGCCTGTTCCGCACACCCGGCCACGTGGCCGGGGCGCTCGGCATGATGGCGAACTGGGACCTCGCCACCCTCGACCGCGCCATCCCCCGCCTCGCCACCCCGACGCTCCTCGTGGTCGGCAGCGAGGACAAGGCCATCGCCCCCGACACCGCCTTCGCCCTGAAGACACGCCTGCCCCACGCCCGCGTGGAGCTGCTCCGCGGCCTCGGCCACCTCGCGCACGAGGAAGCGCCGGAGAAGGTGGCGGAGGTGATTTTTGGGGCGATGGTTTTGACGAGAGGGCATGCCGCCCCCGCCACCGCATTGCCGTGACGAAATGTAGACGGTGTCTCAGTTTTGGATTCGAGGGTGGGGTCTTTAGTAGACGGAAGCCATTGCTATGTCTTGGCCTGTAAGCGGAATTTCAGCGAAATGGCGCTGAACGACTGCGACTGACCCAATATATTCAGCCTGACGCATATCTTCGCTTGTAATAATCTAAAATTACTTAATACATACTAGAAACAGGGCGGAAATTAACACAGAGTTTACTATTTTACCAAGTAAATTTTCTAAAATCTTAAATATATCTATCCTTTAAGTAATTAGGCGCACACTATTACAGCAAATTTAGCTAGAATACTATATTTTCATTGAATAATAATATATGTTACATGCTTTAAATTAATCTATTTAGGATTTATACTGCATAATTAGATGTTAACATCATCTCTATTCGATATTTTGATGTTATCCATTTGCCGTAGATACCCCTCAGACACTTGCGAACCTGTGTAGCGACATGCGCTGGAGAAAGATGATTAGCAAATATCCCTGTGGATGAGGGCTTGTCAGGTCATTGCTTGCAAGCGAAAGTGCCTGAACTGCGCATAAACGCGTCAGCGGCATTTAAGAGACAAACCGGTCGAACAACACGAGGGTTCATTATGTCGTGCCATGTTCGCGCAATGCTCCTCTTACTGCTAAGCGCTTTTATTCCCACATGGCCCTCGCCGGCTGATGCACAGATGCTGTCGGCGCGACAGCGGATTGCGCAGTGCTGGCAAGCTGGCGCGATCAACACGCCGATGATGCAGATTTGCACAGGCGGCCTCGTTGTCGACACGACAACATTCATCACGTGCATGCAGGGTGGCCCATGCCTTGGCGAGCCGGGCGGCATGACAGCGCTAGGAGGAGGCGGATCAAGTTCTGCGTCCTCGGGCATGCCATTTTGCGGTGGCTCCGGGCAGGCCCCCTGCCCACAAGCACGCGCATGCGGACAGCCGGGAACGATTCAGTGCCCGCCTCCCCCTGGATATCCTTGGCCACCTTTCCCAGTGGCCCCAGCCTGCGGTGCTCCGCCGTTCCCTGCGTGTATAGCCGGCCTCCCTTGTGGCTCGCCGGGTGCCCTCACCTGCCCACCGATCATCGCCGGCCCCGCGCTCCCGCCGATGGATCCCGCACAGGCCGGTTTTGGGCAGTTAAATCCAACCCTTCAAGTTAATATCCCTCGCGCACCAGGCGGCTCGTTACCCGCAGGCCTCCATCCTGGCATTCAGCTCGCCCGGCCCCCACTTCCTGACGAACAGCAGTTACGGCAGTGCTATGCCCAAAGCGATCAGCAAGATGCGTTCTTCGAGTGCCTCGTTGATCGTGCGATGCCTCGGGAATACCGGCTGACAAAGCAGTGCTTGGAAGATCATGCTGACGACAGTGGGCGTGCGCTGGTGTGCTCGACGGGTAATCAAGACCTCGCTCGCAGTTACGACCGCTTTAAAGAGGTAAGCGACTGCGCTAAGCAAGATGACAATGACGAGTGGGATATCACTCAGTGTATCGGCAATAATACGCTTGGGCAAAACGAGCGATATTACATGGGATGCGTAACAAAGAACAAGGGCGACCCTAAAACGGCGGTTGTATGTGCTCTCGCTAAAGACCTTACTCCAGAACAGCAGATTGCCCTGTCGTGTGCGATGTCCACTGGCGGCAATCCCAAAGCTTTTGCAGTCTGCACCGGTGGACGTCTGCTTGAGCGAGAGCTAACCAAGTGCTGGGAGCACGGCATCGCCACAAATCAGGGCTGCTTTGGCCCAAATAATGAGTACCGCCGTTTCTTGCGAAGCGTTGATGATCAGATGCGGCGCTCCCTCGGCGAAAACAGCGTTGCCTACCATGCCTATGAGTTTTGGCAGAACAACGTTCTGGCACCGGGCCCAAATCATGAAGTGATCCGCCACATTAATAATGGGCTGAACGACCTAAGAAACGGTCCCGGACCAAACAACGAGGCGGTAAAGGCGGGCAGAGCGCTTGAGGGGGGCGTTCGAAGCATTGGAAAGGTGTTAGGTTTCTAGATATTAAACAATTTTCGATCTATAAAAAAGCAATCGCATTCAATATCACTAATATTTTTACTTTGAAATGGCCTGACGACTGAATTTATGCAAAATATGATTTGATTTAATCAACCTTCAAGTCACCACAATGACCTATAAACAGATTTTAGCACTTCGCTTTGCAACACCAGCTTCGACGGCGCCGCACGGATTTGTTGGATGGCCGAGAAAGGTCGGGAGTGATCAGTGGCCAAAATTAAACTGTAGACCAAGACCCAACCAAACACATCCACACGCCCCCCACAAATCACCCCTTGCCTCCCCAATTTCCCCTGATAGTGTCACCCTATGTTGACACTCTGCGATGTGCCGACCTCCTCGTCCCGGCCGGCCAAGCGCCCCCATGCGGTGGTGATCGGCAGTGGCTTCGGGGGGCTGGCCGCCGCGATCCGGCTCGGGGCGCGGGGCTACCGGGTCACGGTGCTGGAACGGCTGGACCAGCCCGGCGGGCGGGCGCGGGTGCATCGGCAGGACGGCTTCACCTTCGATGCCGGGCCGACCATCGTCACCGCGCCGTTCCTGTTCGAGGAACTCTGGACCCTGTGCGGGCGGCGCATGGAGGACGATGTCGTCCTCGCGCCGATGCTGCCGTTCTACCGCATCCGCTTCGAAGACGGCGCGACCTTCGATTACAGCGGCGATCTCGACGCCATGCGCGAGGAGGTCGCGCGGTTCTCGCCCGGGGATGTGGCCGGCTACGAGCGCTTCATGGAGCGCTCGCGGGCGATCTGCGAGGTCGGGTTCGAGCGGCTCGGCCACGTGCCCTTCACGTCGGTCTCGGACATGCTGCGGATCATGCCCGATCTGGTGCGGCTGGGCGGGCATCGCAGCGTCTACGACGTGGTGGCGAGTTACATCCGCGACGAGCGCCTGCGGACGATCTTCAGCTTCCACCCGCTCCTCATCGGCGGCAGCCCGTTCCGGGCGAGCGCGATCTACTGCCTCATCGCCCATCTCGAACGGCGCTGGGGCGTGCATTTCGCGCTCGGCGGCACCGGCCGCCTGGTGGACGGGCTCGCCGGGCTGATCCGGGGGCAGGGCGGGGCGCTCCGCTGCGGCGCGGAGGTCTCGCGCATCCTGGTGGAGAACGGGGCCGCCACCGGCGTCGCCCTCGCCTCGGGCGAGCGCATCGCCGCCGACATCGTCGTCTCCAACGCCGATTCCGCCTTCACCCACCGCACCCTCCTGCCCGACGGGGTGCGGCGGCGCTGGACCGACCGCCGGCTCGACCGGTCGCATTCCTCCATGGGCCTGTTCGTCTGGTATTTCGGCACGAACCGGACCTTCCCGGATATCGCCCACCACACCATCCTGATGGGGCCGCGCTATCGCGGGCTCATCGACGACATCTTCCGGCGCAAGGTGCTGTCGAAGGATTTCAGCCTCTACCTGCACCGCCCCACCGCCACCGATCCGCTGCTGGCGCCGCCCGGCTGCGATGCGTTCTACGTGCTCTCCCCGGTGCCCAACCTCGCCGGCGGCCAGGACTGGACGGCGGAGGGGGAGCCCTATCGCCGCGCCATCGAACGCCATCTCGAGGCCACCGTGATGCCGGGCCTGTCGGAGAGCATCGTGACCTCGAAAGTGACCCATCCGGGGGATTTCGCGGCCGATTTCCTGAGCTTTCGCGGCTCGGGCTTCGGCCTCGAACCGGTGCTGACCCAATCGGCCTGGTTCCGGCCGCACAACGCCTCCGAGGACGTGGCGCGGCTCTTCCTCGTGGGGGCCGGCACCCATCCCGGCGCCGGCCTGCCCGGCGTCCTCTCCTCCGCCCGAATTCTCGATACCGTGGTGCCGGATGCGCGCGTCTTCGCTTGACTTACTTCGGCCGCCCCTCTGGGCGATCCCCCATGCGGAGGCGGCCGATCATGCCGCCTGCCGGGCGGCGATCCGCACCGGGTCGCGCAGCTTCTTTGCCGCCTCCGCCCTGCTGCCGCCCTCCATCCGCCGGCCGGCCTACGGGCTCTACGCCTTCTGCCGCCTCTCCGACGATGCGGTGGACGACGTCGCCGAAAGCGGGCGCCGCCCCGCCGTGGCGCGGCTGCGGATGCGCCTCGCCCGCGCCTATGACGGACAGCCCTGCGACGCCCCGGCGGACCGGGCGCTGGCCGACATCGTTGCCGATCACGCCATCCCCCAGGCGCTGCCCGCCGCCTTGATCGAGGGCCTCGCCTGGGACGCGGCCGGGCAGCGCTACGAGACGCTTGCCGACCTCACCGCCTATGCGGCGCGGGTGGCCGCCTCGGTGGGGGCGATGATGACTCTGGTCATGGGCGTGCGCGATCCCGACGTGCTCGCCCGCGCCTGCGACCTCGGCATCGCCATGCAATTCACCAACATCGCCCGCGATGTCGGCGAGGACGCGCGGGCGGGCCGGCTCTACCTGCCGCGCGCCTGGCTGAGGGAGGCGGGGATCGACCCGGACGCGTTCCTGCGCGCCCCCGCATTCACGCCCGCCCTCGGCGGCGTCGTGGCGCGCCTGCTGGCGGCGGCGGAGCTTCTCTACGCGCGCTCGGAATCCGGCATCGCCGGCCTGCCCCCCGCCTGCCGCCCGGCGATCCGCGCGGCGCGGCTGATCTATGCCGAGATCGGCCGCGAGGTGGAGCGGGCCGGCTACGATTCGGTCTCCCGCCGCGCCCGCGTGGACGGGCGCAGGAAACTCACACTCCTCGCCCGCGCCCTGGTCTCGACGGACGACAGGGCTGCCTTGCGTGAAACACCCCTGCCGGAAATCCTGTTCCTGATCGAGGCGGTGGCCGCGCTTCCGTCGATGGCGCCCCGGATTCCGCCCTGGTGGAACGTGCCGGCGCAGGTGGCGCAGGTGCTCGACCTGGTGGAGACCCTGCGCGAGCGCGAGGCGCTCGGCCGCGCGCCCGCCCCCTCGTGAGCGACCGGCTCTTCGCCGCCTTCGACATCGGCCTCGTCTTCGCCCTCGCGCTGGGCCTGGCCCTGTGGCAGCTCATCGTCGTCCGGCGCAGCATCGCCAAGGACCGGGACGCCGCCGCCCGCCGCCCCCCGGACGATCCCGCCGGTTGAGGGCGTTCCCATCCCCTTTGGGGCTACCGGATTCACACATCCGCTCGACAGCCGTTCCTCTATCCAAGAAGTTTCAACTCGAGGCGCGACGGGCTCCCTCTCCTGGAAGGAGAGGGCTGGGGTGAGGTGTGGTCCATCTCCGGAGAGGTCTCGCACCTCACCCTGTCCCTCTCCTCCTAGTGGTCCAGATCTGACGGATGGTACCCATCCCTAACGTCCGAGATGGGTCGAAAGCAGCCCCGGCAGCGGGTACCAAACGTCGGATTTTCACCACTAGGAGAGGGGACCCGCGCTCATCCGAGACCACATGGATCGTCCGGAGACGGCATGATCCGAGGCGCCGGCCTCACCCCAGCGCGGCGGCGATGCTGGCGGACAATGGCGTCGTCGGGCGGCCGATGAGCGTCGAGAGCTGGCGGCCCTCGTCGAACAGGGCGCCGTGCGCGGCGTCCACATCCCACGCGGCGAGGGAATCGGCCAGGACGTCCGGCAGGCCGAAGCTCTTGAGCAGCGACGCATAGTCCGACTGCGGCAGGTCCCGGTAGGGGATGTCGCGGCCCGTCTGGCGCGAGAGTTCGGCGGCGAGATCGGCCAGGGTATAGGCCGCGTCGCCCGCCAGTTCGTAGGTCCGCCCCTCATGGCCGTCGCCGGTGAGCACGAGGGCGGCGGCCTCGGCGAAGTCGGCCCGCGCGGCGGAGGCGATCCGGCCCGCCCCGGCGCTGCCGAGGAACGCGCCGCCGGCGAGCGCGCCGGGGATCGAGGCGGTGTAGTTCTCCGTGTACCAGCCGTTCCGCAGGATCGTCGCCGGCAGGCCTGAGGCGGCGATGGCGGCCTCCGTGGCGCGATGCTCCCCGGCCAGATTGATCGGCGAGGTGTCGGCATGAAGGAGGCTGGTATAGACGAGCCGGCCGATCCCGGCCGCCTTCGCCGCCGCGACGACGTTCCCATGCTGGGCGACGCGCCGGCCGACCTCGCTCGAGGAGATCAGCAGCAGGCGCTCGATGCCCCGGAAAGCCTCGACCAGGGTCTCGGGCCGCGCGTAATCGGCCACCCGCACGGCGACGCCCCGGTCTCGCAGGGCCTGGGCGGCCTCGCTCTCCAGGGACCGCACACCCGCCACGACGGCGCCGGCCGGCACACGCTCCAGCAGAGCCGCGATGACGAAGCGCCCCAATTGACCGGAGGCGCCGGTGACGAAGATCGTCGGATGAGGGGTGTCGGACATGGCGGGCTTACCCAGGGTTCACTTTCGGTACAAGGGAACTAGTTGAGACCGCATCGGCTGTGAAGGAGGCAGGATTTTGGGACAAGGTGACGCCGAGGGAACCGCCCCCGCACCGGCTCAGGCCGAATTGGCGCAGACCTTCGCGGGCTGGCGGACGAAAGCGTTCGAGGCCGCCCGCTGCCCCGTCCGCAACGTGCTGGACCGGACCGGCGACAAATGGTCGATCCTGATCCTCACCGCGCTGGCCGGCGGCCCGCACCGGTTCAGCGCGATCCTCCGGCTGATCCCCGACCTCTCGAAACGGATGCTGACCCAGACCCTGCGCGACCTCGAACGCGACGGCTACATCGCCCGCACGGTCTACCCGACCAAGCCGCCCAGCGTGGAGTATCGCCTGACCGCTCTCGGCGGCACACTCATGGAGCCCCTGGCGGCCCTCGTCCGCTGGGCGGAACGGAGCCATGCGGAGATCGAGGCGGCGCGGGTGCGGTTCGATGGGGAAGGGGTGAGTGGGCCGGCCTCGCTGGCGGGGCCGTGAGCGACGGCCCGTCTTTCGGTGGGTCGGTTCACCATGAGAATGGCAAGAACGACGGCCCGAAGGCCAACCAGAACCCGGAACGCTGGGTCGTCATTATGTCGAAGCCTGTTTGAGATCCTATCCTCGTCCCGGATTGTTGAGGGCATTGGCGCCCATGAGGCTGGCGGCGCAGGCGAGACGCTCTGTCGCGACGTCGAAGCGACCGGCGCGCTCGCGCTGCAGGGCCCCCCAACATCCCATCCAGCCGATTCTTGAATTCGTCGATCCCGACGACGATACCGTTCATCCTCGCCAAATGGGCTTCGCGAAGCGCGGCCCAAGCGATTGTTCGGATGCGACGGAACGGCCGGCGAAGACCCGAGCTCTCATACGAACTCAGGGCCTTCGGGAACGAGGGTCTCTCGCCTGCCACCGCACCGGGGACCTTACCGGATACGGCGGAATCGCACGTTACACGCGGACCTGCGAGCGCATAGCGTCGAAGACATCGGTCGACGACGCTATGTCCGCTCAGAACCGCGCGATGATCTGCGCCCGGATCAGGCGCGGCGCGCCGGGGCTGATGTTATTGTTGCCGTCGGCGGTGGCGATGTAGTGCCGGTCGAACAGGTTCTCGATGTTGATCTGCGCCCGCCAGAACTCGTTCACCCGGTAGAACAGGCCGAGGTCGAACCGCGTGATGCCCGGAAGCCGCACGCTGTTGTCCGACGAGGCGAAGGCGTGCCCGGTCTGGATGTAGCCGATGCCGAAGGAGAATTCCGGCGAGACCTCGAACTTGTTCCAGAGCGTGAAGGCGTTGAAGGGCACCAGGCCGACGGTGTTGCCCGACACGATGGTGCTCGAGACGTTGCTGACGATGCGGGCATCGGTGAAGGCGTAGCCGCCCGCGACCTGCCACCAATCCGTAACGAAGCCGTTGGCGCCGATCTCCGCGCCCTGCGTGTTCGTCTGCCCTGACGTGAGGAAGAAGCCGGGCCGGTTCGGATCGGCGATGCGCTGGTTGTAGCGGTCCAGGTTGTACAAGGCGCCCGTGAGCTGGAGCACCGGGGAGACATCGTACTTGACGCCGAATTCGGCGTTTTCGAACCGCTCGGGCTGCGCGATGGCGAGGCCCGGGGACAGGGAACCGAATTGGTCCCCCGCCGAGGGCAGGTAGGAGACGCTGTAGCTGCCGTAGATGGCGAGATTTTCGAAGGGCTTCACCACCACGCCGGCGCGCGGCGATAGCAGGTCGTCGATGCGGTTGGTCTGCACCGGGACCGGAGCCCGCGCGTTCAGGTTGTTCGACGTGAAGTCGAAATGGTCGTAGCGCAGGCCGCCGATGAACTGCAGGTGCGGTCCGATCTCGATCTGGTCCTGGGCGTAGACCGCCGCCAGCCCGAGGTCGTAGCGCGTGTTGTTGCCGGTGGTGTTGCGGAAGCTGACCGGTGCGCGGGTGACGGGGCTGAGCGGGTTGACCACGAGGGTCTGCGTCCCGTTGGCGAAGAACCCCTCCTCGCGGAAGGCGCGGCCCTCCTGATAACCGAGTTCGAACCCGGCCAGCAGCGTATGCCGCAAGCCCGCGGTTTCGAACTTGTAGGTGAAGTCGTTCTGGCTGAAGTAGTTCGTCCGCGGCGTCGCGTTGTTGTACGCCGTGATGTTGACGGCCGTGCCCGCGGCATTGACCGAGCCGCCCGGAAACACATTTTGATAGAACTTCTGATAATCGGCGAAGCGCAGGGTGCTGTGGAGCGCCACGCCGGATTCGAACAGGTGGTCGAGGGTCGCGGTGGCGATATTGGCTTCGATGTGGGCGTAGCTCAGGTCCGGATTGCCGAAATACGTCGACACGTTCTGCTTGTAGCGGTATGGGCGCCCGAATTGGGAGGGAATACCGCGATCCGTGTTCCGCTCGTCGTGGAAATACTCGTAGGACAGCTTGAGCGTCGTGACCGGGCTCAGGAGGAAGGTCATGGTCGGGTTGACGCCGTAGCGCCGGACGTCGACGAAGTCGCGGTAAGTGCCTGTATCCTCGACCATGCCGTTCAGGCGGAAGAAGACGTTCTCGTTGACCCGGTCGCCCACATCGACTGCGACGCGCTTGTTGCCGAACTGACCACCCTGGGCCACGATCTCGCGGACCGGAACGCCGTCGGCCTCCTTCAGGACGCGATTGATGACGCCGCCACCGCCGCCACGGCCGAACACGAGGGCGTTCGGGCCCTTCAGCACCTCGATGCGCTGCGTGTTGTAAAGGTCGCGGAAGTACTGCACGTCGTCGCGCACGCCATTGACGTAGAAATCGGCGTTGGAGCGCTGCCCGCGGATGACGACGTCGTCGCGGTTGCCCTCACCCTGGTGCGGGATGACGCCCGGAACGTAGCGGACGGCCTCCCCGATGGACTGCATGCCCTGATCGCGGATCTGCTGCTGCGAGATCACCGTCACGGATTGCGGCGTGTCGATGAGCGGCGTGTCGGTCTTGGTCGCGCTGCGGCTGGAACGGCTCAGGTAGCCCACCGTGTTGCCGCGCAGGCCCTCGACGCTGAGCTGGTCGAGGGTCACCGCGGTGTCACCTGCGGGGACGGCCGGTTGCGACCGCGCGGCCGGTGCCAGCACCGTGCTACACAGGAGGGTTGCAAGGAACCGCGATGCTGCTCCGGTGTTCATTGTCGTGTCGCCCGATCGAGGGTTCGTGTTGTACTGATTTTATGCCCTCAATTCAGATTATGGGCATGCACAGTCCCTTCATGACCGGTCGACGGAATAGCAAGCGGGCGAACTAACCTTTCCTGGTCTTTATTTTTTATTGATTCTAAGAATGAATCGAAACAAGCAGCCAATGCTCTCTTAACATTTGGAAAAATTGTTTCCGATTTTAATCCTGGAAACATTCCAGACATGTATCATAGCAAGGCGCATGTTGCCTGGATGACACAGTCCGGCCGGTGACCCGAATGGCGGATGGCGGGGTGGCCGTCGCCTGAGAGACCTCTCCGATGGGGACAATGTTCGAGGCCAACCCAATGCGTACGGCCTCCCCCATCACCCCACCCGCCGCGGCATCCGGAACGGCAGCATGAACTGCACCAGCGGGTTGCGGAATCGGTCGAGGGACAGGCTCTCGTGGACCGGGCGCACGCTCTCGCCGTCGAGGGTCGAGGCGAGGAGTGAGCGGGCGTAGAACGGGGTGTCCTCGAAGGTGCGGACAACGCTCGACGCCCCGTCGTCGCTGCGGGTGGCGCGGGGCATGCGCCAGAACCGCGTCGGCGGCAGAGCGGCGGGGAGGGGCGGGCGGATGTCGCGGCGGGCGCCGTCGGCGGCAAAGCGCAGGGAGAGGTTCTGGAGGCTGCCGTCGCGGCGGCGCACGTCGTAGAGGATCGCCGACCCGTCCTTGAGGTCGGCCCGGCACCAGGTCCAATCGCTGAAATCCCGGCCCAAAGCGGTGTCGCCGTGGTTGGTGTCGAAATAGGCGGTGCCGCGCCAGGACAGGCTCGGGGCGTCGAGGGTCACCTCCACGGGGGAGGAGGGCGCCATCGGCCACCAGCGGTGCCGGCCGTCGGCGTCGAGGGTGAAGGTGTCCCGCGTGAAGCCGTTGGGGCGCAGGCGGATCGTGCCGCGCACCCGCGAGGGGATCGGCGCCGTCACCTCGTCGAGGGTGATGGTGAGGGTGGTGCCGTCCCAGGCGAGACCGCTCGGGCCGATGCGGATCTGCGACGCGTCCCGCCTCAGCGAATCCCGGCCGCGCTCGGTCATGCAGAAGCGGTTGGCGCGCTCCCCGTAGAGCACGACGTTCATGGTGCAGTGGTCGAACGGGTCGCGGCTGAGGTCCAGGGCGTAATAGGGCGAGAACACGCTGCCGATGAAGGCGATGATCGTGAGCCCCTGGCGGCCGTCCTCGCTCAGGGCGTCGACATACCACCAGACGTAACCGTCCCGGGCAACCGGCGTGTCGAAGCGCGGCCCTTCGCGGCGAGATCGGCCAGCAGGCTGTCCGCCGCGATCCGCCCCGATTGCGCCGCCATCGGCACCCCAGGCCCCGGATGGACGCTGCCCCCCGCGAGATACAGCCCCGGCAGCGCCGTCCTGGCGCCCGGACGCTTGAACGAGGCCATCCAGCCGTGCGAGGCCCTGCCGTAGAGGGCGCCCCCCGTCGCCGGAAACAGCCGCTCGAACCCCGCCGGATCGGTGGTCACCGTCCCGGGCGTCGCCTCGATCGTCAGCCCGCATTCCGTCAGCTTGCGACGCAGATTGGTCTCGCATGTGGCGATCTCCGTGGGGGCGAGGGGGCGTTCGAGGCCGAGGGCCGGGGCGTTGACGAGGCAGAGCAGGCGCTCGGGTCGGTCGAGGGCCGAATCGTCGTCGGCGCGGTCCTGCGCGCAGACATAGATTGTGGGGTCGGACGGGAGCCGACCGGCGCGGAGCTCCGCGAATTCGTTCGCGTAATCGCCCGAGAAGAACACATTGTGCCGCACCAGCGGGAAGCCGGAAGTTTTGGCCTTCGCGCAGAGCGTCACCGCCGAGAGCGAGCGGGCTTTCGACGGCACAGCCTCCACGGCCCGCGCCGCACGCGATCCGAACAGGCCCGCGCCGAGGGCCGCCGCATCGGCATTGGCCACCACGAGATCGGCCGCGATCCGCTCGCCATCGGCGAGGTCGACACCGACGATGCCGCGCCCGTTCTCCACCGCGATGGCGGCCACCTCGGCGCGATAGCGGATGCGGGCGCCACGCTCCTCGGCGAGATCGGCGATGATGGCGGCGAGGCGACTGAGACCGCCCTCCACGTGCCAGACGCCCTGGCTCTCCACATGCGCCACCAGCATCAGCGTCGCCGGGGCCTCGAAGGGCGAGGAGCCGCAATAGGTGGCGTAGCGCCCGAATAACTGGCGCAGGCGGGGATCGCGAAAGTATTCGCCGAGCGCCCCCCACAGGGTGGTGAAGGGCTGGATGCGCAGCAGACCGCCGAGGCCCGACAGGCCGACGCGGCGGCCGAGATCGACCGGGCTCGGCCGCTCGCCCCGGATGAACGGCCCTTCCAGCGTGCCGTAGACCTCCGCAGCGCGGGCGCGGAAGCGCCGGTAGCCGTCCTCCTCGCGGGGGCCGGCGAAGGCCCGGATCGCCGCTGCCGAGGCTTCGGGATCGGCGAACAGGTCGAGGCGCTGGTCGGCCCCCCAGGCATGGCGGGCGAGGATGGAGGCCGGGCTGAGCTCCACGCGGTCCGCCAGGTCGGCGCCGCATTCCGAAAAGATCTCCTCGAAGACCCAGCGCATGGTGAAGACGGTGGGACCGGCCTCCACCTGCGCCCCGTCCGCCGGGACGCTGCGCATCTTGCCGCCGGGCGCGGCCGCGCGTTCGAGCACGGTGACGTCGAGCCCCGCATGGGCGAGGCGCAGGGCCGCCACCAGCCCGCCGATCCCCGCTCCGATCACCGCAACCCGCTGTGCCGCCACTGTGTCACCCGTTTCTGCCTTGACGAGTGTCAATATTATCTGACACTTTGCAATGGCAATACGAAAAGACACCAGGGAGTGGCGCCATGGATGCCAACCGCCGGATCGAGCAGGCTCTCGACGCTGCCGTCGCCCATGCGGAGGCGCCCGGCGCGCCGCCGCTCCTGGCCGAGGCCATCCGCTACGCGGTCTTTCCCGGTGGCCACCGCATCCGGCCCCGGCTCTGCCTCTCGGTGGCGAGGGCCTGCGGCGACGACGATCCGGCGGCCTCCGACGCGGCGGCGGCGGCGATCGAACTCATCCACTGCGCCTCCCTGGTCCATGACGACCTGCCCTGTTTCGACGATGCGCCGATGCGGCGGCAGAAACCCTCGGTCCATGCCGCCTTCGGCGAGCCCCTGGCGGTGCTGACCGGGGATGCGCTCATCGTCTCCGCTTTCGAGACCCTGGCGCGGGGTGCTGCGCGCTCGCCGGCCCGGCTCGCCGCCCTCGTCGGCCTCGTCGCCCGCGCGGCCGGTTCGCCCAACGGCATCGCCGCGGGGCAGGCCTGGGAATCGGAGCGCCATGTGGGGCTCACCGAGTACCAGCAGGCCAAGACCGGCGCGCTGTTCGCGGCGGCCACCGTCACCGGCGCGGCGGCGGCGGGCGCTCAGGCGCTCCCGTGGCGGCTTCTGGGGGAATGCCTCGGCGAGGCCTATCAGGTCGCCGACGACCTGCGGGACGTCGCCTGCCGCCAGGAAGAGATCGGCAAGCCGGTGGGCCGCGACGCCACGCTGGGCCGGCCCAACGCCGCCGCCCTGCTCGGCATGGCCGGCGCGCTCGCGCGCCTCAAGCGCCTCGTGCGCGAAGCCGTGGACGTGATCCCCGCCTGCCCCGGCGCCGATCAACTCCGCGCCGAGATCGAGGCGCAGACGCGCCTGTTCCTGCCGGCGAGCCTGGCGCGGGAATTGGCGTGAGCGGGGCTTGCCCCGATGTTGCGGGCCGATTCCGCGCCTGACGCGACGCCGATCATGAACCCTCCCCCCTCTGCGGGGGAGGGTGCCTGCGGAGCAGGCGGGAGAGGGGGCGACCTCTCCGGAGATGGCGCTCCCCTCTCCCGACCCTCGCTCACGCGAGGGCCACCCTCCCCCGCAGAGGGGGGAGGGCCCGACCCTCGCTCACGCGAGGGCCACCCTCCCCCGCAGAGGGGGGAGGG